>JAISVT010000060.1 GCA_031271405.1 Candidatus Endomicrobium macrotermitis | reverse complement strand
ACGGCGCCGGGGCAGATGCTTCACTTCGAATATTTTTCCGGCGGAAAAAGCCGCAGAAAAACTTTGTTTTTGCTCCCGGGACCTCCCCGCGAAATGCAGCCTATGTTTGAAGAAACCGCCGAACCGTTTTTGAAAAGTTATTTTTCAGGCATAAAAAAGAGCGAAACCGTGCATGTGTTCGGATACGCCGAGTCCGTAGTTGCGGAAATGATAAAGCCCGTAATGGACATTGCGTCTTTCGGCGGCGGCAAGCATGTCGAATTCGGCATTTTTGCAGGCGATTCGGTCATTGACATAAAATTTTCCGTTTCCGGAACGGACGAACTCATTATAGACGAATCGCTCAATAACCTGAGAACTGAAATTTTAAATATTTTAAAAGACGGCGTATTCGGTTTCGGTTCCGATACCCTTGAAAGCGCCGCGGGGAAACTTCTTTCGGAAAACGGCAAAACCGTGTCTTTTGCGGAATCCTGCACCGGCGGAATGATTGCGCAGAAAATTACTTCGGCGGCTGGGAGTTCGGCGTATTTTAAAACTTCCGCGGTGACTTATTCCAACGATTCCAAAATCAAACTTTTGGGAGTAAAACCGGAGACGCTGGATAAATTCGGCGCGGTAAGCGAAGAAACCGCGAAAGAAATGGCTTTAGGAATTTTAAAACTTGCGGAAAGCGATTACGGTTTGTCGGTGACCGGCATTGCCGGTCCCGGCGGCGCGACGAAGGAAAAGCCGGTCGGGCTTGTTTATATGGGGCTTGCTTCAAAAAAAGGGGTTCAGGCATTCAAATATAATTTTTCGGGTTCAAGGGACGATATAAGAAGAAGGGCGTCGAATTACGCTTTGGACTTGTTAAGAAGAAAACTGTCGGAAGACAAGCGGGGTAAAAAACAAAAGTGAAGGACGGAAAGAGAAAATCGTGAATTTAAAAATTCGGCTTTGCCGGAATAATCAGCCGGTTTTCGCAATGCGAAAACGAATTCTTTCCGCTTTTAACTTTGCCGTTAAACAAGGAGTCAAAATGAAAAAATCAGCATTATTTGCGTTTTGTCTGTTTGCTTTTGCCGTAACAGCTGTTGATCTTGCGTCCGCTCAGGCGCCTGCTTCAACTCCTGCTCCCGCTGCCGATTCTGCTTCTGCGTCAGCGCCTGCCCCTGCGCCGGCCGCCGCTCCCGCAGCGGCTCAGCCTCCTGCGGCAGCGCCTGCATCGATGCCCGCACAGACTCCGGCATCTGCACCGGCTCCCGCAGCCGCACCTGCGGCATCTGCACCGGCTCCCGCTCCCGCGGCAGCGCCTGCTCCCTTACTTGCTATTCCCCCTGCGCCGGAGCCCGCGTCTGCGGAACCTTCGGCTGAAATAAAAACATTTCCCAATTGGAAATTTTCCGGGATTTTCTCGTGGTCTTATAATCAAAACGCGATAAGCAAAAACTGGACGGGAAAAGAGACGTTCAAAAGATCATGGCAGGCAATGCTGGACGTTTCTTTGGAGAGAGAAGGCGAGAAAACGGACTGGACTACCACTCTTAAAGAATCGTACGGAGAAACGGATACGCGCACACAGCACACATTGTCTTCGGACAAGATAGAATTCAATACGGTTTTCATTTATAAAATTTACAGATATTTGCAGCCTTACGCGGCTTATTATAACTTATCGCAGCATAACAAATTTTGGGATCCGGTAACGTATATGGAGTCTGCGGGTTTGAATTTTACTTTTATCGACAATTCGATGAATTCTTTGAAAGTAAAAGCCGGCGGCGCGTTAAGACAGGTTGACTCAAAGGTAATAAGGCCGGGCAACCCGGCGTTGATAGGCAATACAAGGGATGTCGGAGCCGAAGGAGTCGTCAATTACGTTTTTGTTTTTCAGGAAAGCATGAAATTCACGTCCGATTTCAGGGTATTCGAAACGTTTAAGAAAGAAAGAGGGGAAGTGGTTACATGGGATAATAAACTCTTTCTTAAAACAGGACCGTGGTTTACCACGACTTTAGGCTACACGGTTTATTACGACAGCTCAAGGATAGCAAGGCACAATTGGCCGGAAGACGTAGAAACAATGCTTTACGTGTCGTTCGGCGTTTCGTTTAATTTGTTTAAGGTGTAATAAAAGCGGAAGATAAGAGGTTAGGAAGGCATGATGGCAGGCAGCGGTTTTGTTTTGCCTGACTTTCTGCGAAGGTTTTTATGTTAAAAGAATTTTCTTTTGGTTCCATTTTATATAAAATATACGCAGGCGAGCCGCTCTTTTTGCTTGTGCGTTCAAAACGCAGCGGAAATTGGGGTTTCCCTAAAGGCCATATAGAAGAAGGCGAAAAAGAAATCGATACGGCAAAAAGGGAAATTTCGGAAGAAACCGGAATAAACGCTGTCGAGTTTGCCGTCGGTTTCAGGCAAGAAGACGTTTATATGATAGAAGGAACCCGCGAAGACACCAAAGGGCGTACGGTTGAGAAGCATTCGGTTTATTTTTTGGCGCGGGCATTGGAAGAGCCGTCAAAAACGGCAGATGACGAGATTTCGGAAATAGGCTGGTTCAATTTGAAAGACGCATTAAATGTTCTTTTGTTTGACAATCAGAAAGAAACTTTAAAAAACGCGTACGAAAAAATAGGAGGAATAAAATGAGCAATCCGCTTTTGAAAGACGACGTTTTCAGGGGAGTAGTAAGAAATTCCGAAGCAATGACGGTTTCGGGAACGATAAACAAGAGCATAATTTTGTGGACTTTGCTTGCCGCAAGCGCGGTTTACGCGTGGACGCATCCGCAAATCAGCGCGGGCCTTGCCTATCCCGCGATATTTGCAGGCCTTATACTTGCGCTTATCAGCATATTCAACAAGCCGGCTTCGCCGTTTTTGTCGCCGGTTTACGCAATATGCGAAGGTATGGTCTTGGGATATATTTCCCTTGTGTCTGAAAAACAATATCCGGGGATAGTGGTCAACGCCGTATTTTTGACAGTTGCTGTTTTATTTTGCATGCTTGCCGCCTACAGAACGGGAATGCTCAGGGCTACGCCGCGCTTTACCAAAGTGGTCGTTCTTGCCACGCTTGCGATAGCTTTAGTGTACATAGCCGACTTGCTGCTTAATGTTTTCGGAGCGGGCAGAGTCCCTTATATTCACGATTCGTCGTGGCTTGGCGTCGGAATAAGCCTTGTGATAGTGGTAGTCGCGTCTTTGAACCTCATTATAGATTTTGAAATAATCGAGCACGGCGCAAGGTCTGGCGCGCCTAAATACATGGAATGGTACGGAGCTTTTGCCCTTATGATAACGCTCGTATGGCTTTATCTCGAAATGTTAAGGCTTCTTTCCAAAATCAGAAATTGATGTTTCTTGAAAAGACGGAATTTTTCAGGGCTGAATCCGACGCAGCAAAACTTCCGAAAAGCATATGCGAGATAATTCTTTCGGGAAGGTCTAATGTCGGAAAAAGCAGCGTTATAAACGCTTTGTGTTCGCGTAAAAATCTGGCAAGAACCTCAAAAACGCCGGGGCGCACCAGAAGCATAAACGTTTACAGCGTTTCCATGGGGCGTTGGATTATAGATTTGCCCGGGTACGGTTTTGCAAAGGTGAGCGCGAAAGAAAAAGAACTTTGGCGCGTTATGATAGAAGAATGCATAGCCCGGCGCAAAAGTAAAAAAACCGTGTACATTATAATAGACGCGTTTACCGGCCCGTCGGAACTCGATTTTAATATGGCCGAATGGCTAAACGAATGCAAAATACCTTTCAAAATAGTCGCAAATAAATGCGACAAACTGCCTGCAAACGTTGATTTATCCGAACTCCTGGAAAAAATTTCCATGTATTTCGAAATAGATAAGGAGTTCGTTTTTGCCGTAAGCGCCAGAAAGAAAACCGGTTTTGATAAACTTAAAGCCGACGCGGTCAAATTTTTAAAACAGGCGTCATAAGGCGCCTGAAAAAAGGAGAATGAGAATGAGAAAAGTGTTGCTTGCCGTTTGCTCAGTACTGTTGTTTGCCGGATCATCTTTTGCCGCCGCGACCCCTGTTAAACTTTCTTTGTGGAACAAAATCGCCGTGCCTGCAAGCGATACGGTTTACGGTGTCGAAATCGGAATAGGAACGTATACTCCGGAATTTAAGGGAGTAGCCTGGAATGCCGTTTATGCCAGAACCGACAACGGTTTAGGCGTTCAGATGGCGGCTGTTACAAGCACTACAAAATTCGGCGGGCTTCAGTACGGCCTTGTAAATTTCGGAAGAGGAAGCGTCGCGGGCGCACAAATAGGTTTTTTGAATAAGTCTAAAGTTGTGAAAGGTCTGCAATGCGGTTTTTTTAATATGGCTGAAGATATGACGGGCCTTCAGTTTGGTTTTATAAACAAAACTGAAAAAATGAAAGGACTTCAATTAGGACTTGTAAACATAATTAAAAGAAGCCCTCTTAAATTCATGGTTTTTGCAAACGCGAAATTTTAGTTTTGTGAAAGCGTTCGCGACTGTACTTATCGGTTTCATAGCGGGGCTTGCGATTTCCGGGGTTCTCGGAGACATTATAGTCGCGGTAAATAATTCCGCCGGCAGGATTTCATCGGCATGGGCTGTAGCCAAAGCCGATAAGTCCGCAGCCGGCGGAAATTTTTCGCAGGCCGCTATTCAGTATGAAAAAGCGTTGGTAAAAATAAATCCGGAAAATAAAAAACTTACCGCAAAAGTCAAAAACAATCTTGCTTTGAGCGTCTTTAACGTTGCGGACGCCGCGAAAGATGCCGAAGGGATAAAAAAATCTATATCCGTGTTTTCCCAATCGCTCGAACTTCACAAAGAATTGAACGATCCGGAAAGCGTCGAACAGACCGAAACAAACATAAAAGAAGCGGAGGCGGCGTTAAATCTATTGTCTGCCGGCGTATGAAAATAATATCCTGGAACGTCAACGGAATAAGGGCGGTTTACAAAAAAGGTTTTCTCGGCTGGTTTAAAAAAGAAAACGCCGACGTCGTTTGCCTTCAGGAAACCAAAGCCGAAGAAAATCAGTTTCCTAAGGATATTAAAGAAATCGGCGGTTACAATTTTTATGCTTCATCCGCGCAGCGCAAAGGCTACAGCGGCGTATGCGTATGGTCAAAACTTGCTCCCGAATCGGTAACGGCGGGAATCGAAAATGAAAAGTTTGACAGCGAAGGCAGAATTTTAAGGCTCGATTTTAAAGACTTCGTTCTTTTTAATATTTATTTCCCCAACGGCGGAGCTTCCGAAGAAAGGTTGCAATACAAACTTGATTTTTACGATTATTTTATCGGATACTTAGGCAAGTTTAAAAATAAAAAAATCATAATTTGCGGGGATTACAATACAGCCCATTTCCCCATAGATTTGGCAAGGCCCAAAGAAAACGAAGAAAATACCGGATTTATGCCTATAGAAAGGGAAAAACTTGATAATTTGGTAAAAACCGGTTTTACGGATACTTTCAGGCATTTCGATAAATCTCCCGATAATTACACATGGTGGGATTACAAAACGGCCGCGCGTTCAAGAAACGTAGGCTGGAGAATAGATTATTTTTTTGTGTCCGGTAATTTGGTTAAAGATTTAAAAAGCGCAGACATATTAAAAGACGTCCAAGGCTCCGACCATTGCCCGGTTTCGATAACTTTAAAATAGAGTTTGACATTTAAAAACGTTTTGTAGTATAATCAACAAGTTATTCTATATAAGCATTAAACAAAGCTTCGAAGTTCTTTTTTCCTTTTATATTAATGACGACGGGGGTGTGGCAGAGTGGTCTAATGCACCAGACTGTAAATCTGGCGGGCTTGCCCTTCGGTGGTTCAAATCCATCCGCCCCCACTTCAAACGGCAATTAGAAATTACGAATGACCGGTTGCGAATAAAATTCGTAATTTGTAATTGTTGTTCTTGCGGGAGTAGCACAATGGTAGTGCTCCAGCCTTCCAAGCTGGCCACGCGGGTTCGATTCCCGTCTCCCGCTGATTATAAAGTTTCAAACCTCATTAAACAACGCCGGGGTGGCTCAGTGGTAGAGCACCTCCTTGGTAAGGAGGTGGTCGTGGGTTCAATTCCCACCCTCGGCTAATGTTATGCAGGAATATATAGGTTAAAATAAATTTTTTAGGGAGCAAAGCCATGTCAAAAGAAAAGTTTGATAGAAGCAAACCGCACGTAAACGTAGGGACGATAGGACACGTGGACCACGGCAAAACGACGCTGACTGCGGCAATAACGAAAGTATTG
>JAISVT010000055.1 GCA_031271405.1 Candidatus Endomicrobium macrotermitis | reverse complement strand
CTTCCGATCTATCGTAAATGTTTTCCGGGTCTATCAAACCGCAGTTTCTCAAAGCTATGCGCTTTTGTTTTTCGAAATATTTTACATCGCCGAAAGTTTTGTCGAAATTATCGTAAATGTGCTGTTTTGTCATTTTGACTCTCCGGCGTTGCTTAAATGTTTTTGTATGATTTCGCGGGCTTTTTCTTCGTTGACCTGAACGTATTTTACCGTTTCTTTTCCGGTAACGACTTCGACGGTAGGCTCAAGATTGCACCTGCCCGCGCAGCCTTTTTTGCTCAAATAAAAATCGGCCGAACCCTCTTTTAAAGCGTTTTCAAAAATTTCCGACGCTTTTTGGGCGCCGGCGGCATTTTCGCACGTAGCAGAACCCACGTAAATTTTTACCGGTTTAAAAAACCCGATTTTTTCAAGCTCCTGCTTCGATTTCTCTTTTATGGCTTGCAGTATTTCTTTTGGAGAAGACATTTTTCCTCCGTCTGAAAGTATATTGATTTATATTCGGTAAATATAACATTTAAAAGATTTCTTTGTCAAACACGCGCTTGTTTTGCGGCTTTTGCCGGATTATCTGTCGTAAAAGCCGATAATTTCGGTTGAAAATTTATAGTTTAACCCCAAATTGCCGTAAAAACCGGTCTGAGTGCCGGAAAACGAACAGCTGATATTCGCGTAAGCGCTGAAACTTGAAGATATGTCGTACAAAGCGCCCGCTCCGATTCCGAAATTAAACACGTCGTTGGTGATGCCTTTTATTTCAAGTTCGTGTTCGGAGTTTTTGAATTTCCCTGCAAATTCGCCTGCCCTGCCGAGCAAAAGCAGGTCCGCTTTAATTTCGCCGTACCATTTCAGCCTCATCTGCGTGCCGTTATTGATCTGAATGCCCAAAGCCGTGTTTACCCTGTTGTACGAACCCGAATAAATCGTCAAATCCGCCGCGCTTGTGGAAAAATTCACTCCGGTTTCGCTGAATTCGTTTGTCGCGACAAACGAATAGTCTAGGCCCGCAAAAGGCCTGAAATAAACGTTGTTTTTGTAGTAATAATCGTACCCGGCTTCCGCCGAAAGGTTCAAGCTGTATCCGACAAAAGAAGCTTTTGTGGTTCTGTTGAGATACCTTATATCCCTTGAAGACGCGTAATTCTGCCTGCCGCCCATAACCATAAATTTCGCTTCGAAATTATTTTCAAAAAAATACGAACCGTACCCGCCTATGCTGTATCCGTCTATGCTTATTTTATCGCCGTTTTGTTCTGCGTCGGTGCCGACATATCCCGCGCTTATTCCGAATATGTGTTTTTCGTCTTTCAAAGTGTCGAAACCCGCAAGAAAGCCGCTGTTTGAAGCGCTGAAATCTCCCGGGGAATCGTCGTCGCCTCTGTATGAGTTCAAAGCGCCGTAACCCTGAATCCAGACATTTCGTTTAAGCACGCTGTCATCGGCTATAAAGTAACTCTTTTTAAGCCTGGAAAGTATATTGTTTTTTGAAGCGTTCAGAGCGGACAGCGTAACGGCATTGGCATAGATATGCCCCGAAATATCGTTTAAAGCCGACTTTTTTTCAGGCTCCGAAGGCAAATCGTCTATGGTATCTATAATGTTAAACAAATCGTCCGTTGCGGTTCCGTAATCCCTGTCCAAAGCCAAAGCCACTTTAAGCTGGTTTCCGGTCAGCTCTTTCATCACGTTGAGCTGATTTATATGAACGTTTAAATCCGCTCTGTCCCAGGCGGCAAGCGAAGTGCCGGAAGAATTCCCGCTGTAATAGACAAAATCCGCGCTGACTCTCGACATATCGTTTCCCTGCGAGTTTGTTTTATCTATGTTAATACTTCCGGAACTGTCCGCGGTAGTTTTAATAACGTTATAAGTCCTTGTCGAAGAATCTATGCCCGCGACTCCGACTTTTATCGTGGTGCCCGCCATATTTGCGGAATTTGCGACAATCAAATCCGAAGCGTTCGAGTCGGAATCGAAATCGTAATAGATAAGAGCCGACGAAGTTATATTTGAAGATATTCTTACAATGTCGGTATTGTTGTTATTTCTCAAATCAAAAACCGTCGATGAAGCGAAAACGGCGTTCCCCGTTTCGAAAACCGCGGTGTTTCCCAGCATAACGGCGCCCGCGTTTACGTTAAAATCCTGCATATAAAAATCGCCGTTGAGAACAAGATTTCCCCTCCCTTCTTTTACGACAAGGTTTCCCGTACCGCCGCTTGTTATTCCGCCGTCAAGGGTTATGTTTCTTCCGGAATCCGCATAAAAATTAAGCCTGCCGTTTCCGGCCATATGTATGTCGTTTCTTTTTCCGCCCGCGGTATTGTCTCTGAAAACAACGTCTTTTGGCCGCGCGGAAATCGAAGAAGTCCAAACGCCGTTTCCGTTTTGTATAAAAATTGCGCCGCCGCTTGAGGCGGCGGTATTGAATACAAATTCTCCGCCGTCACGCACCGCGATCGAACTTGAAACGGAAAATCCGCCGTAACCTTTTTCGGCGGTGTTTCCGGTCGCATTTACGTAACCGCTGAAAATTATCCCGGTATTCGAATATAAAGCGCCGCCGTTTCCGGCTTTAGCCGTATTTGAAGTAATTGTAGCGGTTGAAGAAACGTTTGTGAAATTAATGCCGCTGTCAGCCCAAATTGCGCCGCCGTCGCTTGCCGGCCCGCTCGTATCGGTCGAATTTCTGTCTATTAAAGAGGAACCCGAAAAAATTACGGATGCATTCGAATATATGGCGCCGCCGTTTCCGGTAGCGGTATTGTTTGTCAGCTCGATCGCAGCGGTAGAAGAGGCAAATGTGACGGAGCCTACGGCATATATGGCGCCGCCGCCGCGCGCGGTAGAGGTGCTTGTGCCGGTAGTGGCTTTGTTGGAATCTATTTTTGCGCCGCCGTTAAAAGTGACATAGCTTCCGGAATAAAGGGCTCCTCCGAAACGCTGGGTTTGATTGGAAGTGATGCTTATGGTTTCCGCTGCCGAACCGAACAATATATAACTTGACGCAAAAAAGGCGCCGCCGTTTATGTCAACCTGATCGGAAATCGTCCTGTTGCCGTTTATGACCGCGCCGCCCCTTATTTCTATATATCCGCTTGCGGCATAAAAAGCGCCGCCGCCGTAAGATGACGTGCTTGTATTTATTTCAAGCCTGCTTCCCGCAAGAGAAATTATGTTTCCTCCGCTGTAAGCGGCTCCGCCGTAACCCGTTTGCGCCGTATTGTTGTTGAAAGTCACCGAACCGCCCAGAGTAAGCGTTCCCGCGGCAAGATATATTGCGCCGCCTGATGACGTTTCGGACCGGTTTTGGTTAAAAATTACGCTGCTGCCGCTTATCGTCAAACCCGAAGCTCCGGAATACACGGCTCCGCCGCCCGCCGTGTTCATCCCGTTATACCTTCCGCCGTAAAAAGTTATGTTGCTTGCGGCAAGCGAGGAATTTGCGGCGCTAAAAGATAAAAATCTGTGAGTTCCGCTCGAGTTTAAAATGCGCGTCGAACCGTCGTTTGAAGCGAGAATAACGTTTCCAGACAACCCGGTTCTTTCGGCCGGAATATAAACCGTATATCCGCCGTAAAACACCCCTGAACTTGCGGAACTTACATACTGCCAGCTGGAATTTACAACATTTTGGTTTATAAAATCTATAGCCCCGCAATACGCCGACGCGGCAAAAACAAAAAAAAGCGGGCAAACAAATAATTTTATGGCTCTGATTTTCATATATTTTTTCCTATGACCGCAAAATCCGCCGTCTTCACTTTTCACTCTCGACCCTTCACTCTGCCGTTAACGCATTTCTCTCGCAGTTTCTCTGGCTATGTCTTTTCTTTTAAGCGCTTCTTTTTTATCGTAAGACCTTTTGCCTTTGGCAAGGCCGATAAGCAGCTTCAGCCTGCCCTGAGGCGAAACATAAACTTCGAGGGGAACGGCCGTAAGCCCTTTTTCCTTTACTTTGGAATGAAGTCTGTTTATTTCGGACTTATGCATCAGCAGTTTTCTTCTTCTTTTGGAGTCGTAATCCGAAACGTGGGTGGAGATCTGTTCGTAAGGGGCTATGTACATATTTTCGGCAAAAGCTTCCCCGTTTGAAAAACGCACGAGGCTGTCGGAAAGGCTTATGTTTGATTTTCTTGCGGATTTGACCTCGTGCCCCGACAAAACCATTCCCGTCTCGAGTTTTTCAAGGATTTCATAATCGTGAAAAGCCTTTCTGTTTGTCGTAAGTATTTTTTTTCCCATTTATGAAGCCAAAGGCAAAGTTACGGTAAACTTTGCGCCTTTTCCCGGACAATTTTCGGCTTTTATCGAGCCGCCGGACATATTTATTATCTGCTTCGAAACCGTAAGAGACATCCCCAGCGCTTTCGCGGTTTTTGTCGAAAACATAGGATCAAAACATTTTTCAAGAGTCTGTTCGTCCATCCCTTTGCCGGTATCGGTTATCTCTATCGCGGCATTGCCGCCGGTTTGAGACATATTTATCGAAATATCCCCGCCGCCGGAGCCGACGGCGTCTTTTGAATTTTTTACCAGACTCAATATGACCTGTTTAAACTTTTCGGGATCTACCTTCGCCTTAAGATTTGCAAGGTTCAAATCGAATTTTATTTTATCGCTTTTTTCTTTTTCAACGGCCTCCGTTATCAAAACGTCCAAATCGCTTATTACCGAATTAAACTGCCGTATTCTTGTGAGATCGAGAAGATCGACTATCATTTTGTTCATCCTGTCGACTTCCGAAGAAAGCATTTTCAGCATTTTGTTCGGCACTTCGCCTTCGAGTTTAACGGAATTGGAAAAATAGTAAGCTATGTTTTTCATGCTGGCCAGAGGGTTTTTCAAATCGTGGGAAACCACCGAAGCGTATCTGTTTAAAACGTCTATTTTTTCGGCGTTCAATTCATTTTTTGAAAGCTGTTTTACGGGCGCCGGGGCCTTAACAGGCTGCGGTTTTTCGGCTTCTTTTTTTCCGGAGCGCGGCAGCGCAATTAAAACGGCTATGGCCAGCATTGCCGACAAAAGCCCGCAAGACTGCTGCAAAACGCCGGATGACAACGCCGATATGACGGAACAAACGCACGCGAGAATCAACAAAATTTTTGCCGGAAATCCGCCGCTCGCCCGCATTTTATTCCTCCACCATTTTTAACAGTTCGGAAGTCTCGGACGATTTTTGCAAAAACTTTATTTTATCCCCGTCCAAACAGCCGGTCGCGGGATTTTCGAAATCGATGATTCTTATCAGTTTGCCGGTTATCTCGCCGGTTTCGGATTTTTTGCACAGGCTTTCAATTTCGGAGTTCGCTCCGGTTTCGAAAACAATGCTGCCGAAAGCGTTCAGATCCGTGCTCTTAAAAAAATTGTCCATTGACGGAAAGTACGTTACGTCGTAGCCTTTGGCGACAATTGAAAGTTTCAAATTGTTAGACGCCAAAGTATCGGCGCTTATTATGGCTACTTTGCTTTTGCCGGAACTGCCGAAAAATTCCGCCATGTCGTCTTTCGCGACAGGTTTTTCTATAACTTTGGCATTTTTTATTTTCAGCCCGGAATTTCCCGCAACCACGATAGAGGCGCCGCCTGCGGCGGATTCCAGTTTTTCTGAAAATTCCCGGGAAATACCGGCGTCGGCATCTATAAAAATAAGAGAAGGGCGCCTTCTTCCTATAAACTCGAGCGCTTTGTCATCGTTCGGCTGGGGCACGGCTATAAAACCGGACTGCCTTAAATTCGAAACCAAAAAGTTTACGGTTTCGGCGTCAGGGCTTATTATAAAAGCGACGGGTTTTGAATTTATTTCTTTTACGGTATTTAAAACGTCGTCTATTTCAAAAGGTTTGCTTATGCAGGCAAACGCCCCTTCTTTGATAGATTCTTTTACCAAGTCGTTCATGGCGTAAGCGGTCATCATAACGACCATCGTCTTGGGGTTTATCTTTTTCATTTCTTTAAACGCGTCCACGCCGTTCATTTCCGGCATCCTTATGTCAAAAAAAGCGACGTCAAAATCGTTTTCTCCGGCAACGCGCAAAGCCTCAAGCCCGTTTTCGGCGGTTTTAACGTCGTGCCCTTCGATTTCAAGAATGCTCGCGAGAGAAAACCTCAGGCCTTCTTCGTCGTCGGCGATAAGAATATTAAGTTTTTTATCCTGTTCCATAAACTCACTCCGGGGGAAGCGTTATCGTAAATTCGGTTCCTTTTCCTTGCTCGCTTTGCGCGGTAATCGTTCCGAAATGCGCTTCTACTATTTCTTTTACTATCGACAAACCCAACCCTATGCCTTTTAATTTCGTGGTGAACAGAGGGTCGAAAATATGATCTAAAGTCTTTTTGTCCATACCCGCGCCGTCATCGGCTACTTTTATTTCCACGGAACTTCTGCGGCGTTCGGCGGATATTTTTATGGAACCGCCGCCGGACATGGCGTCTCTGGCGTTCGAAATTATATTGATCAGCACCTGCGTCATTTTATCGGGATCCATAAATATGCTGAATCGGCCTACCTGCTTTTCGATTTTAATATTGGGCGGGATTGTGACATTTGAAACGGCCTTGTCTATGAAATCGTCGGCCATTATGTTTATTTTATTGAGTTTTTTGGCTCTGGAAAAATCAAGAAGATCCGTAATTATTTTATTGGCTCTGGAAACGTCCGAAGAAAGCATATCGAGCATTTTTTTTGCTTTTTCATCCTGGAAATTTCCGGTTTTGGAAAGATAATAAGATATGTTTTTCAAACTTGCCATAGGATTTCTGAGTTCGTGCGCGACCGAAGAGGCAAGACGGCCTATAGTCGCGAATTTTTCCGATCTTACCAGTTCTTCCTGAATACTCTGCATTTTTTCGAGAGTTTCTTCCAATTCCCCGCTTCGCTGTTCGAGAACAACCTTTAAACGCATCAGGTCCTGTTTTTCCCTGTTAAGTTCATCGACATAGCCTTTTATATCCTGGGCCATCATGTTGAAAGAACTCGCCAAATCGCTTAATTCGTCGTTTGAAATAAGCGGGACCCTGTAAGACAAATCGCCTGACGAAAGCTTTTTTGTTCCAACTACAAGCTCCCTTATGGGGTTCATGATCACCCTTATGAAGAAAAAAGAAATTATCAAACTTCCCAGCACGACTATTACGGTAAGCAAAACCACATTTTTCGACACGCTTTCAACCTGCTTGTTAAGCTTGTCCATTGTAACGCCTACGCGCACTATTCCGATTATATCGCCCCTGTCATCGCTGCCCAGACTGTCGTTCGCAAGAGAAGCTCCGGCTATTTCGGGAGAGCGGTCGTAAGAGATCATCGGAACAAACACTTCGAACATATCGCCGGCGTTCCTCAATTTAAAAAAGCTGCTTCTAGGCTCTTTTTTCCAAAAAACCGGATCGGTAATATCGGGCTTATTGTCAATCAGGTAATCTTTGATTTCGGCATTGGTAATGTGAGCCTCGGCAAGCTGAACCGCATTTCTGTCGTAAATCACCGCGTAAATGACGTCTTCTTCAAGCAATGTGTTCTTTGCCGCGACATCCAAGTCATCTTTTTGCTCGTTCGACATATAAAATTCGTTGTTATTGGCTATTCTTTTGGCAATGTCTTCGGTTCTTTTTTCAAGATTTTTTTTAAGTATGTCTTTTTGGGTGTATATGAAAAATACGGTAAGAGTTAAAGCCGTAGAAACGACTATGGCTATGACTATGGTTATCAGTTTTACTTTTA
This sequence comes from Candidatus Endomicrobium macrotermitis, assembly GCA_031271405.1. Classification (GTDB taxonomy): domain Bacteria; phylum Elusimicrobiota; class Endomicrobiia; order Endomicrobiales; family Endomicrobiaceae; genus Endomicrobium; species Endomicrobium macrotermitis. Next base: position 32,159 of record JAISVT010000055.1, on the reverse strand, counting down.
AACTCATGCGCATTGCGGAACCCTCAAAAATTATTGTCCGTAGATGATACCAAAAAATGACTATAAACTCAACCGTTTTGGGGAGCGCTGCGCCCCCAACCCCCGCCATACTTTTTGCAGACGTTCAAAAAGTATGCAAAAAACTGCCGCAGAACGCATTAGCCATCAATTTTTGAAAACAATTTCAAAAATCGACCGCTCATAGACTCGCGTTAAGGGCGGCTTTAACGGCTGATTTTAAAAACAAAAGGAAACTGATTTTTTAGGCAAGGAAAGAAGCCGACGATAGGGTTTGAACCTACGACCTGCGGTTTACAAAACCTTGTCTATAAAGTAGATCAGCTTTTTGATAATCTTAATGATTTTTTAAGTCGGGAAAGAAGCCGACGATAGGGTTTGAACCTACGACCTGCGGTTTACAAAACCTTGTCTATAAAGTAGAGCAGCTTTTTGATAATCTTAATGTTTTTTTAAGTCGGGAAAGAAGCCGACGATAGGGTTTGAACCTACGACCTGCGGTTTACAAAACCGCTGCTCTACCAGCTGAGCTACGTCGGCGTGAGGGTTATATTATAAAAAAAACCCGCCAATGTCAATTTCAATCGGCGCGACACGCATTTTCGTCTGTTTTTTAACGGTTTTTTCACTATTTTCTATTGACAAATTCTGCCCTTTAATGATATCATTTTTGATACTTATGAAGATTTTTTCGAGGATAAAAACCAATTTCGGAAAAAAAATAACCCTCATGCTCATTCCGCACGGGAAAGTCAAACCCGTAAAGTTAAGCGTTTCCCTGCTGTTTTTGTGCGTTTTCGCTTTGTCATGGACAACTCTTACCGTCTGGGCGGGTTTTCTCGTAAGCCGCCATATCGATTATGTAAAAACAAAAACCGACAACAAAATAATGCAGATGAGGTTTTTATTTTTTGCCGACCAAATTAAAAAAACCAAAGAACTCGTAGAAAAATTTCAGATGAACGACGAAAGAATCCGTTCGCTGCTTGCGTTGGATACGAAAAAAGCGATCATAGAAGAAGGACTTGGGCAAAACCTCGGAGAAGGCGGGGCTACCCCCATGCAGGCAAACGCGCTGTCTTTGATTTTATCCGGAAAAACAAACGAATTGAATTATACTGCCATTTCGCAGCAGACGTGGCACTTAAACGAACAATATAAGTTTATGAGCCGCAGTTTCGGGGAAATTATGTCGCATCTTACGAAACAGCGCTCTCTTTTCATGGCCACTCCGCGCGGATGGCCTGCCGACGGAAGAATTTCTTCGGCTTACGGATTCAGATACCATCCCTTTTTTCAAAACCGCGACTTTCACTCCGGACTTGACATCGCAAACGCATTGAACACCCCGATTCGCAGCACAGCCAACGGAAAAATCGTATTTTCCGGCTGGCAGTCCGGATACGGCAACGTGATAGTAGTAGATCACGGATACAATTATAGAACGCTTTACGGGCATTTGGCAAAAAGGCTTGTAAAAATAGGCGATTTTGTCATGCGCGGGCAAACTATAGGCAGAATGGGAAGCACGGGTTCGGCTACGGGCTCGCACATACACTATGAAGTCCATTATAAAGGAAAGCCCACAAATCCGTATTCTTACTTAACGGATTATTTTTATACCCAATCGGAAAGGAACTTCTATGACCAGAAAAAATTCAAAAGATTTGCATGAGGGAATCGAAACCGTTATAGGGCAGAAAGCCGTTATCGAAGGTAAAATTAAAGCCGAAAAAATCAGAATAGACGGAAAAATCAACGGCGACGTGGAAGCCTCGGGCATACTCATAGGGCCTGACGGCGCGGTTAAAGGCAACATAAAAGCCGACGGCATAATGATAAGCGGAACCGTGGAAGGAAACATATACGCCGCAGAAGGCATAGATATTCTCGACAAAGCGAAAGTTTCGGGAGACATCGAAACGAATCTGCTTACAATATCGGAAGGCGCGTTTTTTGAAGGAAAATCGTCTATGGCGCATGCGGGAGAACCCGCCGGAGAAAAAAAGAAATGATGAACTTTTTAAGAAAGCACATGCGGAAAATTTTCATAATTACGATACTCGGCTTTTTGGCCGGTATTTTTATGGGTTTCGGCTCTTATTTTTTCCAGAAAGAAGACTACCGGACGGCGGCTACGGTAAACGGCGCCGAAATATCCATAAATCTTTTCAACTCTATATATTTGAACTCCCTTGAAATGGCGCGCAGAGGGACGGAAGAAGTGACCGAAGAAATGATACATCAGTTGAAAATAAAAACTCTGCAGGCCCTGATTCAGGACGAAGTTTTTTACCAGCAGTCCTTAAATTACGGAATACTCGTGTCCGACCTCGAATTGAAAAGAGACATACAAGAGTCTCTGTTGTTTAGAAACAATAATAATGTCTTTGACATTAATATGTATTATCGCTTTCTTCAAACCATTAAAATGAAACCTAAAGAATACGAAGCCTTAAGAAAAAAAGAGATTGCCGTAGAAAAAACGAAAGTTCTGCTGGCGTCTTCGGTAAAACTCATGGAGCAGGAATACGACGCCGCGGTTAAAGCGGACGCCGCCGCCGTAAGAGAAATGATTTTGAACATGAAAATAAACACTCTGCTTAACGAATGGTACCAGGATACAATTAAAAATTACAAAATTTCAAGCAGCGAGTTCATTTTTGTAAACTAAATTTTAACCTGATATAAAAAACAGCCGCCCGAAGCAAAGTTTTCGCTTCGGGCGGCTGTTTTTTATATTAAGGCATTCTATAAGTTTATTTTTTCAAATTCACGCCGAACTTTTTGAGCTCGCGGGCAAGTTTTATGCGCGGAAGCCCTACGACGGTGTAATAATCGCCGTAAACTTTTTTTGCGAAAGCGTCTCCCGAATCCTGCACGGCATAAGCGCCGGCTTTATCCATATGTTTTCCGAAAAGCTTTTTAAGGGCTTCTTCGGAAAGTTTTCTCATTTTGACCGATGCAGCATCGTAAAAAACGCTGCTTTTGCCGGAAATATTGTCTATTATCGAAACTCCGCTGTAAACTTTGTGAAGGCTTCCGTTCAGCTCTCTTATTATTTTTTCCGACTCTTTTTTGTTTTTCGGCTTGCCTACGATTTTTCCGTTTAAAAACACTATCGTGTCCGCCGATATTACAAGCGCTTCCGGCCTTTTTTTTGCGATGTCGAGCCCTTTTTTATAAGAAAGGGATTTTACTATGTAAGACGGTCTTGTCAAGTTCGTTTTTTCGCTTGCATTGCTCGGCAAAACTTCGAAATGAAGACCCCACTCTTTAAGAAGTTCGATTCTGCGCGGCGAAGCCGAAGCCAAAACTATTTTTCTTTTATTTCGAACCGGCATATTTTTTTATCCATTTTAAATAGTCTTTGCTTCCCGCGGAAACATCAGCGGATATTATTTCCGGCACTTCGTAAGGATGAACTTCTTTAACGCGTTTTTCAAGTTTTGAAAACTTTGCCTTCACGGTTTTAATCACCAGCAAAAACTCTTTTGCGTTTTCGATTTTGCCTTTCCACCAATAAAAAGAAGAAACGCCGCCGATAATGCCGATCGCGGCTGCGGTTTTATCTTCCAAAACGGTATTTTTGATTTTATTTGCGGTTTTACGGTCGGGAACCGTAACAAATGCGATTATGCAGGAATCTTTCATTTCAATAAATAACGCAGAACCGCTTTTTGCGCGTGGAGCCTGTTTTCGGCCTGCGTAAATATGCTGTTTTCGTATTTATCCATGATCTCGGCGGTAATTTCCTCGCCCCTTACGGCCGGCAGGCAATGCAAAACTATGCATTTCGGCGAAGCCTCTTTCAGCAGTTCCGAATTTACCTGATACGGCGCAAAAGCTTTTTTTCTCTTCTTCTCTTCGCCTTCCGCGCCCATGGAAGTCCAAACATCGGTATATATCACGTCGGCGTCTTCGGCTTCTTTTATGTCGCTTGTAATCATTATGTGGGATCCGGTCGAAGAAGTCCACTTTAACGCTTCGTTGAGAACCTGCTTTGCGGGTACGAATTCTTTAGGGCAGATAAGCGTAAAATCAAGTCCTAAAACGGCCGAAGCGGCAAGAAGAGAATTTGCCACATTGTTGCTGTCGCCTATAAAAACGATTTTTATTTTCTTTAACGCTTCGACGGTTTTTACCTTGTGAAGCTCCATTATCGTCATTAAATCGGCCAAAATCTGGCAGGGGTGCTCAAAATCCGTAAGCCCGTTTATTACGGGCGCCGAAGAATATTTTGCAAACTCTTCAACGTCCGAATGTTTAAACGCCCTTATCATAAGGCCGTCCAAATATTTCGACAGTGCCAAAGCCGTATCGTGTATGGATTCTCCTCTTTTGCGCTGAAGGTTCTGGGCGTTTAACAAAATGGGAGTACCTCCGAGCTGAACCATAGCCGCGGCAAAAGACACCATTGTCCTTGTGGAAGGTTTTTCAAATATAAGCCCGAGCGTTTTGCCGCTTAAATCGTTCAAATGTTTCTTTTTTGATTTAAGTTCAAAAGCATCGTTCAGTAATGTTTTGATTTCTTTTGCGGAAAGGTTGTAAATCGAAAGTAAATCTTTTTTTGCCATGATATTTCCTGCTTTTAACTAAATATTTGACTTCCTCGTATTCTATCAAAAATCCGCAAACTAAATCAATTTCCATTGAGGAAAGCGCCGCGCTCTCCGGCGCGTTAACGCGGCCATTACGGATTAACTTTTTGCCTTGCGGCAATAAGGGACTGCGTACTTCCGGGAACCGAGTCGTTCCAGTACATAACCTGCGTTTTTACCGGTTTTTTGGTAATCATATTGTAAAAACTTGTAACTCTGTATAAATCTTCTTTCCCGTTTTCAAGAAAAGACGAAACTTTTATTTCGGTTTTTCCGGGAAGTTTCAATTCCTGTTCGGAAAATTTGGCAAAAGTCGTGCGTATTATTCCGACAAACATAACTTCGCCTTCGGCTATTTCAAAATCGGCGGAATACCGTTTTCCGAAATCCAGATTGAAATCGTAAGCCGCATCCGACCACTTGATCACAAAGTTTTTTAACGTATATTTTCCCGGAAAAACTTTTACGGCTATATAATTCACCCCGTTTCTGCCTTTAATGTAGAGCGGATTGTTTGTGTCGGAAAAATCGGTAACGGCAATCTCGCCGTCTGCGGACGCCCATTGCAGAGTTTCGCTTAAATTTTGAATTTCGCCGGCCTCCAGATTATTGTACGCGCCCATAATGACAACGGCCGTTTTTTTGCTGTCCGAATCCAGCTTATAGCTTCCCGACATTTCCTGCTCAACCGCGTCGGGAGATTTCGAAGAAACACAGCCCGCGGCAAACAAAACCGAAATAAAAACCAATGCAATCCTTTTCATATTTCCTCCGGTCAATAAATATCGGCATCTTTCACGTTATTTCCTGCGGTTTTCGGAACAAAAAGAAATATAAGCGCGCCCGAAGCCGACAAAACACCTATTATTATATATGTTATGCGGAAAGAGGACAACAGGCCTAGGCCGTTATTTTGTGAAAAAAGCGCAAAAGATTCCGTTATGTGCGGTATTTTTTTCAAAAGCAGAGCCGCAAGCGCGACTCCCAAAGACATAGAAATCTGAAACGAAACGGACAGCACATTATTTGCTCCGCTCATAAATTTGTTCGGAACGTCTATAAGAGCAAGAGTATTTATCGCGGTAAACTGAAGAGAATTTGCAAGGCCTATAAAAGCAAACAAAATCAGTATAAGATAATACGGCGTAGAAGCGTCTATAAACGCCGGCATGGCTATAAAAAGGCTCAAAATCAAAGTGTTCGCAATAAGAAATTTTTTGTACCCGAACTTTAATATCAGATTTGCCGCGAAAGTTTTTGCAAATATGGCGGCAATTCCCATAGGGATAAGAGCGGCTCCGGCTTTTGACGGCGAAAATCCGAGAGCCGTCTGAAACAGAAGCGGGGCAAGATAGGGCAAAGCGCCGCCCACAAGCCTTATGATAAGATTGCCCGCAATGCCCAAAGAAAAACTCGGGATTTTAAACATTTCCGGATCGAATAAGGCATCCTGTTTCTTTTTTTTAGAGTACACAGCGTAGCCGCATACGAAAATCAAAGCCAGCAACAAAAACCAGCCGTTTGAAAAACCGGTCATAACTCTTTCGGAAGAGCCTACGGCAAACAGCAAAATCAGCGCAAAATCAAAAATTAAAAACCCTTTGAAATCGAACTTTGCCGGTTTTTTTTCGCTTTCTATGCGCGGCATAAGATAGGCGGCTGCAAAAAAACAGCAAATGCCTATAGGTATATTTATCAGAAAAATCCAGTGCCAGCCGGCGTACTGAACCAGAAACCCGCCAAGCACCGGGCCTATAAGCGGGCCTATCAAAGCCGGCAAAACCATAAAACTTAAAACGTTTACGTACCGGCTTCGCGGGTACACTTTTAAAACCGCAAGGCGGCCGACAGGCACAAGAAACGCTCCGCCCATACCTTGCAAAGCCCGTGAAACCGAAAGGCTAAGCAGAGAGTTTGACATCGAACAAAGCAGCGAGCCGAAAGTGAACCCCGCTACGGCGAAAAGAAAGACTTTTTTAATGCCGAATCTGTCGGAAAGCCAGCCGGAAAGAGGCAGAAATATGGCGACAGAAAGCAGATAGGAAATTATGACGGACTGCATTTGCAAAGGGTTTTCGCCGAAACTCGCGGCAATAGACGGTATCGCGGTATTTAAAACCGACCCGTCAAGCATTTGCATAAACATTGCGGCCGAAACGATCCAAAGGAGCAGTTTTATTTTTAATTCTTGCGGGTAGTTTTTCATTTTGGCTTGATTAACTTTTGTGTTGTATATTATTTGTCATTGCCGGAAAAGACAAAGTATTGATAAAGCATTCCGGGGTTATTATTCCCGGTTAACGGCAAACCCCTCACCTGCGGGCATCCTCTCCCGTAAGGGGCGAGGAATTAACGGCTTTGCCGTTATCTTCACTTTTCACTCTGCTTTTGTCAAAGACTTTACGTACTTGGCAGTGTCCATAGCGTCTTTCGCGTAAGCGTGCGCCCCGATTTCCTGCGCGTATTTCTGCGTTACTGCGGCGCCGCCGATTATCACCGGAGTGCCGATATTTTCCGATTTCATCAAGTTTATGACTTTTTCCATTTCCGGCATTGTCGTAGTCATCAATGCAGAAAGCCCTATTGCCAAAGGTTTGATTTCTTTGGCTTTTTCTATGATATTTTGCGAATCTACGTTAATGCCCATATCTATTACTTCAAAGCCGTAGCTTTCCAAAACCGCGCTTACTATATTTTTGCCTATATCGTGCATATCTCCTTTAACGGTAGCCATAATGACTTTCCCGTAAGCCGTATCCGGCTGCTGCTTTTTAATCATTTTTTTAACAACGGCAAACGCCGCCTGCGCGGCTTCCGCCGACATTATTATCTGCGGTAAAAAATATTCTTTTGACGCAAACTTCTCGCCTACCAGATTCAGCGCTTCCAAAACCGCGCCGTTTACGGTTTTAAACGCTTCCGTATTATCCGAAACGATTTTATTTACTATATCCGGCACCGATTCTTTGTTTCCGCGCAAAACCGCGAAGTAAAGCTGCTTTTCAACGGGAAGATTTTCCTGTTCGGCGGGCATCGCCTGTTTTTTATAAGAAGCAAACGCTTCCATATATTTGACCGCGCCCTTGTCTTTATTTTCAAGCAGGTCTTTTGCAAAGGGGTCGAAGATCCCCCAGTTTTCATGCGGGTTGACTATTGCAAAATCTATACCCGCTTCAACCGCCATTTTTAAAAATGTCGAATTTATAGTCTGCCTTGAAGGCAGGCCGAAAGAAATGTTCGATACGCCAAGGGCAATTTTACATTCCGGCCAAAGTTCTTTGGACTTTTTTACGGCTTTCAGCGTTTCACCCGCCTGCTCGGGAGACGAGCTTGCGGAAAGCACAAGGTAATCGAAAACTATATTTTTACGCGGCACGCCGTATTTGTCCGCGCATTCCAGTATCTTTTTTGCAATATCCAGTCTGCCTTCGGCGGTTTTGGGTATTCCGCTGTCATCGGTAGTAAGCGCGATGACCGCGGCGCCGTACCTTTTTACAAGCGGCAATACCGAAAGAAGTTTCGCTTCCTCTCCGTTTACGGAATTTATCAAAGGCCTGCCCGCGCAATTTTTTACCGCTTCTTCCAAAGCTTTCGGATCGCTCGAGTCTATGCATAAAGGAACGGCAACAACTTCCTGTATCTGGTTTACGGCTTCCGAAAGAAGTTTTATTTCGTCGGCTCCCGGGACGCCCATATTTACGTCCAAAAGGCGCGCGCCCGATTCGGACTGCGACCGCGCTTCGTCTTTTACCATAGAAAAATTTTCTTTAAGCAGCTCTTCCTGAAGTTTTTTTCTGTTTGTGGGGTTTATTCTTTCGCCTATTATTACGGGCTTGGGCAACCCGTTTATGTTTACGGCTTTCGCGCGGGTCGAAAGATAGAATTTTTCAACTTTATTTCTTTTTACCGGCGGCTTATTTTTCAATTCGCCGGCAAGCGCTTTTATAAATTCGGGATTTGTCCCGCAGCACCCGCCGAACATATTTACGCCGTAAGAGTAAGCTTTTAAAGAAGATTCGATAAATTCTTCTTTTGTTTCCTTAAAAACGGTTTCGCGGTTGACCAAAACCGGCACGCCCGCATTCGGTTTAAACGATACGGGCAAATTTGTGCTTTCGCACAGCGTTTTCGCAAGTCCGGCCAAGTCCCGCGAACCTATCGAACAATTGAGACCCAAAGCGTCGATGCCCAGACTTTCCGCCATAGCTATAAAACTTTTCAAATCGTTTCCGGTAACGGTTACGCCGTCTTTTGAAAACGTCATCTGCGCGATTATTGCTCCGCCAAAATTGTCTTTTGCGGCAAGAACGGCGGCTTTAAGCTCTTTTATCTCTGTCATCGTTTCTATAACTATTATGTCGGCATTGTGTTCTTGCAGCAGCTTTGCCTGAAACGCAAACGCTTCATAAGCTTGGTCAAAAGACAAAGCGCCCAAAGGGGTTATATATTCGCCGATTGAAGAAATGTCTCCTGCGGCAATAATATCTCTGCCGCCGGCTTTTCTTACAAGGTCAATGCCGTTTTTTATGATTTCGTCCGCTTTGTCCAAAAGCCCGTGATGTTTTAAGCGTATAGGGTTTGCTCCGAAAGTATTGGCAAGGATTATGTCCGAACCCGCGTTTGCGTAAGAAGAGTATATGTCGGAAATTCTTTCCGGAAATTTTATGTTAAGCTCTTCCGGAATTTCAACGCCGTCAAGATACTTTTTCCTCTGAAGCTCGGTGCCCGTGGCGCCGTCCATTATTAAAACGCGGCTTTTCAATAATTCTAAAAATCGTTCTTTTTTCATAGTTTGTATTATACCATACAATTAACGGCCGATGCTTGGAGACAGGGCAAAGGCGCTGCTTCGCATCTCTGCCTCTGCGCATCACTGCATCTTTTTTATTTGTTATTTGCCGTTTTAACGCCTATTACTGCCGACACGGACTTTTCGGGTTTCATAAGGAAAGATTCGGTAAGAGCAATGCCGATTTGCGCGGCTCCAAGCCAGTTTAACAAGCCGCCTTGCGCTTCAAGAGCCCAGTCGCCGTATCCGGGAGAAAATCTTTTGGTCAGCGAATTTTCATTTGTTTTTTCGAAATCTTCTATTTGTTTATATGCCGAAGCTATAGTTTCTTCGGCCGCAACCGATCCCGCGGCGTCAAAAATCAAAGCATTGAAAGTTTCTTTTTTCGAGATATAATCGTCTCTTCTCTTTTCCGCGGCATCGCCTATTGTTACGGCAATGCCGTACGCTTTAAAACATCCGTCCAAAAGTTTTGCCATATCCGCGCTTTTGATTTCAAACCCGTTTTCAAAGGCGGCAATGCCGCCGTTTACGGTTATATTGTCAAAGGCAATTACCGCTTTGGGCTTGATAAGTTTTTGTACAAGATTTAAGTTTTCTTTTATCAGCCTTTCGGTTTTTTCGTCCATTTGCGTTTTGGCTTTAAGAAAACCCAGCCTTGCCAAAAGTTTATCATATGGTATTTGTACGGCCGAAACGTTTATCATACCGGTAAATTGTACCATATAACACATATTAAATTAACCCGCGGCGGAAACCGTTTGTTTAAAAACAAGTTTTTTGATAGCATATTTCCATCGGTGAACTTGCAAAAACCGTATAAAAAGGAGTTTTTATGTTTTTTCTGTGGCTTTTCGTTTTCGCGTTACTTATTTATGTGATGCACGTTTCCGCAAAAATGTCCGATATTGAAAGGCGTTTGGACCGGCTCGATGAACAGAGAAAGAATACTTTTAAGCTGCCTTCCGAATTGCCGGTTTCGGACAATAAAAAGGCCGCTCCCGCAGGCATTCCCGCTTCGTCGGCAGTACGGGACGAAATACAAAGAAAAATCGATGAAATAAAAATAGACAGGTTGCCGGTTCTTGAAAAAGAATCGGAAAAAACCGTTGACCTTTCCATCAAAACGCAGGAAACGTTTGCGGACAAAGAGAAAACTATTGAAAAGTTTGCAGGCAAAGACGAAAACAAATCCATAATAAACTGGGAATTGTTTACCGGAGTAAAACTTTTCGCATGGATAGGCGGTTTTGCAGCGTTTTTGGGATTAATTTTTTTTACCGAATACGCAATAGACCGCATAAATCCCGTAACAAGAATTTTTGCGGGTATCGTCATAGGATTGCTTTTTATATCAGCCGGTCTGCGCACGCGCAGCGAAAAACTAAAAACTACCGGAGACGTTTTATCGGCGATAGGCGTCGTGTTTATTTATGTATCGGCATACGCTTCAAGCAATATTTATCATATATGGAACGACTTCGCGTCTTTTATGATAATGATAGCGGCATCGATAGGCGCGCTCGATATATCATTGCGTAAAAATTCCAAATCTATCGCGGTTTTAGCGGCTGTGTGCGGATATCTTACGCCTATACTCTTTTCAGCCTCAAACCTCGATATTACGGCCGTTTTTACCTTTACGGCGGTTATTACCTTTACCATTATGGCAACGGCGTTAAAAAAAGACTGGAGCTTCTTATCCTGGCTTGCTTTCGCCGGCGTTTCCATTATATCGGTTATGCTGACAGATACAACATTCCGGCCTGAAGTAACGGCAAGGATTTACGAATTTTTCTGCATTATGTTTACCGCTTTCGCCTTGATAAACATCAAGAAATTTAAACTGGAAAACAATGCGTACAGACTGGCGCCTTTGCTGTATAATATTTTTTCACTGATTTTCGTTTACCTGACGCTTGATAAACTTTCGCCTTCAAGTTCGGGGTATCAGGCGCTGGAACTGCTGCTGGTAATAAGCGCGTGTAATGCCATGCTGATGATAAACGGCAAGTATTTTGAAACCGGGTTTTTATTCTCTTCCGGCATCTCTTATATTCTGCTTTTGATATGGACGCACGGCTTTTTAGAGGCGCGTACACTGTGGCTCGGGTTAGGTTCTTATTTTATGCTTTTCATAATAAGCGCGGTGCTGCCGCTTTTTGTAAGAAGAGACAAGAATGTTTTGTATCAGACGTTTGACGCATTTTTAGTTTCTATTTTTGTGCTTCTCGGCGCCGCAATGATAAAAATTAAGCCTGCGTCTCCGGATATTTTTATTATTGCCGGCTCAATACTGTCCGTTTTGGCGTTTATACTGATGCTTATAAACAAAACAAGGCAGGATATAAGCTTTTTTATAGCCTCGGTAATGCTGTTTGCTTTGCAGCTGCTGTGGCAGCTTTCTTATTCTTCCGCGGGAAATCCTTATCATGCCTGTTTGTGGTATTTTATAGTTTTCACGCTTTTCTTTTCGCTTGTTTTCCTGTCAAGAAAACGCCTGTGGGATATGCAAATGCCGTGGTTTACCGTAGCCTGCTCGGGGGCTTTTCAGTGTCTGCTTATATATCTTACTGCAGAAAATATCCCCGAAATTGCCGGCTATTTCGGCATTATACCTGCTGTATTTGCAGTTATTTTCGGGGCTTCGCTTGCTCATATTATGAGTTTCGGAAATAATGACGATGACTCTCAAACGGCCAGAATAGGTATTTTTGCCGCAGCGTTACTGTTGTTTATAACAATGATTTTCCCCGCTCAGTTCAAAACGCAATGGCTTGACGTTTCCTGGGCGCTTGAAGCCGCCGTTTTAATAGGATTGTTTAAATTTATAAATTATAAACAGCTTAAATATTGGGGTTTCTGGATTTTTGTCGTAGTGTTTTTTAAAAATGTAATCCCCGATACTTCCGCCTTTGAAGTGTCTGCGGGAAACCTGCTGAACTGGTATCTTTACGTTTACGCGATACTCATCGCGGCGATGTTTATCGGCGCCCATTTTTGGAAACCCGCCGAAGAAAAGCATTTTGACGTAAACAACAAAAATACCATTCTTTCTTTCGCGGTCATATTGCTTTTCGTTTTACTCAACATAGAAATAGCGGCGTTTTTTGCCGCGGGAACACACATTACGTTCAGTCTCAACAACAGTTTCGCGCAGGATATGGCGTACACTTTATGCTGGGGAATTTTTGCAATAGCGCTGTTTGTTTCCGGGATAATAAAAGATTTGAAAGCCGCAAGATTGTCGGGACTGGCGCTTTTATTGGCAGCGACGCTGAAACTGTTCCTGCACGATTTATGGAGCCTGGGACAATTGTACAGGATAGGCTCTCTTTTCGGTTCGGCGGCTATACTTATACTCGTATCGTTCCTTTATCAGAAGTATATAGGCAAAATCAATAAAAACTCTAAAAAGGAGTAATTATGTTAAAGTACGCTCTTTATGCGGTTTTGTTTTTGGTTCTCGCGGCGCTTGCGGCAGCGGGATTTCATAATACAAGAGTTCATTTTAAAAATAAAAAAGAAATGTCGCGCTATGAAGGCGCGCAAATTGCCGTACAAAAAGATTTGGGGAAAGTTCTTGTAGTTTATTATTCTTTAAGCGGAAAGACAAAAGACATAGCAGAAAGAATAAAAGCCAAAACGAATGCCGATATATACGAAATCAAAACAAAAGAACCTATGCCGTCTGGCAGAGCTTTGTATATGGGCGTAAGAAAACAGATAAAAACCAAAAAATACCCCGAAATAGAAACAAATTTTCCGGATTTTGAAAATTACGACTTGATTTTTGCCGGCTCGCCCGTATGGTGGTACACCGCGGCAACCCCTGTGCTGGCATTTTTGGAACAGGCGGACTTTAAAGGCAAAAAAGTAGTCCCTTTTTCAACGCAGGGCAGCAATGAGGGTACTTTTGAGAAGGATTTTAAGGCTAATGCCAAAAACGCGGTTACAGCGAGTTATCAAAAGTTCAACAATATTTCTCCGAAATACAACAGCGCCGTTGATAATAAAATTGCGGAGTGGATTAACGGGCTGTGAGGATTGTTCAGAGCCATCCGTCATTCTGCGGAGGCTGACACACTATCGCAGAATCTATAAATTACAGACCCTGCGGCGGAGTTTACACTGCATTAAGTTGCAGTGCGCAGGGTGACAATTCGGCTTTCAAAAACAATCGTTAATAAGTTTTCGTATCATTTTATTGGCTTTTGCGTATCATTTATGATACGATAATACTACATAAATGATACGAAAGGAATTATAAGGACATATCTTAAAACCACAACATATATAGATCTCTTACAACTTATATTAATGCTTATTTTCTGGAAAATATTCTTTTGGGTATAAAAAAATATTACGATTTAAATTGCACAGTTACTTTTTTTCATATTTTTCTAACGCTTGCGGGAAAAATGGAACTGAAAACTGAATTCTATTTACATTAACACTATTTTTATTAGATTCTTTATTTATACTCCCACCAACAACATAAATTTTCACATCACCTTGTTTTTGAGTTTGCTCAGAGCTTGAGGTTTCTACCATTATATCAAATGATATTTTTTGTTCCCCTTTTTCTAAAACGCTCTTTCCTCCCATATATGCAGGAGCAATTGGAACATTCTCAACTGCTTCGTATATCGTTTTTTGAGCAACTTTTATCCCTAGGCAAATATCAATTATTGATTGTGATATAAAATCTTTTAATTCCATTTTAACACCTTCCTCTTAAAGTTTCATGCTGTAATTCAAGGGATAATCCCTTTATTTGCTGTATTTTAGCAAATAAAAGTCCAAACCTTTTCAGGCCACAAAACAAAATTTGAAAACTAATAAAAAACACAATTTTATTATCTGGATTGCTTCGCAAGAACTTCTGCCGGAAGACATTTTAAAATTCTTTCATCACTTAACTTTTATATATTTGGCGTCTTTGAAAGTGCCGATTTTTTTTATTTTATTTTGTTTTAACATTTGCGACAGAACCAATGCTATGGTACTTGTGCTGATATCCGGCAAAATATAGTTTATTTCCGTTCACGGCTGCAATTTCAAAAGTATATCTTTAACAGGAATAAAAATATTCTTTTTTCCTACCAGACGTTTTTCCATAAGTCCAAGACTTACTAACTTCATAAAATCTGAATTTGCAGATCCGTAGCTTATTTTATGCAAGCCTTTATGCAAAGAGATCTCATACTCTTTGTTCGGATTTTTTAATGCATTTATTAAAATATCCCTTTGCCGCAAATTAAGACTTGGGTATTTTTCCAAAATAAAACGATTTTTGCGCTGCTGGGCTTCTTTTTTATTGATGAGCTCTATAACATCTTTTATTGACCTTTCTATAATATCAAGATTAAATAAGATGAAATACGTCATATCATTATCCGAACATTCGGAATATAAAAAAGATTTCTTATATTGCCCCGACATTTTTAACACCAATTTTGAGATTGAAATATATTCGAAAATCCAATATCCGCTTTTTAGCATAAACCAATAAAATAATGCTCTTGCCGTCCTGCCGTTTCCATCCGTAAAAGGGTGAATATACGGTATCCAAAAATGAAGAATAATTGCCTTTACAACAGGATGTATAAATTCATTTTGCACTCCGTCATGATTTGTATTCGCGAAATCAATAAGCTTTTTTATTTCTTGCGGAACCTGCTCTGCAGGGTAAGGAGTGTATAATAAAGTCCCGTCCGCATCATAAACGCCTATATCATCGTCTTGAAGCGGCAAACGAAATCTGCCGATACAGTGTTTTTCCTCGTCCTTAAAAGTATTTTCCGTAAGTACTCTGTGCAAATTTAGCAGCATTTCTACACTCAAAGGGTTTTTGCAGTCATTTTCTTTAATATGGCTTATTGCTTTATAGTTGTTATATATCATCCATTCCGACTTGTTTTTAGGCATTCTGTTTGCCGCAAGCATTTCTTTTGCAACCCGGCGTGTTGTGGCAGCTCCTTCTATTTGGCTTGACGCTATTGCCTCTTCCACAAGAGATGAAATTAAATATTTTGTTTTTTCCGCTTCATTTCGCATATCTGAAATCGGAAAAGACAGAGAATCTCTATCTATAAAATGCAAAATGGGCTGTGTTTTTGGCGTAAGCCAAAAAGAAAAATTTTTCCCGCTTTTATCTGAAAAAGGCAGATTTTTTCTGTATGACAAGGATTCGAATTCTCTTTTTACCCAAGCAATTTCCGGTTCTATTCCATAATTTTTTTGTTTAAATTCTGTCCAGTAATCATAGTCATTTATGATTTTTTTCATATCCAGTGATATTTCAAATAAACTTTTTGTGCCGAACTTATCAAGTATATCTTTTAGTTTCGGCGCTTTTTCTGGAATTTTCATATATACGGTCACTCCTATTAAAATATAATAAAATCTATCAAAGTTGATAGATTTTATATATAAGTGTATCGAATTTTATATAACTTGGCCACTATCAAAATCTATCAAAACCTATCAATATTGATAGGTTTTGCATATACACTATAAAAAAAATACATGTAAGTCAATTAAATAAATATATCAATGCTAACGAATTTATGTACTGTTTATGCCACAAAAGCTTTTTGACTCCACAGGCATTGCTGGTGGTTTTCATACACAAACAAAAACAGCCGAACCGGATTTTCCGATCGGCTGTTTTTATATGTTAAATTTAACTGTTTGCTTTCTTTTCGATTCTATAAAATTTTTTGCTTCTTTAGAGTGTTTTGTTACGTACGATTCGCTTGAGATTTGAGTTTTGTGTTTTCACAAGACTTTAATTTTTGCAAAACATTTGGAGGTTTTGCGACGCCTGCGGCGGCGAAGTTTAGGTAAAACCTAAATGAGCCGGAGTATAAGGAAGCGAAAACTTCAAAGGCGAAGCAAAAACGGAAGGGGAGGGATTCGAACCCTCGATACGGACTTTCATCCGTATACCGGTTTAGCAAACCAGCGCACTAGACCAACTATGCGACCCTTCCATAAGCAAGGCGTTTTAAACTGACGGAGCAATTATAACAAATAAATGAGCGCTCGGCAATCTTACGCGTTGACGGCAAGCATTTTTTTGATAGGCAGGTAAGCTTTTTCCCTTATTTCTTCGCTGACTTTTACGATATTTTTATTGTTTTCTAGCGTATCCAAAACCTTGGCAAGCGTTATTTTTTTCATATTCGGGCAAACAGCCTGCTCAAATAAAGGGTAAAATTTTTTGTCCGGGCTTTCTTTTTGAAGTTTGTACAAAATCCCCGTTTCGGTGCCTATGATAAATTCTTTTTTGGGACTTTGCAAAACGTGCCTGCACATTACGCCCGTTGACATTGCAAAATCCGCCAATGCGGCAACTTCGGGGCGGCATTCGGGATGAACCAAAACTTCCGCAGAGGGATGTTCTTCTTTGGCTTTTAAAACGTGTTCGGGAAGCATATTGTTATGCGTAGGGCAAAAGCCGTTCCATATAATCATTTTTTTGCCGGACTGTTTTTGGGCAAAATCGCCGAGATTTCTGTCAGGCACAAAAATTATCGTTTCGGCATTTACGCTTTTTACCACATTTACGGCGTTTGAAGAAGTGCAGCATATGTCGCTTTCGGCTTTAACCGCCGCGGAAGTATTTACATAAGCAACTACAAAAGGATCTCTGTATTTAGATTTCTCGGCTTTAAGCTGTGCGGCGGTTATCATATCCGCCATAGGACAGCCCGCGTTTGCATACGGAATCAAAACCGTTTTTTTAGGGCTTAAAATCGCCGCGGTTTCAGCCATAAAATGAACGCCGCAAAAAACTATTGTATCCGCGCCGGTCTCGGCCGCTTTTCTGCTCAAATCCAAAGAATCTCCGACAAAATCGGCAATATCCTGAATTTCGGGCAATTGGTAAATATGCGCCAAAATCACGGCGTTTTTTTCTTTTTTAAGCCTGTTTAGTTTTTCTGTTGTTTCTTTCATAGGTTATTTTAACGGATAGGGATCCGCATTAAAGCAAAATGTATTCCCGACTACGGATTTCGGGAATGACAGTCTTTGCCGTCACACTTTGTATTTCACCGCTGCCCTGCATCCCCGCATCATCCGTTTACCGCCGTTACCGTATTTTCTCAAGGCGTTTCATTTTGTTTATGGATATGTCGCTTAAAGTGCTGATTTTGTCGAAAAGCTTGTTTTTGAAAGTTCCCGGGCCTTCCGAAGTTTTGTCGGCGTTTTCCCCGGCGATTTCGAAACACACCAGGCCGGCGATAGCCGCGAAAAGATAATCTTTTTCAACGGCGCAAAAAGTCCCGATAACGGAAGCGGCCATGCTGCCCGTACCTACCACCTGCGACATCATAGGAGTGCCGTTTTTGACAAGATACACGCTTTCGCCGTCGGTGCATATGTCTTCTTTTCCGGTTGCCACTACGACGCATTCTTTATCGTAAGCAAACTGTTTCGCGATGTTTACCATATCTCCCGAAACGTTTCCGCTGTCAACGCCCTTAGTGGTAACGCTTATCCCTGCGGCGCTTGCAATTTCGGATGCGTTGCCTTTTATAACGGATATTTTATATTCAAGCAGCTCTTTTATTTTTTCGTTTCTGTATTTTGTAGCTCCCACGCCTACGGCGTCCAATATCACCGGAATGCCTTTTTTGTTTGCCGCGGCTATTGCGGTTTTCATAGCTTCGACGCTTGTATTGTTTAAAGTCCCTATGTTTACGACCAGCGATGCCGATATTGAAGTCATTTCCGCGGCTTCTTCCGGCGCATGCGCCATAACGGGCGACCCGCCGAAAACTTTGACGATATTGGCGCAGTCGTAAATTGTCACCCAGTTTGTAATGTGATGTACCAGCGGCGATTCCTTTCTTACTCTTTCGAGAACTTCATAAATCTTATCCACTTTCAATTCCTCCGGACAATCTGTCATTGCGGGCCAGACCCGCAATCCATTTTTATTAAAAACAGTATTTTTGTATTTCCTGTCATACCCGAATGCCGCTGCCGGGGATGACGACACGGCTTATTTTGAAATGATGAAAACCGCGGTTTGGGCGAACAAATTCGGCAAAAATTTAATTTCTTTGTCGGCGCTGAAAAAGAACTCGTTTAAAATCTTATATTTTTTTTCTTTGCAGAAGTTTTCAAAATCTTTTATGCTCAAAAACCGTACGTTGGGCGTATCGTGCCACTGGTAAGGCAGGCTTTTCGTAACGGGAGAATGCCCCAGCAGCAAATCTTTTCTTGCCCACAAATACGCGAAATTCGGAAAGCCGATTATGACCTTTTTGCCGAGCCTGAAACATTCCTCGATAACTTCTCCGGCTTTGTGCATCTGCTGAAGGCTGTTGTGCATAATGACGTAATCGAAACTTTTATCCGGATAAGCGTCTATCCCGCTTTCTATGTCGGAATGAAAAACCGTCAGGCCTTTTTCAACGCAGGAATAAATCGCTTCTTCGCTTATTTCTATACCCTGCGCGTTTATGTTTTTTGCCTGCGAAAGATAATGCATCAAATCGCCGCCCCCGCAGCCCAAATCCAAAACTTTGGCGTTATTTTCCATTACCGACGCTATTTTTATATATTCCGGGGGAACAATATTTTTACCGCTCATCTTTCGCCTCTTTGTACGCTTTGTCCAAAAAATGTTTTACGAGCTTTGTTTCGTCCTCGACTTCGAGAAGAAACGCGTCGTGTCCGTAAGTGGATTTTATTTCGATATACGTCGTATTGTATCCTTTAAGTTTCAGCTGTCTTACTATGTTTTCCGACTGATAAGACGGATAAAGCCAGTCGGAAGCGAAAGAAATGACAAGAAATTTGATGTCTTTGTTTTTTGTCTCGCTGACAAAATTTCTGCCGGAAACGTCGAAATAGTCCATGGCTTTGGTTATGTACAGGTAAGAATTCGCGTCAAAGCGTTTAACGAAAGAATCTCCCCTGTACCTCAAATAGCCTTCCACTTCGAAGTCGGAAGAAAAACTGAAAGAATACGCGTCCTCTTTGAGGTTTCTTGAAAACTTTTCTTCCATAGACTTATCGCTCATATATGTTATGTGGCCTATCATTCTGGCTATGGCAAGACCGCTGTCCGGGCTTTGCCCCGACTCGTAATAGTTGCCGTTATTCCATTTTACGTCGGACATTATGGACTGCCTTGCAACTTCGTTAAAAGCTATTTGCTGCGGCGAATGTTTCATGGTCGTGGCAATAGGGATTGCCGAACGCAGCGCTTCGGGATAAGAAACCGCCCATTGCAAAACCTGCATTCCGCCCATAGAACCGCCGGCAACGGAAAGAAGTTTTTTTATTCCGAGAAAATCTATAAGTTTTTTCTGCGCGGCGACCATATCGGCAACCGTTATGACGGGAAAACCCAAAGCGTAAGGCTTTCCGGATGCGGGATTTACCGACAATGGGCCCGTGCTTCCCGAACATCCGCCCAAAACGTTCGAACATATGACAAAATATTTATCCGTATCGAACGCTTTTCCCGGGCCTATCATATTGTCCCACCAGCCGGGCTTTGAGGCGTTTTTATGAAAACCCGCGGCGTTCGCGTCGCCCGAAAAAGCGTGCGCTATCAATACCGCGTTGCTTTTATTTTCGTTCAATTCGCCGTAAGTCTCATAGGCAATGGAAACGTCTTTCAGTTCTTTGCCCGACTCAAGAACCAAATTGCCGAATTTAAAATATTTCGTTTCGATATTATTCAGACTGTCAGACAATGTACGCTCCTGTTACAAAAAATTCAAAGTGAAGAATGAATGAGCGGACTTTGCCCGCAAATTTTCAGCTATCTTCATTCCTCACTCTTCACTTTTAACTTTGACTTCCACAGATTATATCATTTTTCGCCGAACTTTTTTTCGGCAAATTCCCGTATAAAATCCGCGGTTTTGTCTATCCCCAAAACGGACGAATTTACGCAAAGGTGATAATACCCGGCGTTTCCCCTTTCTATGTTTGTGTAATATGCGTAATATTTGTTTCTCTGCCTGTCGTTTTTTTCAATTTCTTTCAGGGCTTTTTCCGGATCTATGTTTAATACGGAAGATATGGCATTTACCCTGTCGCGCATATCGGCGTATATGAAAACGTTAAGGCATTTGGGATGTTCCCTTAAAACGTAGTCCGCGCATCTTCCGACAAAAACCGCGGACTCTTTTTGGGCTATGTTTCTTATGATATCGCTTTGAATTTTAAAAATCGAATCGTTTATGTTTTCGTCGTATTCCGCTCCGAAAGCGCCGAAAATGGCGTCCGCGATTCCGCCGAAAAAACGAAACGGCACTTTTTCTGCGGATTCTTCTATAAATTCTTTTACAAGACCGCTTTCCTTCGCCGCAAGCGATATAAGATTTTTATCGTAATAATGCACGCCTAAATCTTTCGCGATTTTTTTACCTATCGGCAATCCGCCGCTGCCGTACTGCCTGGCTATGGTTATTGCAAACTTAGAGCTCATTTTTTTACCTCTCCGAGTTTTTTATATTCCGTTTTAAGCAAAGCCGCGCAAAGCAAAAACGCCATAAAATCCGCCGCCGGCATGCTTAGCCATACGCCGGCGATATTAAAAAATTTCGGCAAAATCAGGATAAGCGGTATCAAAAATATGACCTGCCTTGTGACGGAAAGGACAATGCTTAAATACGCTTTTCCTATGCTTTGGAAAAACGCGGAAGTCACTACCTGCACCGCGGCAAGAGAATAAAATATGAATACGCAGCGAAGCCCGGGAACGGTTATGCCGATAAGCTCTTTTTCCGTGGAGAAAATGCCGGCGACGGCATGAGGGAACAATTCGACTATTAAAAAACCCGAAGTCATCACGATGACGCCCGAGACAAGCGCTTTTTTCAGGACTTCTTTTACCCTCGGATATAAACCCGCGCCGTAATTGTAACCGGCTATCGGCTGCATTCCCTGGTTTATCCCGAAAACTATCATTATAAAAAGAAACGCCACGCGGTTGACTATTCCGTAAGCGCCGACGGCCAAATCCCCGCCGTAATGCGAAAACTGCCTGTTTAAAAGTATAATGACCGCGCACGAGGCGGCGTTCAGCAAAAACGGGGCAAGCCCTATCGAGACTATTCCCCTGACGATGGAATTTTTTAACTTATACATTCCTTTCTTGAAATGCAAAAAATTCGTTTTGTCGGCAAAAAAGTAAATTTCCCACAGCAAAACCAAAAACTGCGATATTATCGTCGCAAAAGCGCTTCCCCTTATTCCCCAGCCGAAACCGAAAATAAACAAAGGGTTTAAAACTATGTTTATTGCTACCGTCGCGATCGCGGCATACATCGCCTTTCGGGGATGTCCCGCGGAACGTATCAAAGCGTTAAGCCCCATATACGAATGAATTATTACGTTTCCGGCGACGATTATAAACATAAAATCGCGCGCGTAAGGAAGCACCGCCCGGCTTGCCCCGAAAAACAACAGTATCGGATCGATCCAGATCAATACGGGCACCGACAGGCCCGCCCCGATTATAAGATTAAGCGTTACGACGTTTCCGAGTATATAATTTGCGGAATCGTAATCTTTCTGCCCGAGACGTATGGACAAAAGAGCCGACCCGCCGACTCCGACAAGAGTGCCGAAAGCCGCGCTCAAATTCATTATCGGAAAACTTATTGCAAGCGCCGAAAGCGCAAGAGGGCCGACGCCGTGCCCGATAAAAATGCTGTCGGTTATATTGTAAACCGACATTGCTATCATTCCGATTACGGCAGGCACTGCGTATTGGATCAAAAGTTTTCCTACGGGTTTTGTGCCGAGGCTTAAATGCGCGGATGAATTTTCCATGATTCATATTCTACAAACTAAAAAACGAAGTGTGAATAGCGGCTTTAAAAACTCCCGATGAAAAAAATATTTTTCCGCCGGGCGAAATAAAACGCCGTCTCCCCGTCGATGACTGAAAAAATTAAAAATGCAAAAAATTAATTTCCCGCCCGAAAAAAATAAAAACTATTGCTTTTTTAATTCCCTTTTATTACAATAGCGTTATAATTAACTTCCGCCAAGGCGGAGATTAAAAATGCCGAAAGGCAAAAAGGAGCCTACAATGGCTTGCGGGTGCAAGAAGAAAGCGGCGCCGAAGAAGAAAAAAGTCGTAGCGAAAAAGAAAGCAGCTCCCAAGAAGAAAAAAGCTGCTCCGAAAAAAAAGAAGTAAACCGTCTTCAGTATCTATAAGAAAACCGCCTCCTAAAAGGGGCGGTTTTCTTATTTGCCGGTTTAAAGTTTAAAAGCCTGAAGAGTGAAGTTAACTTCAAGCTGCCGTTTATTTCGGTTTTATCACGTCGAAGCCCGTATATTTTCTCAAAACTTCCGGGATCACGACGGAGCCGTCTTCCTGCTGGAAATTTTCAAGTATCGCGGCAAACGTTCTTCCGACGGCGACTCCGGAACCGTTGAGCGTGTGCAGAAATTCTCTTTTCTTATTTTGCGCGTATTTTACTTTTATATCCATTCTTCTCGCCTGAAAATCTTTAAAGTTCGAACAGGACGAAATTTCCCTGTACGCGTTTTCTCCCGCAAGCCATACTTCCAAATCGTAAGTTTTCGCAGACGCAAAACCCATGTCTCCGGTGCAAAGCAGAGAAACCCTGTACGGAAGACCCAGCTTTTCCAAAACGTTTCCCGCGTCCGCGACAAGAGATTCGAGTTCGTCCATGGAGCTTTCGGGCTGCACGAATTTAACGATTTCGACTTTATTGAACTGATGGTTTCTTATAAGCCCTTTGGTGTCTTTTCCGTAAGAACCGGCTTCGCGCCTGAAACAAGCGGAATACGAAACGTACTTTTTCGGAAGTTCGGATTCGTCCAAAGCTTCGCCCCTGTAAATATTGGTTACCGGAACTTCCGCCGTCGGGATAAGATATAAATCATCCTGCGCGCATTTAAACGCGTCTTCTTCGAATTTCGGAAGCTGTCCCGTGCCCTGCATGGAAATCCTGTTGACCAGATACGGAGTCATTATTTCCGAGTATCCTTTTTCTTTATGAGTATCTATAAAAAAATTTATAACCGCTCTTTCCAAAGCGCAGCCTTCGTTTTTCAAAACGGCAAAGCGGGAACCGGAAATTTTCGACGCCGTGGCAAAATCCAGAATTCCCAGTTTTTCGCCGATTTCCCAGTGGCATTTCGATTTAAAAGAATGCTTTATCGGATCTCCGGCAAAACGCACGATTTTATTGTCTTTTTCGTCTTTTCCCACGGGAACGCTGCCGTCCGGAATGTTCGGGATTCTCAGCAAAAAATCCTCCATATGGCTTTCAACCATCAAAAGCGATTTTTCGCGTTCCTGTATGGAGTCTCTTATAAGATTAATCTCGGCAAGAAGTTCGGGGGACGGCTCCTGTTTTTCTCTTTTGAGTTTTCCGACTTCTTCGGATTTTTGATTTCTTTTAAGCCTTAACTGCTCAATGTCGCCGATTGCCGCGCGTCTTTCGGAGTCCCAAGCGAGCAGCCTTTCGAAATTTATATCCTGATTTCTGTTTTTCATCGCCGTTTCCGCGGCTTTAAGATTCTCTCTTATAAACTTGATGTCTAACATTTAAAACTCCCGATTCTTGTCATACCCGAATGTTGTTACCGGGTATCCATTTTTACTAAAAACGATTTGTTATTTTTTGTATCTTTTAACGGCAACAGCGGATTCCCGGCAACGGCCTTGGACCGTTAATTCCTAACTGTTATAATGCAGTTCGACTATGTCTTTCGTTCCGACTATTTTTTCGATATCGTTTATAAAATTATCGGAACAATCCGATAAAAATCCCGTCTCTATCCTGTAAACTCCGTGCGACGGATCATCCAAATCCAAAAACACCTTGGCTTTGCCTTTATGGCGGGCAAAAACTTCCTTCAGTTCATCTATTAAAGAATCGTCGGATCTTGTAGTTGAAAGTTTTACATGCACTTCGCCGCAGTTCGGCTGAAATTTGCGTTTCGCTTCGTCTATGGTCATTATTTCTTCAACGGTAATTTCGGGAAGCGCGTCCGTGCCCATAAGCAGGCCTTTCACGACCACCACGCTGTTTTGAACGAGATAATTCTGCAATTGTTCGTATTTCTTGGGAAACATTACTATATCCACGCTGCCGTGCAAATCTTCGAGTTTAAATCTTGCGTAAGGCTCCTTTTTCGTTTTTGAAACGAGTTTTTTTACCGAAGCTATCATCCCCGCCACTCTTACTATCTGGGCGTTTTTAAAATCCACGTTCGGCTTAGGAACGGGAAGCCTGTCGAGGCTGTAATTGGAATATGCCACCAGTTCCCTTTTACGCGGAGTCAAAGGGTGTCCCGAAATATAAAAACCAAGAACCTCTTTTTCAAAACCGAGAGCCTCAAGGGTTTCCAAAGGCTTGTCCGCTTTTTTAAGTGTGATTAAATTATTGACGGCTTCGTCTCCTCCGAACAAAAATCCCTGCGACGATTCTTTCTCCGCCTTGATTTTTGCCGCGGCGTCAACGGATTTGTCTATGCTTGCGATTATGTCCGCCCTTATTTCAAATTTATTTTTTCCGAAAGAGTCGAAAACCCCGGCTTTAGCCAGATTTTCAAGAGCTTTTTTATTTACGGACTTCAAATCTATCCTTTGCAGGAAATCGTCCCAGCTTTTAAATTCCCCGCCGCTTCTCGCCTCTTCTATAGCCGAAGTCACGCCCTCGCCCACGCCTTTTACGGCAAGCATTCCGAAACGTATGTTTCCGTTTTCCGTTTTAAATTTGCTGCCGGAATGCTGAATGTCCGGCGGAAGTATTTTTATCCCGAAATTTTCCGCGTCTTCGATATACATAACGAGTTTGCTGTCTTCGTTGTCTTTTACCGCGGAACGCCCGATCTCCGAATTCAAAAGCGCGGTAAGGTATTCGAGAGGATAATTCGCTTTCAAAAAAGCCGTTCTGTAGGCGACCACTCCGTAGGCCGCGGAATGGGACTTGTTAAAGCCGTAGCCCGCAAACTGCACTATATCGTTAAATATTTTTTCGGCTGTTTTTTTGTCTATTTTTTTCGAAGCGGCGCCGTCTATGAATTTGCTTCTCTGTTTTTCCATTATTTCGGCGATTTTTTTACTCATCGCCTTGCGCAGTCCGTCGGCCTCGCCGGGAGTAAAGCCCGCCAAATCGACGGACATCCTCATAACCTGTTCCTGATACAAAATAACGCCGTAAGTATCCTTTAAAATCGGCTCCTGAAGCGGATGATCGTAAACTATCGGCGTTCTGCCGTGTTTGCGGTTGACAAAATCGTCAAGCATTCCCGAACCCATAGGCCCGGGGCGGTACAAAGCGACCAAAGCTATGACGTCGTCTATGCCGCTCGGCTTCAATTTTCTTATAAGGTCGCGCATGCCTTTGCTTTCAAGCTGAAACACGCCCATTGTCTGAGCTTTGCTTAAAAGTTCGTAAGTTTTTTTGTCTTCAAGCGAAATATCGTCTATGTTAAAACCCGGCTCTTTTTTCTGTATCATCTTAACGCAGTCGTCGATGATAGTCAAGTTGCGCAGCCCCAGAAAATCCATTTTCAAAAGGCCCAGCTGCGGAAGCGTTTCGCCGTCGTACTGCGTGGTGACAATGTCTTTGTCTTTCGCGCTTATCGCAAGCGGCGAATAGTTTACTATTTCTTCGTTTGCTATAAGCATACCCGCGGCATGAACGCCCGTATTTCTTTTTAAACCTTCTATTTTTCTGGCCGTAGAAATCAGTTTTTCGACTCTGGCGTCCGCTTTTACAAGTTTTACCAAATCGCCGCCCGCGTTCAGCGCTTCGGCGATAGTAGCGCCCATAGGCACGAGTTTTGCGATATTGTTCGATTCCGTTGGCGTAAATTCCATAACCCTTGCCGCGTCTTTTATGGCCTGGCGCGCCTGCATGGAACCGAAAGTTATGATTTGGGCGCATTTTTCTTCGCCGTATTTTTTGCGTACGTAATTTATGACGTCTTCGCGCCCGGCGTCGGCAATATCAACGTCTATATCTGGCATTGAACGCCTGTCGGGGTTTAAAAATCTTTCAAAAAGCAGATTGTACTTTAAAGGGCAGATGTCCGTAATGCCCAAAACGTAAGCGACCATGGACCCTGCGGCCGAGCCTCTGCCGGGGCCTACGGGAATCGAGCTGTTTTTAGCGTATTGTATAAAATCGGAAACTATCAAAAAGTAAGACGCAAAACCCATTTTATTTATAACGCCGAGCTCGTGTTTAAGCCTGTCTTCGTGAACCTGCGATAAGTTTTTGTAGCGGCGTTTCAGCCCCTCTTTGCAGAGTTTTTCAAGATATTGGGAATCGGTCTTATATTCCGCGGGTATGGGAAAACTCGGCAAAAGGAGTTTGTCGGAATTAATTTCTATATTTACTTTCTCCGCGATTTCAAGAGTGTTTTTTAACGCTTCGGGAGCATATGAAAACGTCTTTGCCATTTCTTCGGGAGAACGGAAATAAAACATATCCGAATCGAAACGCATTCTGTTTACGTCGTTAAGAGTTCTCTGCGTGCCTATGCAAAGCAAAATGTCCTGAACCGCGGCGTCTTCTTTCCTGAGGTAATGGCAGTCGTTTGTCGCCACAAGAGGAATGCCCGCAGTTTTTGAAAGTTCGAGCAAGTCCGGGATTATTTTTTGCTGGTCTGGCAGCCCGTTATCCATAATTTCAATATAAAAATTTTCTTTCCCGAACAAATCGCGGTAAAAAACAGCCGTATTTAAGGCTTTTTCTTTATTTCCCTTAAGCAGCAGCGAAGCCGTTTCTCCGGCCAAACAGCCGGACATGGCAATTATTCCCTGCCCGTATTTCTGCAAAATTTCCTTATCTACCCTGGGTTTATAATAAAAGCCTTCGGTAAAACCTATACTTACTATGCGCATTAAGTTTTGATACCCTTTAAAATCTTTGGCAAGAAGAGTCAAATGATTGTATCTGCCTTCATCGGAGCTTTTATCGGTTTCCCTGTCAAAACGGGATTTCGGAGCAACATAAACTTCGCAGCCTATAATGGGTTTTATCCCGCTTTTTATAGCCGCCCAATAGAATTCCATAGCCCCGTACATATTTCCGTGATCCGTAATGGCAAGCGCGGGCATTTTGTGTTCTTTTGCTATAACGTCAAAAAGCTCTCCCGGTTTGCCGTCCGCGTTGGTGATCCTGCAGGCGCCGTCAAGAAGAGAATATTCGGTATGATTGTGAAGATGGATAAATTCCGCAGCCATAAAACCCCTGAAAAGGCAATTACGAATTTCGAATGCCGAATTACGAATTAACGGCAACAACAAACTGCTTTTTATTCGTAATTTCAATATTTGCTGTTTATTATATCATTTATCGGGATTATTTTTATCAAGGGACTGTAAAAACGCATCTATATATAGGATCCTTCCGGTGATGTTTTGGTTTACCAAACCGTATTGCAGGTCATATCCGGTTTTATTTTTTTCAAGGGTTTCTTTGGCTTTTATAAGGTATTGCCTGTTAAGCAAAAGGTCTTTTTCCCAGTTGATTTTTAAAAACCAGCCGTAAACTTCCGCCAGATCTCCGTTTGATATCATGGCGTCAGTGACGGTTTTCGGGTTTGCCCACGCGTATTTGCGGAAATAGCTGTCAGACGCGGCATAAAAAAACCATATAACGGCAATATAAATGCCGAACCTCTTTAAAGCGGGGAAAAATTTGTTTTGTGAAAATTTTTGAAGCGCAATGTCTGCAAAAACAAATACCGTAAAAAATATGCCTATCGAAGCCGTGTACATATACCTCAAAGACAACAGTTCGGTTTTATACATAAAAACAAGCCCGGGAAGCAAAAAAACTGCAAATATCGCGGCTCCGAAAAGAAAAGTTTTGTCTTTTTTACATATATACACGGTAACTGCCGAGTACGCGGCTAAAATTACAAATGCAAAGATGTATTTTAACGGGCTTTGAAAGAAATTCTGCAAAGGAGGAGCAAAAACTATGTCAAAAAACGGAGGGACAAAACAGTAAGTTATGTAATCGGCTATCAAAGCGGGAATTTTGTAAAGCGACTGCCAGCCGAAAAGGTTTAAAGAAAATATAAGGCCGTTGTCAAAAGCCGCGGACTGCGTTTGCGCGCTGTGCTTCAAATACGAAATATAGATGTTTATCAAAAAAACGATAAAGGCTTTTGCGAGAAAAGGCGAGATTTTCAAACATATTGTTTTAACCGGAAGGCGTTTTTCTTTGGCAAACTCATAAACGGCAAATAATACGGGCAAAAGGATTATGGTAGCCCAAAAAAATAAGCCGGTTAAATAAAAGAGTACGGAAGCGGCCAAAAAATATAGTCCCTGATTGCGTTTTAATCCTTTAGCGTCGGCTAATATATACATATAAAACGACAGCATTCCGAAAAAGGCGGTGAATAAATGCCCCCTTGCGGCAATCTCGTTGACGGCGTTGGAGCATACCGGAGAAACGGCAAACATCAAAGCCGTTAAAAATGCGGTTTTATAAGATTTTGACAGTTTTATGATAAGAAGATAACACAAAATAACGTTGAATATATGCAGAAAATCGCTGAACAGATGAGAAATGTGCGGATTCAAAAAAGATATGCCGTTTAAGACGTAATTCGCAAGGTGTTTAAGCGGAACGTAAAAATGAAAGGATTCTATGTTCGTAAATAATTCGGACGCTTCTTTTACCGAAGGGTGGACATACTCGTTTGAAACAATTTCTTTATAATCGTCATAATATCCGTAATCATTGGAATAATTTCCGAGATAGACCATTGCCGTAACAACCGCAAGAATCAATACGGGAAAAAGAAATCTTCTCTTTTCAAGGTTTTTATTCGTTTCCTCCATACGCGCCGTTAACTCCTAATGATTGCAGCATCCGCCGGAACATTTATGCCTTGATTTCGGACGGCAAATATCGGCATTGGCGCATGTTGACGCGGGCGAAACAGATGAAAAACTTGAAAACAGTTTCGTAACTTCGCCGCTTTTGCAAAAAGGGCATTCCGTACTTTCATCCCCGCTTAAAACCAGCGTTTCGAATTCTTTACCGCATTTACCGCATATAAATTCAAATAACGGCATCTTTTCCTCTTAAAAGCAATTTTTAATGACAGCCGCCGCCGGACGAATAATTGCTCTCTTCTTTTGTGATCATAATATCGTGCGGATGGCTTTCCGTAAGGCCTGCGGCGGTTATTCTGACAAACTTGCCTTTTTCCTTAAGCTCGTTTATAGTCCGGACTCCGCAATATCCCATGGCTGCCCTTAAACCGCCTACAAGCTGATAAACAACGTCTCCCACAGCGCCTCTGTAAGGAACTCTGCCTTCAACTCCTTCGGCTACTAATTTTTTGGCGTTTTCCTGAAAATATCTGTCGCTGCTTCCCGCGGTCATTGCCGCAGAAGAACCCATTCCCCTGTAATATTTGAAAGCGCGCCCGTTATATATTATGTCTTCGCCCGGGCTTTCGTTAGTGCCCGCAAACAGAGAGCCCATCATACAAACCGAAGCTCCGGCCGCTATGGCTTTGGGGATGTCTCCAGAATATTTTATACCGCCGTCGGCTATTATCGGTATGCCGTGTTTTGCCGCGGCTTTCGCGCAGTCGTAAATCGCCGTGATCTGCGGAACTCCTATGCCGGCGACCACTCTGGTAGTGCATATTGCCCCGGGCCCTATGCCGACTTTTACGGCGTCAACGCCCGCCTTAATCAGATCTTCCGCCGCCTCGGCAGTAGCGACGTTTCCGCCGATAATCTGCGCGCCGGGGAAAGTTTTTCTTAAACTTTTTATAGCGTCCAGCACGCCCTGGCTGTGCCCGTGCGCCGTATCAACGACCAAAACATCCACCTGCGAGTCAAGCAGAGCCTGCGCGCGTTCAACGGTATTGTTTGTTATTCCTATAGCCGCCCCGCACAAAAGCCGGCCTTTTTCATCTTTTGCGGAATTCGGATATTTTATCGCTTTTTCTATGTCTTTTATGGTTATCAAACCCTTTAAAATGAATTTTTCATCGACAAGCGGAAGTTTTTCTATTTTTTTTGCCTGAAGGATTTCCCTGGCTTCCTTGAGAGAGGTGCCGACTTTTGCCGTCACAAGGCGGTCTTTAGTCATAATTTCCGAAACTTTTTTGGAGTTATCGGTTTCAAAACGCATATCCCTGTTTGTTATTATTCCTATGAGTCTTCCGTCGTCTTCGACGACCGGAACGCCGGAAATTCTGTAGCGCGAGGCAAGTTCTTTTGCCTGTCCGAGCGTCGCTTCTTTTTTCAATGAAAACGGATCGTAAATAACGCCGTGATCGCTTCTTTTCACACGGTCGACTTCCGACGCCTGCCGCTCTATAGGCATATTTTTATGTATTATCCCTATTCCGCCTTCGCGCGCAACGGCTATGGCCATTTTAGATTCGGTGACCGTATCCATTCCGGCGCTCATTATCGGAATATTCAGGGTAATTTTTTCGGTAAGCTTGGTTTTAAGGTCTGCGTCTTTGGGCAAAATTTCGGAATGTCCCGGAATAAGCAAAACATCGTCAAAAGTCAAAGCTTCTTTTAAAAATTTGTTGTCCATTTTTATCTCCGCTTTCTTCTGATTATATCTAAAATAAGCGGATTTATGCAAACGGAGCGTTATTTTTCGTTTTATTTATATTATAATGTCCTGATTATGAAGATTAAAAAAATTTCCGGACGTTTATTGCCGCTTCTGCCTTATTTTTTTACGGCCTTTATAGCCTTTGCCGTTTACTCTAAAACTATAAATTACGGGATTACCAATCTTGACGACAAACTTCTCATACATATATGCGCGGAGAAATATGATTCGCCGTCGGTTTTTAAAGACGCGTTTAAAAATGACATTTTCTGGAAAACGAAGTCTATTCTCTATTACCGCCCGATGCTTGCAATATCCTTTATAACAGACCATAAAATTGCCGGTGAATCCGAGAGCTTTGCGCATCTGACAAATGTTTTTCTGCATGTTATTTCTTCGGTTCTTATTCTATTATTTTTCAGAAGATACCTTAATTTCGACAAAACTCTGTCTTTTTTGGCGGCTGTTTTGTTTGCGGTTCATCCAGTGGCGGTTCAAACCGTAGCCTGGATTCCGGGAAGAAACGACTCATTGCTTTTTATATATTTTATTGCGTGTTTGATTTGCTTCATAGAATATATACGCTCGGGAAAACCGGTTTTTCTTTTGACTCATATTCTTTTTCTTTTATTTTGCCTTTTTACGAAAGAATCCGCCGTTACGGTTCCGTTCATATTGTTTTTATACCATATAACGCATAAAAACAAAGATTCCGGCCGCTTAAAATTTTACGTATATGCCATATGGGCTTTATGTTTGGCCGTTTTCCTTTTTGCAAGAGCGAATGTTCTGGCCGATACGGGTTACAGTTTGCATTTCGAATTCGGAAATCCGTTGAATATCGCAGCTTTTTTCGACCATATATCGGCAATTTTTTTCCTTAGAAGCCCGATGGCGGAGCATAGCGATATAAAAATTTTTATTCTGGGGATTATTTCGGTTTTACTATCGCTGTTTGCGGCATTTTACAAAAAGGATAAAAATGGCGTGAAAGAAATATTATTCTATCTTTTGTTGCCGTTAATCATCCTTCTTCCGAATTTTATTTCCGGAGACGATAAAATCAGCAGAATTACCTTTCACGGAAACAGAATGTATATCCCGATGTTTGCATATCTGGTAATTATATTTTTATTTTTAAGGAATTTTACAGGAATGGCCAAG
>JAISVT010000047.1 GCA_031271405.1 Candidatus Endomicrobium macrotermitis | reverse complement strand
CGTTTAACGTAAATTTATTTTCGGGGTCTTTCGTTTCGGGAAGCGGGTAATTGAAATAATCATATATCTTTTTTAAAGTTTCAAAACGCAAAGGATCCCCTTGCGCAAACACCGTAAGTTTACCGCCGTCGAATATCTTTTTATATATTTCAAGTTCGGTTTTATGAAGATAAAACGGCGCCGTTAAGACGATTTCGTCAAACTGCCCGCACAAAATATCTGCCGGCATTTCGCTGCATTTGAGAAAAGAATAGCCTTTTGTCGTTTGCAGCGAACTTTCAAGGGTTTCATGAAACTTTTTTCTTATTTTAAAAATATTTTTCAAAAGTTCGTTTATGTTGTCCGGCACGTCATAACCTATTTGGGCGTTGGCCGAGAGATTGTTAAGTTTGTCTTCCGTTACTTTTTCAAAGTCCGTCTGTTCGATAAAAAATAAAATTTCGTACGCCCACTGCAAAAAGCTCTCAAAAGTTTTTGAGTTTTTCAGCAGGACCGGAGCTTCCGACTCAACCGTTTCAAATAAAATATAAGCGGCTTCCAAGTCCGAAATTTTGGAAAAATCGGAATTTTCAAACATGATACGCTCTATAAAATCGTCGTTTGAAAAAAAGTGCGGGCTGTAAAAAGTTTTCCCGCTTCTTAATGCCAGTTCTTTCTTTATAAAAAGGAACGGCCGCTTCCCGCCGCTTATCACAGCGGTTTTTCCGAAATCCGCGCCCGCGCTTTGCCGGCCTGAAATATGCCCGCACACGGCGTTTATGATATTTTCGTTCATCGGCACGTTAATTATTTTCGAAGACATTTATGGCCTTTGCGCTCCAATTTATTGTTTTACGGAATTACCGTATTTAAATGAATAATTCTAAACCCTTATTATATTTTTTGAATCGATATCGACAATATAGCCTTTTATTTCTTTCCCGGGGTATATTTCGGACATACTCTGCATATATTCTTTCACTTGCTCGAATCCCGACTCCGAACTTTTAAAATCAAAAATCAAAACCTCTTTTTCCATGTCTATCAGTTTGTCTATCCTGAAAGTTTCGCCTTCGGAGTTTATTATTTCTTTTTCGTTATAGACCTCGCCTGCGCCGTAATTGAATATTTCCAGAACCTCTTTGTTTTCAAACAAAGTCTGCAGACTCGTTTTTACCCAGGACGTGTCTTCGCGGATAAACTTTCTTTGCGTAAACCGCGCCGCTTTATCGATTTCTTCACCGATATTTTTATTTTTGAAAGTCGTTATTTTCGAAAGCGCAAAATGAACGATGATCCCCTTTTGCAGGGCTTTATCGGCCGCCGGACCGCCGGATTCCCTTTTTATATCGTATTGAACGCTTTTATAACCCGCCGCGACGGAATTTTCAAAACTTTGCGCTTTTTCGCCGCTTTTCCCGCCGTATTTTTCTTTTGAGCCCGCTTTTACGCTTCCGCCGCCGACTAAAACGGCCGCCGCGCTTTTTTTGGTTTCGCTTTTTTGCGGGATTACCGCGTAAAGTTCTTTTTCCGCCCTTGTCATAGCCACATACAATATGTTTATCTCCGAAAGCAGCGATTTGGCTTTTTCTTTGTCGAATACGGCTTTCAATTCTCCGGAAAATTCGGCCATAGCCTTATTAATGTATACAAGCCTTATATTTTCGCGCGAATTGTCAAAATACGGGTTTTCAAAAGATTTTTCGGACAGTTTCAAAAAAGGAAGTATTACCACGGGAAACTGCAGCCCTTTGGCTTTATGCACGGTCATCAGTTTTATGCCGTTTCCGGACGGGCTTTTGACGTAAAGAACTTCGTCGTCGTCTTTTAAATTTTTAAAGTACGCGATGAAATTTCTTATTCCCGAATCTTCTTTTTCAAAATCTTTTATAAGTTCAAGAAATCTTACGATAAAAATTTCCGAACTTCTGAAATTTTCCGCAATATTAAACTTTTCAAGCGCCGAAACGGCCAGTTCGTACACGGGCGTAAATCCGGCTTGCACGAAAAATTCTTCAAAATACCTCTCCCAAAGCGCGGGATAGCGGTTTTGAAAATCTTTATAAAAGGTTTCGCTGCCGCTGCTTTTATTGTGTTCGAACAAAAATTTCTCGATCTCGGCTTTTGAAACGCCCGAAGATTTTTGGAATATTTCCCCCAAAATGAAAGACGCAAAGGACAAAGCGTCTATCGGAGAATCGACAAAAGACAGCAGAGACATTATTTGTTTTACCGTATTGTTGTTTTTAAGGCTTAAAGTATGCGAAGATTCTATGTTTAACCCTTCGTCCAGAAGCCATGAGCCCGCTTTTAAAACCTCGCCGTTCGTCCTGCATAACACCGTTATGTCTTCGCCGTCAAACCTTTCAAGCGCCTGACGCGTGAACTCCAAAAACTTCAGCCTTATTTTTTCGCCGTCATCTTCGTTTTCGGCGATAACGGTTTCTATTTTGACGTATCCTTTGCTTTTTTCGTCCTTGTAATTTTGAAATGACGACGAATAAGCGGAAAGCAGCTCTTTATAGCCGTCCGAATCCGAATCGTCCCCGCGCGTTTCAAGCAAATACCGCTCAAGGTTTTCTTTTGAAAATATTTTATTGTTAAACTCCACTATGGTTTTCTGGCTTCTGTAATTTTTGCCCAAAACTTCGTCGGTTCGCGAAAACGCGGAAAACTCGCCGATCGTTTTATAAAACACTCCTGAATTTCCGCCGCGAAAGTCGTATATCGACTGTTTCGGGTCGCCTACGTAAAACAATGTGCCGCCGTTTGCAAGGCTCTCTTCGAGAAAATTTTTTAATCCCGACCACTGCACCAGACTCGTGTCCTGAAACTCGTCTATAAGAAAATGCTTGTATTTCTCGGACAATCTGTAATAAACTTCCGGCATTATAAATTCGCCCGCGTTTTTCGCGTTAAAAAACCTCATTGTTTTTTTATTGATCTCGTTTAAAAAAACAATTTCTTCTTTTTTCGCCAAAATTTCAAATTCGCCGTTGATTTTTGTATATATTCCGCAATACACGCCGTAATAGTTTTCAGCGTAAAATTCGTACAAATCTTTGACGTCTTTGCATATTTCGTCCCAAAATTCGCCGGCCTCGGGATTTATTTCTGCGGATTTATTGTATTTTAAGCCTTTGGAAAATATTGCCGGGGCGTTCAGCCTTATAAACGCTTTTTCGCCTTTTTCAGCCGTATTTTTTATGGAATTGAGCGAGTTTCCGTTTATTGCAAGTTTTGAATATTTCGCGTAAAACGCTTTGACCTTAGCGGCGATGCTAACGCTTTTTGAAGTTATTTCTTCGTGAAAACGGTTTGAGCCGGCCGCGATGTCTTTCCCGTTATATCCGGCTTTTTTAAAAACGTTTTCAACTTCGTTATAGATGTCGTTTCTCGGAAACCAGCCCGTTTTTTCGGAAACCAGATACTGCATAATATAATCGCCCATCAGAGCCTGATATTCTTTCGAATGAACGGCGTTTTGAAGAAAAGAGTCCAAAGCGAAATTAAGATATTTCGAAACGTCTTTTTCGATGCCGAAATTCGGGGAAACGCCGGCGTTTATCGCGCAGGCTTTCAATATATGGTTTATAAAACTGTCTATCGTGCTTATGTTAAAACCGTCGTAATTGCGCAGTATGAAATTTAAAATTTTCGCGCTTCTTGCCGAAATTTCCTTTTGCGGCAAATTTACGCCTTCAAAAATCCCTTCGGTATCGAGATTCAAAGCCGCTTTTTTCAAATAATCTATGACCCTGCGTTTCATTTCTACCGCGGCTTTGTTTGCGAAAGTAACGGCAATAACAGAACTTACCGAAGCGCTGTCCTGCGAATCGTAAAGATTCAGCAAAAGACGTATATAGCGTTTTGCAAGATTATAAGTTTTGCCGGAACCGGCTGACGCCTGCATAGATATGATTTGGGAACTTTCTTTTTTCATCGGTTTATTATATCAATAAAAAAAGGCTCCGGAGGGACTTTGTCCCGAACCCGGAGCCTTTTTGATATGTATGATATTACTTTAACGCCGCCGTTACGCCTCTGCGTATCCGCGCAGCTATCTTCCGAAGACGTACTTCGGCAAAAAGTCCGTGCTGACGCTTCCCTTGCGGAAATGCTCGTTTGCCATAATTTTTCCGTGGAGAGAAGAAGTGTTTTTTATTCCGTCAATTTCAACTTCTTTCAAAGCTCTGGACATTCTGGCAATCGATTCTTCCCTGCTGTCCCCGAAAGCTATAATCTTAGCTATCAGGCTGTCGTAAAAAGGAGGTATCGTATAGCCCGCATAAACGTGGGAATCGATTCTTATTCCCGGGCCGCCGGGAAGATATAATTTTTCGACTTTTCCGGGCGAAGGAATAAAATCTTTGTCCGGGTCTTCGGCGTTAATCCTGCACTCTATGGCGTGCCCGAGTATTTTTATTTTTTCCGAATCGACCGAAAGTTTTTCGCCCGCGGCAAGTTTTATCTGCTCTTTTACAAGGTCAATGCCTGTAACCATTTCGGTCACGGGATGCTCCACCTGAATTCTCGTGTTCATTTCCATAAAATAGAAGTCGCCTTTTTTATCAACAAGAAACTCTACGGTTCCGACGGTAACATACTTGACCGCGGCTGCCGCGTTTTTGGCGGCTTTGCCCATTTTTTTTCTTAACGTTTCGCTCAAAAAAGGAGAGGGGCTTTCTTCCACGAGTTTTTGGTGCCTTCTCTGTATGGAACAGTCTCTTTCCGGCAAATAAGCGACTTTGCCGAATTTGTCGCCCATTATCTGGAATTCTATATGGCGAGGCTCTTCTATATATTTTTCCATATAAACGTCGCGGTTTTTAAACGCCGCCTGCGCTTCTGTCTGCGCCATAATGATCGAGTTTTTAAGAGTTTCTTCGGAAACGACTATTCTCATGCCTTTTCCGCCGCCGCCCGCAGTAGCTTTTATTATTACGGGATATCCGATTTTTTTAGCCATTGCGAAAATTTTCGGATCTTCGGCGTCAACAGGCCCGCCGGAACCGGGAA
The DNA here is from genome assembly GCA_031271405.1 of Candidatus Endomicrobium macrotermitis. Classification (GTDB taxonomy): domain Bacteria; phylum Elusimicrobiota; class Endomicrobiia; order Endomicrobiales; family Endomicrobiaceae; genus Endomicrobium; species Endomicrobium macrotermitis. The sequence goes on along the minus strand of JAISVT010000047.1, from coordinate 1,126 downwards.
CTACCGGAACGCCGGACTTTTTCATAAGTTCTATCGCGGCGATTTTGTCGCCCATTTTTTCTATAGATTCCTTTTTAGGCCCTATAAAATGAATTTTGCACGCTTCGCAGACTTCGGCAAAATACGTATTTTCGGCAAGAAAACCGTATCCCGGGTGGATTGCGTCCGCGCCGGAAATTTCGGCCGCCGCTATAATGCTGGGAATATTGAGATAACTTTCCGACGCGCTTGCCGGCCCGACGCATATGGACTGGTCGGCAATTTTTACGTGCATGCTTTCTTTGTCGGCTTCGGAATGGATAGCTACCGTTTTAACGCCCAATTCCCTGCACGCCCTTATTATCCTGCAGGCGATTTCGCCTCTATTCGCTATTAAGACTTTTTTAAACACAATTAAATCTCCGAGTTGGAAGTTTAGAGAGCTTGGCAGCCTGAAAGCCCGGCAGCGCGCGGCGGCCGAACTTCTGCACTTCCAAACTTCTAAGCGTCCGTATTTATTTTGTATCCACCAAAAACAATTCCTGCCCGTATTCCACGGACTCTCCGTTTGAAACGGAAACTTTTACGATTTTGCCTTTGACTCTTGAAATCACGTCTTTAATAATTTTCATAGCCTCGATATGGCCTACTTTCTGCCCGGCGTCTATCAAAGCGCCTTCTTTTACAAAAGGAGGTTTGTCGTTGCCCGGAGCGTTTGAAAACGTGCCGACCATTGTCGATTTTATCGCGACAACGGTTGATTTTGCTTCCGCCGGATTTTCTTTAACCGCAGCGGCCGCCGGCTTCTGCTTGGCTTCCGGAACATAAGCTTCAACGCCGTTCTTTTTAAAATAAAAAGAATTTCCGCCGCTCTCGTACTGAAGCTCTTCGATATCGGTTTCTCTTATGGACTTTAAGAAATCTTTAATTTCCTGTGGATTCATATTTCCTCTCACATACAATTATAAATTAAGAATGCCGAATTACGAATCAACCGCAAAACATTCGTCATTTGTAATTCGTAACTGCCGTTAACTGACTCTTTCTACGTACTCGCCGGTTCTTGTGTCTACTTTTATTCTGTCGCCTTCTTTAATGAAAAGCGGGACTCTTATATCCGCGCCGGTTTCAAGTTTTGCCATTTTCG
>JAISVT010000031.1 GCA_031271405.1 Candidatus Endomicrobium macrotermitis | reverse complement strand
TAAATAACGGCTTTTCCATAGACCCTGCGAGAGACTTCGTCTCCGCAGGGAGACAACTGCCTGCCAGGGGATAATTCAGTAAAATAATATCCTTGGCGCCATTCCCGAAGTCAGCAGCCCGGCATCCGGGGCTGTTATTAAAAGGCATAAGGAACAAAGAGTATTTTTAGTAAAATCGGATTGCCGCGGGACTTTGTCCCCGCAATGACGATAACAGAGAAAATGGATTCCGGCTTTCGCCGGAATGACAAACCCCGAAGTAAGAGAGGCCAAAAATGGAAGATAAAAAAGAAGGCGCAAACGCCGCAACGCCCGAAGTAGTAAAGAAGAAAAGCAGGCTTTCGTTTGCCTGGATAATTCTTCTTGTAGCCGTAATTTACACGATCAGCCCCGCAGATGCCATACCGGACGTAGTTCCCGTCGGCGGATGGCTGGACGATATCATTATCAATGCGGCCGCGATTTTAAATCTTATAATAAAGTACAGAAAACGGAATAAAGATTGACTGCGGGCTGTTTTGCTCTCCGCGGCAAAACCGGTTTTAGCAGACGGCGCAAATTCAAAATTTAAATTTTGAATTTTTTAAAAAAGGCTTACGGTAAAAATTTCCGTAAGCTTTTTTGTTTTATATTACGGGATATGGTATAATACTCCCATTATGAAAATATGCAAATTTCCAAGAAAAAGCAAACTCCAAGTTTATAAGGCTTACACAGAAAAGCAAAATAAAGCTCACGCAAAGAAATTTGCCGGCGTTCCTTGCGATAAACGCGTTGTCTTTGCCCCGCACTGTATGCGAAATACCGCAGTCTGCGCGGCAGAAGAAAGGGCAGGACATTACGTTTGTACGGAATGCGGCGGCTGTAAAATTAAAAGCATATCCGAACTTGTCAAAAAGCTCGGGTATGAGGGTTTGTACGTTCTTAAAGGCGGCCGCGCCATTATGCAGCTTATAAAAGAGCGCAAACCCAAAGCCATGGTCGGCATAGCGTGTTTTTTTGAGGGCGAACAGGCGTTTAAAATACTCGAAGAGTACGATGTAGCGGTTCAGTTTGTGCCTCTTACCAAAGACGGCTGTTCGGGCACGGACACTGATCTTGCCGAAGTTGAAAAAGTTTTGCTGCAGAAATAAATACTCTCCTTTTATCCTTTCCTTTTTACCTGCAAAAAGATACTGTTGCTTTTTATTCGGGAAATGCCTAGTCTATTGGCGTTAAATTGCGTGTTGCGGAAATGAAAATACTATGAAGAAATTAAAATATGCGTTATTAATATCGGCAATTTTTTTTGCCGGGGGAAACGTTTTTGCCGCATCGAACGGTACCTCGGCGCTGCCGTTTCTGGAAATGGGCGCCGGAGCAAGGTACATAGGAATGGGCGGAGCCGGGACCGCTATTGCCAATGAGGCAAACGCCATATACTGGAATCCGGGGTTAATCGCAAAATCGCAGATAAACGCCGTGGACTTTATGCATACGGTGTACGCGGAAGAAACTTTTTACGATTATGCGGGGCTGATAGTAAGGATAAACGATAAAAACGCGTTAGGAATTTCCGCGCAGTATTTTTCGGCCGGCGAGTTAAATACTTTTGACGATGCCGGCAGGGCGACCGGAAATATGTATCCGTACGACGCGGCCGTATCGCTGGCGTATGCAGTAGACATAAAAGGGTTCGGCATAGGCGCCGGCGCAAAGTTTATACAGTCGCAAATAGTAAATTCCGCCGCTTCTTACGCGTTCAGTTTCGGCGTAAGCTTTCCGGATTTGTTTGACGGCAGATTAAAAACAGGCGCGGCGCTGACAAATGCCGGGCGCGGGATAACTTACGACAAAGAAACGGAAAAACTTCCTATGGGCATAAGGCTTGGAGCCGGCTTTTACGTGCTAGACAATTTATTGGCGGCTTTTGACGCGGGCAAAGTTGCAGACAGCGATGCTTACGCGGCCGCCGGCATAGAATATAAGCTGGTAATAAACGAAAATTTGAATACCGTGCTCAGAGGCGGATACAATACGGTAGCGGAAACCGAAGGGCTGTCCGGCGCAAGCGCGGGTCTGGGCATAGAGTTTAAATCTACCATACTGGATTACGCGTTTGTTCCTATGGGAAATATCGGAAATACGCACCGCGTTTCGGTAACATTTTTTTGGTGACGGGCAAAAATGAAAATAACGTTAACAATTAACCGGTTTGTAAAAATATTTTTTATCGCGGCATTTGCCTTCTTTGCCGCGCTGTCTTTATCTTTTGCCGAACCGGCATATCCCGGTCCGATAGAAGTAGAGCAGCCCGACGGCACTAAAGTAACCGTACGTTTGTTCGGCGACGAATTTTATCATTGGGCGGAAGATACTCAAGGGTACACGGTGGTTCAGGATTCGCGGACAAGAGAGTGGGTGTACGCGCAGCAAGACGCAGCCGGAGCGCTAAAACCCACTTCCGCAAGAGTAGGAAGGGCAAGCCCGCAGGCATTAGGTTTGACAAGAAGGCTGAAAGACAGGGATTTCGCTCAAATAAGGTCAAGAAATATGGATGCGATGAAACTTCCGGAACCTTTAAAAGTGAAAAAGACAGAAAGGCGTCAGGCTTTTTCTTCCGGCGAGTCTCAGGAAGTTCGGGAAGAATCGTTTAATCCCTTATCCCAAAAAAATCTTGTAGTTCTTGTGGCTTTTTCGGACAAACCTTTTGTAACGCCGAACCCTCAGCAGTCTTTTGATAATTTATTGAATCAGACCGGATACAGCGTAAACGGAGCGGCGGGAAGCGTCAGGGATTTCTTTTTGGCTGCGTCTTACGGCAGTCATATAGTTGATTCCGTAGTCACCCATGTTATTACCGCGGACAAAACTTCGGCGTATTACGCAGGAAGCATGTATGACAATGTTCCCGAATTGGTAAGGGAAGTAGTAAAAAAGCTCGATGATCAGGGATTTAATTTCAGGCAGTGTTCTTCAAACGGGACGGAGTTAGACTGTTTGACGATAATATATGCGGGGCGCGGACAGGCAACCGGCGGCGGTCCGGGCACGATATGGCCGCATGCGTATTCCATAAACAGATATACGACGCGCGACGGCATAGAAGTGTCGCGCTATAATTGTTCTAACGAATTGAGGCATGACGGCTTTACGGAAAAAATGGTCGGTTCGGGAACTATTGTTCACGAAATCAGCCACGCTCTGTTCGGTCTTCCGGATTTGTATGACACAAGCAGCTCTCCCACGCACGAAGGCGTAGGGGAATTTTGCCTTATGAGTTCGGGAAACCATAGCGGAAACGGATATACCCCTACTCTGTGGAGCGCGTGGTGCAAACAGTATTTGGGCATTTCTATTCCCGTAAACCTGCCGGATAATGCGGATGTCACTATTTTGGATTCAGCCCTAAACGACAATAACATATATAAATTTAAAGGGCCTCAATTTTATTCCGGATCGGGCGAAGAATATTTTTTGATCGAAAACAGAAACGGCGGCGGGTTTGATAAAGGACTGCCGCAGCCGTCTGCCGCAATCGGCAGAGGTTTGCTGATATGGCATATAGACGAATCGCGAAGAAATAATAACAGCGCGAATGCCGCGCGCCTTATGGTGGGACTGGAAGAAGCCGACGGCCGGAAAAATTTGATAAACAGCAGAAGGCCGACAGGAGTTTATTTTAAAAAAAGCAGCAATGCCGCGTATAACTTTACTTCGTTTACCGACGATACAAACCCTGACAGCAGAAGTTACGACGGATATCTCGCGGAAAAACCGATAACTTTGATATCGGCTCCCGGAGAGTCAATGACTTTCCGCGTAGGAAACGGGGGAACTCCGCTTGTAACCGGAGTCATAAACTCGGTAACTCCCGCGGAAGGCAGAAGAGGTTTGAACAACGTAAACGTAACTATAAACGGAACGAATTTTCTTGCCGGTTCTACGGTAAAGCTTGTAAAAAGCGGAAGCAGCGCAATAACCGCGTCAGCGGTAACGTATGTTTCCGAAAACAGGCTGAGCGCGGTATTTAACATACCCGGCAATGCTGCGGCAGGGTATTGGAATATGGCAGTCTCGAGCGCGGGCTATGTAAGCGACATAATAAAAACGGAAGCGTTTTTGGTTTTGGGAAACACAATGTCGATAAACAATGTTTCGCCCGATATAGGAATAAGGGGAACAACTTTGAGTTTAAGCGTTACGGGAACTGATTTCCAAAGCGGAGCAAGCGTAAAGCTGACGAACGAAATCAGGGGAATAAGCGCGGCGTCCGTATCGCGCAGCGGAACAACCGCAATAACCGCGTCGTTTGCGATTCCTTCGGGAATAACGGACGGGACAAAATTCGATTTGACGGTAACAAACGCAAACGGCGATTACGCGGTAAAAACGCAGGCAGTAACGATATATAATCCGTTGACAGTAACAAATTTTTCGCCGGTAGAGGTAAGCACGGGTTCCCCGGTAGATTTGACCGTGAACGGCGCCGGCTTTAAAGACGGATACGCGAAAATAATATTGAAAGACGCGTCAAACGAAAACAGGACAATAATACCAAGCGTAATTTCGGCAGACGAAACGCGGATAACGGCGGCATTTACGGCGCCGGCAAGCTCCGGTACCTGGAAAGTCTATGTTGCGGCATATGATAACGGCCCCGAATACGCGGCGGCATCGCGCATGAGCATAGTTACGGACAATGTTTCGACTCACGATTTGCTTGCCAATACCGGAGCCGTAATAATGTTTCAGGTGAAGTCCAAAGACGGCGCTCAAAATACGGGAAGAATGGTAATTTCGGAAGGGACGTTCGGCGAAAGAATAAAAGTCAGCGTTCGCCAGCACGGCAATTTGGCGCATCCGCATTCGCACGTAAGGGAACTAAAACATACAAATATAGGAGTGCATATAGATACGGAGGGAAAACTGCCCGGAAAGGAAATAGAGCTCAGGATACCGTACAATGAATCCGACATAGAGGAAACGGGCGAAGAAAATTTGGTCATATCGAGATTTGACGAAGAAAATTCGGCGTGGGTGCCGTTAAAATCCGCGGTCAATAAAGCAAATAAACATGTAACGGCCTATATAGAACATCTGTCAGTATTTGCTATAATGGGAGCATCGGTATCCGCAAAAGCCCTTGAAGACGTAAGATATTACCCTAACCCGATTCAGCCTTCAAAAGGTTTAAATTACGCCAGAATGAATTTTTCGAATATGCCCGCGGGAACGCGGATAAAAATATACACAATGCTCGGCCAAATCGTAAGGACTATGGAAGCTGACGCAAGCGGCATGGCTGTGTGGGACGGAAGAAACGACAGCGGAGACAATGCGGCAAGCGGCGTATATATAGCGTATATGGAAGACGGCGGCGGAAATAAAAAAAGAATAAAGATAGCACTGGAGAGATGAAAAAAGTATGACTACGTTGAAATTTACGGAATTGAATTTGTCGCATGAGATACTGAAAGCGGTTCAGGATCTTGGTTTTGAAGAAGCGACGCCCATACAGAGTTTATCCATACCTAAAATGATGGCAGGCGCCGATATTATCGGTCAGGCGCAGACGGGTACCGGCAAAACCGCGGCATTCGGCATTCCTCTTCTTGAAAAAACCGACGCAAAAAGCAAAAACGTGCAGTCCATAATTCTTTGCCCGACAAGAGAACTTGCGATACAGGTCTGCGAAGAGCTGAAACTTCTTTCAAAATACAAAAGAGGCATAAATATAGTTCCGGTGTACGGCGGACAGCCTATAAACAGGCAGATGCTCGCGCTTTCGAAAGGCGCGCAGATAGTAGTCGGGACCCCGGGAAGAGTGATAGACCATCTGGAAAGAAAAACCTTAAAGCTCGAGTTTGCATCTACGATAGTTTTGGACGAAGCCGACGAAATGCTGGATATGGGTTTCAGAGACGATATAGAGCTTATTTTAAAATCTTTGCCGCAGGAAAGGCAAACCGTGTTTTTTTCCGCCACAATGCCCAAGGAATTTTTGTTTTTGACGAAAAAGTATCAAAAACATCCGGAAACCGTAAAAGTCGTAAGCGAGAAACTTACCGTTCCTTTGATAGAACAATATTATTTCGACATACGCGAACACCAGAAACTGGAAGCTTTGACCAGATGCCTCGATATGTACGACCCCAAACTTTCGCTGGTTTTCTGTAACACCAAAAGAAGAGTGGACGAAGTTACGTCTTCGCTTCAGGCGCGCGGTTATTCGGCGGACGCCATACACGGCGATATGAACCAGTCGCAGAGAGACAGGGTCATGGCGAAATTCAGGAGCGGCTCTATTGAGCTTTTGATAGCCACGGACGTAGCCGCAAGAGGCATTGACGTTGACGACATAGATATGGTTTTCAATTACGATCTTCCGCAGGACGACGAAGATTACGTGCACAGGATCGGAAGAACGGGAAGGGCGGGAAGAGCCGGCAAAGCGTACAGTTTCGTTTCGGGAAAAGAAATATACAAGCTGCGCGACATACAAAGATACACGAACGCCAATGTCAAAAGAACGCAGGTGCCGTCGCTTGCCGATGTGGAAAACGTCAAAACCGTGCTGCTTCTTGAAAAAGTAAAAGACTTTTTAAAAGACGAAAAAGATACGGAAAAGTATTCCCGTATGGCGGAATCCCTGATTTCCGGAGAAATCACCTCGCTTGACGTTGCGGCGGCTTTGCTGAAAATGATTTTTGTTTCCGAAAAAAAAGAGCAGGAAGAAAAAAAAGCCGATATGTTTGCCAAGCAGTCTAAAGGGTACGAAAACACGGGAGCGCGCGAAAGCGGGATGACAAGGCTTTTTATAAGCATCGGCAAAAAAGACAATGTGCGCGCCGGAGATTTTGTCGGCGCGATAGCCGGAGAAACGGGGCTTGCCGGAAACGTTGTCGGAAATATTAAAATTTTGGACGCGTTTTCTTTTGTGGAAGTTCCGGACGAGCATGCCGATAACGTAATAAACGCTTTGAATTCAAGCAATATTAAAGGCAAAAGAGTTTCCGTCGAGCCGGCTAAGCCTACGGCAAACGCGGGTTCGGAAACGCGCGACACAAGGCCGAAACATATGCGCAAATTCGACGGCGGGAAACGCTTAAGCGGCGAAGACGAAACCGGCAGGCGGTACGGGAGTTTCCCGAAAGTCGTTTCAAAAAGGAAACGGTAATAGAATTACGGTAATAAATTTATGAAAAAAATATTTGCAGTCATTACGGCTTTCCTGTTTTTTACAAACCCTGTTTTTGCCGCGTCCAAAATACCTTCGACGCTCGGCAAAACCGTTCCGAGCGATATAACCGACAAAGAAATTGTTACGGACGGCGAAGAAGCTTACGATACCGCGCCTGACGGCGAAGAAACAAATCCGTTCATAAGTTTTATAGAACAGGCGGTTTCCGAAGCTCCGAAAGACACGGAAACGCAGAAAATAATTTTGGAAGCCGAGGCTTTTTACAAAAAAGCCGTAGAGTCTTTCAGAAACGGCAAAGTTGCCGACTCCAAAAAATATTTCTCGCGCTTTTTGGATAAACTTGAAAAATCCGAAATAAATCCCGGCCTTTACTTTTTTATGTTTCGCGATTTTGACAATATATTCGGCAAACTTAAAATGATTTATTCCATAGATAAGCCGGGCCCCATTTTGGAACCGCACAAAACCGAAATTCCGATGGAATGCGCTGACAATTCTCTCGTTGAAAGGTATATAGAATTGTATTCGACGAGCTATAAAAAAACCATCAGAACCGCGTTTGAGCGCAGCGGCGCGTACAAGGAAATGATAGTAAAAACCCTGCAAAGTTTTAATCTGCCCGAAGAGCTCCAATATCTGCCTATAGTGGAAAGCCTTTTTGCCAATTTTGACGTTTCAAGCAAGGGAGCGTCCGGTCTTTGGCAGATTATGCCTCACAGGGGCAGGGCTTTGGGGCTGCATATAAATTACTGGATAGACGAAAGGCGCGACCCGGAAAAAGCCACGAAAGCAGCGTGTTTGTATCTTAAAGAATTGTACATTATGCTTAACGACTGGCATCTCGTGCTTGCGGCTTATAACAGGGGGGAATACGGAATTATACGCGATATGAAATTTTCCAACGCTTCCAATATCTCCGAAATGACCGGCAGAAACGCCATTCCCAAAGAGACGCAGAAATACGTGCCGCAGTTTATAGCCGCGGTGACGATAGCGAAAAATATGGAGCATTACGGTTTTAATGCCGCCGAAATGAATTATGCAAAGCCCGCGCAATACGATATCGTCAAAACCGATAAGGTTATAGATTTGAAAATCGCGGCGCAATGCGCCGAAACCACATTAGCCGAAATAAAAAAACTCAATCCGGCGTTAAACGCCTGGTGCACTCCCCAGGGGTATCCCGGGTTTGAACTTAAAATTCCGGCAGGCAGCAAAGCAAAATTCCTTGAAAATATAGCGAAGGTAAAAGATTTGAACCCGTCTCCGGGGTTTGTGAAATATAAAGTCGTCAAAGGCGATTATATTGAAAAAATCGCGGCGAAATATAAAACTACGGTAAAAGAAGTTTATAAAGACAACCCTAAAATAGCCAAGAAAAAATACCTTCAGGTAGGCCAGATCCTCACCATAAGGCCCGGCAGAAAATATTATAAGTAAAGTTAAAGGCAGTCAGGAATTAGGAGTGATCGGGCAGGCTTCGCCCGCAAGATCAAGAGTTTTTTGCCGATCATTCCCAATTCCTAACTGTTTTTTAATGTGATTACCGTTATTTCGCTCGGCGTGATAAACCTCATGGGAGGACCCCAATAGCGGGTTCCGGAAGTTACGTATAATACGGCTTTTTCTCCGATTTTATAAAGTCCGTAATTGTATTTCATAAAAAATCTTCTGGCTATGTCTATAGGCGGAACCTGCCCCGCGTGCGTATGTCCCGAAAACTGTATTATGTTCAAATCTTTGCCGTATTCCGCGGCAATATCGAAACTTTCCGGCTGATGGCTTAAAAAAAGAACAGGGTAATTTTTATCGGAAGCGGAAAGGACTTTTTCTATGACCTGCCTGTTTTTATGATCGATATCGTTAATCCCGGCTGCGTTTATGAGATTATCGATCAATACGTTTTCGTTCTGTAAAACCCTGAAGCCGAGTTTTGCGAATATTTCCAAAAAAGCGTTTAAACCGGCGTAATACTCATGGTTTCCGGTTACGGCAAAAACTCCGTAAGGCGCGTGAAGCTTGTCAAAACCGTATTCCTCGAATTTGCCGTTTTCGTTTAAAGGCATATCCGAAACGTCGCCGGTAATAAGAATGATGTCGGGGTTTAATTTCATGACTTTGCCGAATATCGCGTTTACCGTTTTCGGGGACGTCGCGGAGTGGATATGAATGTCGGACAATTGAACTATTTTTAATTCCGAAACCGGCAGATTGGCAACGGGTACCGTTATATTTTTGGTTCTTAGAATAAAGGCGGAGTTTAGCAAAGACCATACGCATACGGCAAGCGACAAAGATAAAGCGGCATATGCCGAATACAATCTGAAATTTTTAACGTGAAGAGCGAGGTTAAGCAGATTGGCGATATCGGCCAAAATAAAAAAAGTAATAAAAATTCCCCAAATGCCCATAGAGGTAAGCCCTATCGGAACTATGACCGGGCTCAAAGGCGATTGCGACCTTGCGAAAATAAAAGCAAGAACGCTTAAAACGAACAGCGCGATAAAAATAAAATATACGGCGGCCCTGTACGAATGCATATTTAAACCGGAAGTTATTCTCCAGGCTATGTAAACGTATCCGGACAAATAAATTGTCAGCATAACTATAAAAAACATTTTCATTTACGCTCCCGTTTCAATTGTAATAAAAGTTTTGCCCTTGCCGCCGACAAGAATTCCGCGGCGGTTTCGGACATATAGTCCGGGTACGACCACGGAAGTTTTACGAACCCGCTTTTTTTGTATATTGTCGTAACTTCGCCGTAAATGCCGTCTTTAAGGTAAATCCTGTGGCTGAAATCTTTTGTGCTGGCAAGAATTACGTTTGCCGGAGTGATATATCCCGGGTCTATGTTTATCCGCCTTTTCCCGTTTACGGACAAAGAGTCCTCAAGCGAGTTTGTCCAGACTTTTGCCGGAGCAAGGTCTGCCGCGGAAACGGGTTTTTCAAAACTTATCCAAAACCGCGTTAAATCTTTGCCCATTTCCGGATTATAATAATCGCTGAAATCGTTAAAAGGATGAGTTTTGCTGGTCAAATCCGCCGTCCCGAACTTTTTTTCAAGTTCCTCAAGCGCTTTTTCGGTCGAATTTTGCCCCGAACTTATAATTCCGCAAAAAAGTTTTACGAGATTAGGCTCATATATTTTTCCCATAGTTTTACATTTATAACATAAAATATGCGGGTATTTCAATAATAAGCTTTTTGGGGAGCGCAGCGCGCCACAACCCCCGCCATACTTTTTGCAGACGTTCAAAAAGTATGCAAAAAAACTGCCGCAGAACGCATTCGCGGCCAATTTTTGAAAACAATTTCACAAAACGAGATTAAACGGCCAATCTCTGCCTTCGGCAGTGCGCGGCAATAACGGCTTTAAAGGATGCCGCTCAAACATTGTGAAATAGATATTTCAAAAATCGACCGCTCATAGACTCGCATTAAGGGCGGCACGGCAAAAGCAAAAGTCAATATATTTTTAAATATTTTTTCTTTAATTTCCGCGCTCAAAATTGTAAAATATTGCAACTATGAAAAAGATAATTTTGGCGGCAGTTTTTGCATTTATTTTCGTTCAACCCGCTTTATGCGCAAGAGTTTTTGTCGAAGGCGAAGATTATACCGTGGATTTCCAGCGTAAAGACGAGAACATGGCCGCGGTTTTGCACATAAATTTTATAGACGCTCCGCCGTCGGAGCAGGAAGCGGAGATCGTATTAAAAGAACAGCTCGGCATATACGCGCAAATAATAGAGTCCGAAGAAGCGGAAGCCGAGGCCGGATCCGGAGAGAAAGAGCCGGAGCAAACGGAGCCGGAGAAAAAAGAGCCCGCAAAAAATGAAAATGAAGCCGCGGCCGAATCCGAAGCCGCAGCCGCAGCCGAAGAAGAGGAAAAGAAGTATAAAAATATCATAGGTTCCGTATGGCGTAACGATTCGTTAAACCCCGAAGTGCCCGTAAAAATCAAATTTAAAGAAGACCTGGCCTCTTACGTGTATTTAGGCAAAACTAAAACGATCGTTCCATTCCCCGAATATATAACTTTCCTTAAAAAAGAAAGGGAAGAGAGAAAAGAGAAGGAAAAAGAAAAAGCCAAGGCGGAAGCCGAGGCGGCGGCAGCGGCAGTTTCCGGTGCCGAAAATCAGCAAAACCCGTAGGAAAAAGCGTCGGTTTAATTGCTTTTTGTCGTCATAGTTTTGTATACTCTACGTACACTCGGAATTAAAGCCGTTGCTGAAAACTTCAAAAAGAGAATCTTCAATGATTGAACAAAGAAAGCATGTCAGGCGGTTTACGGCCGTAAACGTCGATTGTTATAATGTCGACGGGAGCGTTCAGCTTGACAGGTGCGTTATGGTAAATATAAGCAAAGGCGGCCTTGCCATTGAAAGCAAAAAGTATTTTTCCATAGGCGAAAAACTTTTGGTGGCTTTCCGTTCTCCCGAGAACGAAGAAATTTCGGTTTCTACTCAGGTTTTACACTCTTCGCAGGGCGGTTTCGGCACTCTTTACGGAACCAAATACAACGAAACGAATCTGCACAAACTTTCCGGCTTAAACGCGTATCTCCTTAAATATTTTAATCTGTATTGAGAGGGCACGGATGATTCTCATTGACGGGAAAAAAATTTCCGACGCCGCAAGGGCGGAAATTAAAGAAAGAACCGAAAAGTTAAAAAAAGAAACCGGAAAAACCCCCGGACTTGCCACGATTCTCGTAGGGGATGACCCGGCAAGCCAAACGTATATAAAATCAAAAATAAAAGCATGCGAGGACGCGGGCATAAGATCCATGCACTATTCTTTGCCCGCATCATCTTCGCAGGAAGAAATAATCGCGCTTATAAAAAAATTAAACGATACTCCTGATGCCGACGGAATACTTCTTCAGCTGCCTCTTCCGGGAAATCAAGACGCGCAGGACTGCATTAACGCCATAAGCCCGTTAAAAGACGTCGACGGGCTTCATCCTTTTAACGCGGGGATGCTCAATTTATCCAAAAGCTGGAATGAAATAATTAAAAAAAATCTTCTGGTATCCTGCACTCCGCTCGGAGTCATATATCTTTTGCAGAAGTCGCAAATACCCATGGAAGGGAAAACGGCCGTTGTCATAGGGAGATCAAATCTCGTCGGAAAACCTCTTTCCATGCTTCTTTTGGCAAATAACGCCACGGTGATTATGGCGCATTCGAAAACAAAAAATCTGAAAGAGATATGCAAAACCGCCGATATCGCGGTTGCCGCCATAGGCAAGCCCGGATTTATAACGAAAGATTACGTTAAAGACGGCGCAACGGTCATAGACGTGGGCATAAACAGGGCGGACGGCAAACTTTGCGGAGACGCGGATTTTGAAAGCTTTAAAGATACGGACGTTGCGATAACTCCCGTGCCCGGCGGCGTCGGGCCTATGACCATTACAATGCTTTTGGAAAACACCCTTAAGGCGTTTGAAAACAGGCGGTCAGAAATCACGAAATGAAAAAAGAAATATTGTTAAAACCCGTAAAAGCCGGTTTAAAACTTTTTGAAGATTTGGAGAAAAGAAAACTTATAAAGCTTATAAAGCCTTCGAAAGCGGCCGTAGAGACAAAAACGAAAACGGGGGCGGTAAGCAGATTTTACGCTTCAAAACCGAAGTACGGAACGCATACTCTCATATGCGTAGGAAAAAGGACTCAAAATATCCGTTTAAGCTGGCATGACGATAACGAAGATTTTCTTTTGATCAACCCGTTAAATTTAAAATTTAAGCCTTTATACCTGATAGTCTCTTTTTTAAAGAAAACGGAGTTTTTGAAAAAGTTTTATGCGGGAAAACTTGCGCAAAAAGATTTTATTGCCGCAGAACTTGAATTTAATAACCCGAAACTCAGTTTCTGGACGATGTTGAAAAACACCGTACACTGCGAAATAACAAACGGCGCAAAAGGGCAGCACCCGGTTTTCTTTGTAAGCGAACCTTCAAAACTTAAAGACAATAAGCTTAAGCCTGAATTTTACGATATAAAATTGGCGGGTAAAATATGAATTTTGATTTGATTATAACTTTTTTCCTTCCGGTTTTTGCCGGGCTTATGTATTTTGCCATGGCTTACGAAGTCAGAAGGACAAGCAAATTCAGATCTATGATGTTCGGCGAGATAGGCTTTAAAAAAATCGAAATTGCTTTTATAATGTTCGGCATATATTTTATAACGCGTCCTCTCCAAAACCTTTTGGGGCCTCATCCGATGCCCCTTATAATCAATTCGGCAAGGCAGTTTTTTTTAATGGCCATTATAGCTCCGTCAATACTTGTGGCTATATTTCACTGGGTCCCTACGCCGAGCGGCGCGCCGCGTTCGTCCGCTTTTGCGGCTTACGCCGTCGGCTCGCTTATGGGCATAATTTTCGTTTTGATCAACTCTCTGGCGGTAAGCGAATCGCGCCTTATTCATTCCTGGGGAATAATAAGAATGTACGATCCCGTGTGGTTTTCAAACGGGAAACCCGTAATACAGCTTGTCGCCGTGCATTTGATATGCCAGTTTGTTTCGCCCGTCGGATTTTTGCTTCTTTCCGCGGCTTATGTAAGGCACAGAAGGCACAATTACCAGCTTTCGAATATTTATAACCTTATGCCGACAAAATGGAGATATCTGGAAGCCAGCCTTGTCATATTTGCCGCGACGTTTATTGCGGCAGGCGCGGCCGTGGTGTTCGGGAAATATTATACCTACGTATGGGTCATTTATTTTGCCGGCGCCATAGTTTCCGGATTTTTCGAGATGAAAAGCATTAAACTTCCCCCGCGTGAAACCCCCGCAGACTTAAAAAGCTGAAAATACCGCAATAAAAAACCGGCGGATAATTTCCATATCCGCCGGTTTTTTTATTTATCAGGAAGGCAAAGCCTTCATTCCTGTGATTTTTTAAGAGCCTGCTCCAAATCGTTTATTATATCCTGCGCGTTTTCTATGCCTACGGAAAGCCTTACGAAATCGGGCGTTACGCCGGCAGACAAACGCTCTTCTTCGCTAAGCTGCTGATGCGTTGTGCTTGCGGGATGCGTTGCCAAAGTTTTTGCGTCGCCGAGATTTGTGACATGCGAAATAAGCTGCAAAGAATTTATGAACTTTTTGCTCTGCTCCGCTCCGCCTTTAACGCCGAATCCTACCAAAGCGCCTCCGCTGCCGTTAAAATATTTCTTGGCTTTTTCGTATTCTTTATTGTCTTTAAGCCCCGGATAATTTACCCACGCTACGTTCTTATTTTGTTTCAGGTAATTTGCTATGGCAAGAGCGTTTTCGTTGTGTCTGGGCATTCTCAGGTGTAAAGTTTCAAGCCCCTGTAAGACCAGAAACGAATTGAACGGCGATATTATCGCCCCGATGTCCCTGTTCAGCCCGGCCCTGATTTTTGCAAGGTAGGCGAACTCTTTAAACGCTTTTATAAAATCCAGACCGTGATAACTCGCGTCGGGGCCGGCTATGGAAGGGAATTTTCCGTTTTCCCAGTTAAACCTGCCGCTGTCGACTATTATTCCCGCGGCGCTTGTGCCGTGCCCGCCCAAGTATTTGGTTGCGGAATAAACGATTATATCCGCGCCGAAATCAAAAGGCCTGCATATATAAGGCGTAGAAGTGTTATCCACTATCAGAGGCAAACCGTTTTCATGCGCTATCTCCGAGAGTTTTTCAAGTTCGGGCGTGTTGAGTTTAGGATTTCCGAAAATTTCGGCGTAAACGGCTTTTGTTTTCGGAGTGATTGCTTTTTTTGCCTGTTCCAAATCCTCGGAATCTACAAAATTTACCTTTATGCCGAACTTTTTCAAAGTGTTTGAAAACAAATTGTAAGTCCCGCCGTAAAGGTTGCTTAAAGCTACTATTTCATCGCCGCTTTGCGCAAGAACCGTAACGGCAAGAAAAATTGCCGACATGCCGCTTGATACCGCGACTGCCCCTGCCCCGCCGTCCAAAAGGGCGACGCGTTTTTCCAAAACTTCGGTAGTGGGGTTATTCAAACGCACGTAAATATTTCCGGGCTCGCTCAATTCAAAAAGCTTTGCCGCATGATCCGTGCTTTTAAACTGATACGCCGTAGTCTGATGAATAGGCACGGCAATCGAGCCGGTAACAGGATCCGGTTCCTGGCCGCCGTGAACCAAAATACTTTCTTTTGTTAATTTATTATCTATTTTTGACATGTTATAACTCCTTTTTTGTATATGATATTATTTTTTCAATTTTACTGCAAAACTATTGTTATTAATGGCACATTCGAAAAAAATTCATATGTAAATAAAACATATTTGCCTGCCTTTGCCGTTTATAGGTTGTTTTAAAGTTAAGATTGCTGTCCGGGGAACTTAATTCCGGTTACATTCGTGCTGCGGAAATTGAACGACGCATGCATCCGCCTGGCGCGAAAGCATGTAAAAGAGATGTATTGATGAGAAAGTCTTTTATTAAAAGTTTCATTGTCCGCATAATATAAAACTTTCCGCCAAATGTCAAACCGCATATTTAATTACCGGCCGCCGTTTGGAGTTTTGTTTCTTCAATGGCTTTATCAAAGTTTCGGCCGTATATTACAAATTGTTCTTCAAATTCTTCCGGCGTTAAGTTTGTGGCTTTGAGAGCCAAATTATAATAAAAATTCGATTTTTCTTTATTGTTTGCCCTGACATTTGCAAGATAGCTTAACAGATAAAGTTCTAATTGTTTTTTACTGTTTCTTGAATAAACTATGTCAAAATATTTAGAAGCATTTTCATAATCTTCGTTCAATAAATAAATTTTACCAATCTGGTATAAAAGCTCGATATGCTCATAGTTTGATTCTTTGGCATAATGGTTTGCATAATCAAATGCTTGTTTAATTCGGTTGTTGTTCATTAAAACGTCTATGTAATAAGAGATTACATAAATGCTGTTTTCTTTGTTTTCCGAAACAACTCTGTCCCAAAAAGTCATAGAGTTTTTTAAATAGGAAGAGCTTTTTAAGGTAATTGCCGAAGACAATATGATAACAAAGATTA
>JAISVT010000024.1 GCA_031271405.1 Candidatus Endomicrobium macrotermitis | reverse complement strand
GCCGGAAAAAACGGTCGTGGTAGTTTCGGGAAATTTCGACAAAGACAAAACGCAAAAACTTATAGACGAAACTTTCGGAAAATTCCCGAAGAAAGCGGCTTTGCCCGACCCCGTAACTTTGGAAAGCGCGCACGGCGGAAAAGACCTGTCTAAAAACGATAAAGTCGAAGTGGGCTATCTTATTTCCGGGTTTTTGGGGCCGGATATAAGTTCGGACGACATTTTTACCGCGGATTTGGCTATGTCGGTTTTGGGCGGCGGAAAATCTTCAAGGCTTTACAGGGTTTTAAAAGACGAAAAGCATTTGGTTTATTCGGTAGGCTCTTCGTTTATGACGGTAAAAGGAACCGGCATAGGGTATATAAGCGCGGTTTTCGCTCCTGAAAATTTCGGCGAAATAAAAGCCGAAATAAAAAAGCAGATAGAAAGCATAATCGAAAACGGAATTGACGGAGAAGAACTTAACAGGGTAAAACTCGCTCTGAAAACTTCGTGGAATTTTTCTCACGAAACTCCGTCCGACATCGCCTATAATGTAGGCTATTGGACGCTTATGGGAAGGCCGGAGGCAGTTGAAAGCTATATGCTAAAAATAGAATCTTTGACGGAAAAAGACGTCCGGGATTTTTTCGCGAAATATTATTCCGCGGATAAAATCACAAACGCGGCATTGCTGCCGAATAAGCAGCCTTGACTGTCAATTCCCGAAATTCGTAATCGGGAAAGTTTTTTCCTCGCCCCCTGCGGGAGAGGGCGAGACAATAGGCGCTTTTGCCGAAAGCCGTTTAATGCCAGGGTTAAAAAATGAAAAAAACAATAGGAATATTTATTTTACTGGTTCAGATTTTGTTTGTTCAAAACGCGGGGGGCGAAATGAACGATTTTACGCTTAAAAACGGTATTAAAGTCATATTCAATAAAACAAGCGGCGTGAAAGTCGCGTCGGTAAGGGTCGTAACGCCCGTATCGGCGGTCTGCGAAAATGAAAATAACTCGGGGATTTCAAATCTGACGGCAAGGCTTATGGTTAAGGCGACGGCAAACCGTTCCGTTGAAACGCTCGCAAAAGACATCGACAATATCGGGGCGGATTTATACGCCGATACCGATTACGATATGTCCGGCTTTAATATGAGTTTTTTATCCGAATACTTCGATAAAGCCTGCGAAATTTTTTCGGATGTCGTAAAAAATCCTCTTTTTGACGAAAAAGAAGTCGATTTTGAAAAACAAAACACGATCGCCGCTTTAAATTCGAGAAAAGACAGTATAGGCCGCACGGCTTCAGACAATTTTATAAAAGCATTTTACGGAAATACTTCGTACTCTTTCCCTGTCGCGGGCAGCGAAAAAACGGTTTCCGCATTAACTTCCGAAAACCTTAAAGACCGGCACAAATACTCTTATAACGCTTCGAATATTTTAATATCCGTAGCCGGAAATATCGAAGAAAGCGTTGTAAAAAAATCTCTTGAAAAATATTTCGGCAATATCGAAAGCGGAAAGAAACTCGAAAAGCCGGTATTGAGTTTAGATTTAAAAAAGCCCGAAGAAGTTAAAGTTTCCGGAAAATTCAATCAGGCGTATATCATAACGGGTTTTCCGGCTCCGTCTTTGAGCGGCAGGGATTTTGTGACTTTAAAAGTCATCAACGCTCTTTTGGGCGGCAGAATGACAAGCGTCCTTTTTACCGAACTCAGGGAAAAACTGGGGCTTGCCTATGAAGTCGGCGCGATTTATCCGTCAAGAATCGGAGAAAGCTATTTCGCGGTTTACATAGGGCTCGATAAAAAAAACATATCTTTGACGCTTAAAAGAATAGACGAGATATTAAAAGATTTCTGTTCGAAAGAAGTTGACGCGCAGGAGCTCAAAGACACAAAGACATATATCAAAGGCCTTTACATAATGGACAGGCAGACCGTAGGGAAACAGTCGTATTATTACGCATGGCGCGAAATTGTGGGGCAGGGATACAAATACGATGAAAAGTATCTTGACGATATAGATAATGTTACGGCTGCAGACATTAAAGCGGCTGCAAATAAAATTTTCGGCGCAAAACCTTTGACGTTGATAATTGACCCGGAAGCGGCAAAGAACAAATAATAAAGATGCGGGGATGCGTGTCCGCGGCAGCTTGAAGCGAATCAATCTGATAATAAATAACAATGAAAAACAAAATTAAAAAACCGACTTGCCGTATTTGTACTTTGTTATTTGTACTTTGTACTTTTCTTTTCTTTTCCTGTTCGCCGGAAAAAAATGATAATCAAAACGTATCTTCAGGCGGTTCCGTACCCGTTTACGGCGACGCCTATATTACGGCAAATCTCAGCGATTCGTCGTATTTAAACCCTATACTTGCAAGCGACAGCGCCTCCGGCGCGGCAAACGGGCAGCTGTTTAACGGACTGCTTAAATATGACAAAGATTTGCAGGTTGCCTGCGACCTTGCCGAAAGTTATGATGTTTCGAAGGACGGCCTGGAAATTACTTTCAAACTCAGGAAAGACGTGAAATGGCATGACGGACAGCCTTTCACGGCTCGCGACGTCAAATATACCTACGAAGCTTTAACCGATCCGAATACGAGAACCCCTTATTCTTCAAATTTCACCATAATTAAAAAATTTAAAATTGTTGACGATTATACCGTTAAAGTTTATTATGATGCGCCGTTTGCACCGAATCTTCAGAGCTGGATGATGCCTGTTTTACCGGAGCATATTTTCAGAGGTCAGGACATAAATAATGCTTCCGCAAACAGAAACCCCGTAGGGACGGGGCCGTATAAATTTAAGTCCTGGCAGACCGACCAAAAAATAACGCTTACTTCAAACGGCGGTTATTTCAAAGGCAGGCCTTATATAAACCGATACATTGTACAGGTGGTTCCCGATCAGGCCGTACAGTTTCTTGAACTCAGGAATGAATCTCTTGATTCCGTCGGTTTAAGCCCGGATCAGTGGAACGCTTACGAAAGTTTTTTCGAAAAGTACGATAAATACAGATATCCGTCGCACGCTTTCACATACATGGGGTTTAATATGAGCATGGAGCCGTTCGGCGATAAGAATTTCAGAAAGGCTATGCAATATGCCGTAAATAAAAAAGATATTATTGACGGAGTTCTTCTGGGAACAGGCAAAGAAGCCGCAGGCCCCTATCCGCCGCATGTATGGGCGCATAACCCGAACCTTAAAATGTCGGAATACGATCCGCAGAAGGCCGCTGAGATATTAAAAGAGCTCGGCTTTGAAGACGTAAACAAAGACGGGCTTCTTGAATATAAAGGAAAGCGTTTTGAATTTACGATTACGACAAATCAGGGGAATAAGCAAAGGGAACTCACCGCGCAGATAGTTCAGGAGCAGCTTAAGAAAATAGGCATAAAGGCAAACATCAGGATAATAGAGTTTTCGACTTTTGTTAACCAGTACATTGCCAAGAGAGAGTTTGAAGCGATAATTATGGGCTGGAGCCTTGCTCTTGACCCCGACCAGTATTCGCTGTGGCATTCAAAAGAAACAGGCCCGAGACAGTATAATATGCTCGGCTATAGCAACCCGAGGGTTGACGAGATACTTATAGAAGCCAGAAGCACTTTCGATACGGACAAAAGGCGGAAACTTTATTATGAAATGCAGGAGATAATGGCTGAAGACATTCCGTGCATATTTTTGTATTATCCGGAAACGCTGCTTGCTTTGCATAAAAGGTTCAAAGGGGTGGAACTTGCCCCGATAGGCGTAGGTCATAATTTTGAAGAGTGGTGGGTCCCGCAAGCGCTGCAGAGGTACGCTTTTAGCGATAAATGATTCTAAACCGGGAAAAAGGATTTCAATGTTTCAATACTTAATAAAAAGGCTTTTATATTCGATTCCGATAATAATCGGCATAACCGTAATTACTTTTGCGGTAATGTACTTTACGCCCGGAAAACCTACCGACGCGATGACGGATTTTAATACCAATATAACCGCAGAATCCAAAGAAAGGCTTTATAAACTTTACGGTCTTGACAAACCCGTTTACGAGCAGTATTGGAACTGGCTTAAAAGGGTGGCCGTTTTGGATTTCGGCAGTTCTTTCAAGGACGGGCGTTCCGCTTCGGAAAAAATCATAGAACGCCTTCCGGCCACTATATTGTTAAACGTGCTGTCTATAATTTTGATGATAATAGTCGCAGTTCCCGCAGGAATTTACTCCGCTGTCAGAAAATATTCTTTGGCGGACAGAATTTTGACCGTCATAGTTTTTATCTGTTTTTCCGCGCCCGTTTTTTGGGTCGCCCTTATGCTTATGATAGCGTTCGGGCTGTGGCTGGGGTGGTTTCCTATTTCGGGAATCGTTTCTTTTGATTTCAACGAACTTTCTTTTTTCGGTAAAACCCGGGATTTGGCAAACCATTTGGTTTTGCCGGTCATAGTTTCTACGCTCGGTTCTTTTGCGGTACTTTCGCGTTATATACGTTCCGGGATGCTCGACGTTTTAAAGCAGGATTACATAAAAACCGCGTATTCCAAAGGCCTTTCCGAAAGACAGGTGATTTTCAACCACGCTTTAAAAAACGCTTTGCTTCCTTTGATAACCATAATAGG
The DNA here is from genome assembly GCA_031271405.1 of Candidatus Endomicrobium macrotermitis. GTDB lineage: Bacteria > Elusimicrobiota > Endomicrobiia > Endomicrobiales > Endomicrobiaceae > Endomicrobium > Endomicrobium macrotermitis. The sequence continues at coordinate 37,775 of JAISVT010000024.1, read as the reverse complement.
TTTATCTATCCCGGGACTTATCGGCGGAAGTTTTATTATAGAAACCGTTTTTTCTTATCCGGGTATGGGAAGGCTGGGTTTTGACGCGATAATGGCAAGGGATTATCCGGTAATTATGGGAATAGGCGTGATTTCCGCGTTTTTGACTTTGCTGGGAAATATTATCGCAGACATTTCGTACGCGGCCGCGGATCCGAGGATAAGATACAGATAACGGCAGAGTGAAGAGGGAAAGACTTCAGGGCATTGTCATTCTGCGAAGGACTTTGTCCTCGCAGAATGACAAACCGGGTGTAGTTGCCGTCATTGCGAGGAGGGGTTGTTTCCGGCGAAGCAATCCATTGTTCAGACAACATAACAAATGGAAAAAACAAATGAACAAAATATTTAAAAACAAAGCGGCGTTTGCGGGGGTTGTTTTCATCGCGGCGGTGGTTTTTATCGCGGTGTTTGCGCCTTTTATCGCGCCTTATGAGCCTGCTTCGCAGGATTTATCAGTCCGCCTTGCAGCGCCTTCGGCGGCGCATATTCTCGGTACCGACGATTTGGGACGCGACGTTTTTTCGCGCATGGTTTACGGCGCGAGAGTTTCCATGGCGGTCGGTTTTTTTGCCGCGCTTTTGACAGTTCTTATAGGAACTTTGCTTGGTATGGTTTCCGGATATTTCGGAGGAATTGCAGACAGCGTTATTATGCGCTTTACCGATATAATGCTTTGTTTTCCGACATTCTTTTTGATTCTTTTGGTGATAGCGTTTTTTGAACCCAATATTTATAACGTAATGCTTGTGATAGGTTTGACTTCGTGGACAGGCCTTGCAAGAATAGTGCGCGCTGAAGTTTTGTCTATCAGGGAGCGCGAATTTGTTTTGGCTTCAAAAATGCTTGCCGTAAGCAAGTCCCGCTTGTTTTTTATTCATATTTTGCCTAATGTTATTTCTCCGATAATAGTGTACGCGGCCATAGGTATAGGCGGCGCTATACTTACGGAGTCGGGGCTTTCTTTTTTGGGGCTCGGCGTTCAGCCTCCGATGTCGTCTTGGGGGCAAATTCTTATGCAGGGGAAAGATTATATTTACGCCGCGTGGTGGCTGTCGCTTTTTCCGGGTATAGTAATTTTATTTACGGTTTTGTCTTTTAATCTCATAGGCGAAGCGCTGAGGGACATTTTAGACCCTAAAGAATACAGTTAGAAATTAATGACGCTATTGTTTTTGCCGTCATTGCGGAGAATGAAATGACGAAGCGATCCCGGCCGGCATCTGCATTTGTTGTCATACCGTTGAAAAACGGTGTCCGAGCCGGTCTTTAAAAGGCATAAGGAAGAAAAAATCTTTTATATGAACATACTTGAAATAAAAAATTTATCCGTAGAATACAAAACGCCTTCCTCAACGGTGGAAGCCGTTAAAAACGTTTCTTTTGGCATTAAAAAGGGCGAAACGTTTGTTATCGCAGGTCGTTCGGGCAGCGGAAAAAGCACTCTTGCTTCCGCTCTTATGGATTTGACCGGAATAGACGGCGGAAAAATAAAATCCGGCGGCATATTTTACGGCGGAAAAGATCTGCTGAAAATGCCTTTTGAAGAAAAAAGAGTTTTAAAAGGCTCTAAAATATCTATGATATTTCAGGATCCGCAGTCGTATTTGAATCCCGTTATCAAAGCGGGAAAACAAATTGAGGAATCTTTTACTATCCACAATCCGAAAGCATCTGAAGAAGAAATAAAAAAGCGCGTGAAAGAAGTTTTGAAAAAAGTTAAACTGGACGATGTTGAAAGGATTTTTAATGCCTATCCCCATCAGCTGAGCGGCGGTCAGAAACAAAGAATTTTAATAGCTATGGCGATAATGAATAATCCCGAAATTCTCATTGCCGACGAACCGACAACCGGCTTGGACGCTTCCATACAAAAGCAGATTTTGGATTTGATCGAAGAATTGAAAAATACGCTCGGGCTTACGCTTATTATGATAACCCACAATATGCGCATAGCCCGCAAATATTCAAACACAATGGCCGTAATGCATAACGGCGAGATAGTTGAGGCGGGAAACACGGAAGAGATTTTTAAAAACCCGCAGCACGAATATACGAAGCTGTTGATAGGCGGTTAGGAATAAAGTATCGAGCGGCAAAGGAATAAAATGTTTTTAGAAGTCAAAAATTTATCAAAAACTTATACCGATAAAAAGTTTTTCGGCGAAAACAAATTTAACGCTTTGGACGGCGTGGATTTTTCAATGAAAGACGGGGAATCTTTGTCCGTGATCGGCGGGTCGGGTTCCGGCAAAACCACTTTCGGAAGGATTATATCGAAACTGCTCGATTTTGACGGAGGAAGCGTCAAATATTACGGCAAAGACATAAAAAGTTATAATATAACGGAATTTTCGGGGATTGTTCAGATGATATTTCAAAATCCTTACGCGTCTTTAAACCCGAAACTTAAAATAAGGTCGTCTTTATTAGAGGCTTTCGGCGCCGGTGCGCCTTCAAATGCCGAAGATATTATAGAAAAAACTCTTGAAAGCGCGGGGCTTGAAAAGAAAATACTCGATAATTTCCCGCATCAGTTTTCAGGCGGGCAAAGGCAGAGGATAGCCGTTGCAAGGGCATTGATTAAAAAGCCTAAACTTATAGTTGCCGACGAGCCTTTTGCTTCGCTTGACGTTTATTCGCAAAACAATATAACGGAAATTTTCAAAAGCGTAAGAAAAAATACCGGCGTTTCGATTATCCTTATAACTCACGATATTGCCGCCGCGATAAAGTTTGCGGACAGAATGATAATTATGAACGAAGGCAAAATAATAAAAGACGATTCGTCGGAAAATGTTTTCAAGGAAAAAGAAAACGCGTATATAACGGATTTGCTTGCCGCAATGGAGATTTAGGTTTTTGTCATTGTGCCTGCAGCGGTAAAAACGGATCCCGGATAAGCCCGGAATGATACTGCGCGGGTGCGGCCGTACCGTTGAAAAACGGCATCCAAGTTCATTTTGCCGTCATTGCCGGATGCCGGGTGTGCAATGCGCGACGGAGAATGGGGTTTAAATTGTTATGAATAAACTAATCGAAAAAATCAACGCTTTGTCTGCGGGTTACAAAGTTTACGGCGTTGGCGGTTTTGTCAGGGATTTGCTCATAAACCGCAAGCACAGCGATATAGATTTGGCCGTTGATAAAAACGCGGCGAAATTTGCGGCCGCTCTTGCCAAAAAGTTTGACGCAAAACTTGTGACTCTGGACGAAGCGAATAAAATATACAGAATAATGCTTAAAAACGAATCCGTTTCCAATATAGACGTTTCTCTTTTGGACGGCAAAAGCATTGAGGAAGATTTGTCCCGCAGAGACTTTACCGTAAACGCTTTTGCTTTTGAGCTGAAATACTTCGGCAATTATAAAAAATATCTTTTAAACGCGGGGAAAGCTGCGTTTAAAGATTTAAAATCAAAAACGGTCAGCATGGTTTCAAAAGACGTTTTTGTAAAAGACCCGTTAAGAATGCTCAGGGCTTTCAGGTTCAGCGCGGAACTCGGTTTTAAAATTTCCGAAAACACGTTAAAGCAAATAAAGAAAAATGCCGCGTTTATAAAAAAATCCGCCGGAGAAAGAATAAAAAACGAGTTTTTCAGAACGCTTGACTCAAAATCCGCCGCCGGATTGATATCGGTTATGGACAAATGCGGTTTGCTGGGTGAAATTTTCTCCGAAATAAAAGCCATGAAAAAAGCCCCGAAAAAACATTATTACCACCCCGGAGGGCTTTTTCAGCATTCTTTCGAAACTATGGCAAGCGTAGAAAACATATTGAACAATATGAATAAATATTTCCCCGGCGCTTTAAAATATTTGCGTGAATATTTTTCGGATAAAAGCGTTTATTCGGAAAACGTAAACAAGGCAAATCTTTTAAAATTTGCCGCTCTTTTTCATGACTCCGCAAAACCTGAAACAGCCGGCAAAGAAGGCGGTAAAATGCGTTTTTTCGGGCATGAAGACGAAGGCGCCAAAAAGATTGAAAATATAATGAAATCTCTCAAAATGAGCAAAAAAGACATTTCAAACGCCGTTTTTTTGGTCAAAAACCATATGCGCCCTTCGACTCTTACCAGAAACAACGTGGTTACGAAAAAAGCTTCTTTGAAGTTTTTCAGGGATATAGGGGAAAATACTCCGGACTTGCTTATTCTTTCCATGGCGGACTGGCATTCTTATAAAAAGCTTAAAAAATTTTCGCCCAAAGAATTGAAAAGCCAGGAAAAATCCGCAAATGAAATGATGGATTACTATTTTGAGCTGAAAAACGCAAAACCCCTGCCCAAAATAATAGACGGAAACGTCATAATGAAAAAGTTTAAATTAAAACCCGGACCGTGGATAGGCGAACTTATGAAAATAACGCTTGAAGCGCAGCAGGAAGGAAAAATTAAAGACCGGAAAGCGGCGTTAAAACTTATAGATTCAAAATTGACACAAATCAAAAAAAAGTATAAAATTGCATAGTTTCTTGACTTGAAATTAACGCGGGCGTAGTCCAATGGCAGAATGGAAGCTTCCCAAGCTTCAGACGTGGGTTCGATTCCCATCGCCCGCTTTCGGATTCTTTCGATTTGTTTCCTTCCCTCTGAACAAAATACAAAGTTTTATTGTTGACTAAAGAAAGGTATTTTTATATACTCTTGAATCGGTTTTGTTTCGGTGCGGTACCCAAGTGGTAAGGGAGCAGTCTGCAAAACTGTTATTCGCCGGTTCAATTCCGGCCCGCACCTTGTTAATGACAGCTGCAAATTACGAGTGAAAATATTGCCGGTCAGCGGTTGCGGTTGATTCGTGATCCGGCATTCGTAATCAATAATCGCAGTTATTGCCCGGTTAGCTCAGTTGGTTAGAGTACTTCCTTGACATGGAAGGGGTCAGAAGTTCGAGTCTTCTACCGGGCATTTTCTATCGTCGGAGTGGTAACATTTTTGGTAACATAGTATAAAAGAACGGTTTTTTAGGCCGTTCTTTTTCTTTTTGGCGTTAAATAGTTATTTTGTTGATTGTGTCTTTTTTAAAGTCCGGGGAAAGGTGTTTGTAGCGGTTTAAAACCTTGATGTTTTTGATTCTTGCCCAATCCATTATTATAAGGCCGTCAATTCCTGACATAAAAGCCCAAGATATGAAAGTATGTCGGCATGTGTGAGCTGTGCCTTTTATTTTTAACTCTTTGAGTTTTTTGCGTATGTTGGCGCTCATAGAATATATCGGATTTAGTGTTTCTTTTGACGTTTTAACGATATATTCAGGCGGTTCGGGATACTTTTCACGTAAACGCAATAAATATGCCTTTAAATTTGAATGCAGGGGGATATAAACAGGATCCGGATTCGATTTACGGGTTTTGTAAGGCATTATCATAACCAAATCTTGGTTAAACAGTACATGCGACCACTTCATAAGCATAGCTTCTTTTAAGCGCGTTGCGGTATAAAGCATAATAAATAATACCGTAAGCATAGATTCGGACTTAATTTCGCGCTGCATTTTTGTCCATTCTTCGCTTGTGAAATATTTGTCGCGGACAACCTGCATTTGCGGGTATGGAATTATAGGCGCTGCCTGATGCTTGATAGGGATATTCTTTTCTTTTATCGCGTAGGTGAACATATTTTTTACAGTGTTCATTTCGCGGTTTATGCTGCTTTCTTTTACGCCTTCCTTTTTTCGTTCTTCCCTGTATTCCCTCAATTTATCCGTTGTAATGTCTTTCAGGTAAATAGGCTTTAGAATACGATTTATCAGCTTTATTGTGCGTTCGTCGCGTTCCGGGGCATCTTTTGTCTGCCGGCTGAATTTGACGTACATATTGCAAAATAATTCCCATGAGAGAGTATCGGGATTTATTATGCCGCCTTTAAGGTGCTTTCTTTTTTCGGTTTCTTCGGCAAGAAAAAGCAGTTGTTCTTCTTTGGCTTTATGGTAGTTTTTTTGCTGGCAGGTATGGCGCCGTTGTTTGTAGTCTGCGTCTCGGTATAAAAAGCTATACTTCCCCTTGCGAAGTTCTAATTTTGCTGGCATTGTTATTTTCCGGTGCTGGTTATTTTATTCGTTATTTCTTTCTTCAAGAATATCTTTTTGAATTTTCTTTAATACTCCGCCCGGATCAAACTTTTCAAGCTTGGGTAGAGTAATAACCTCTTCTTCAGGGTCAAAAAAATCTAAAAAGTATTCAAGCCCCGGTTTTTCTCTAATTATAGAATAAACAAGGGTTTTATCGTTAATACTTGAATATTCGGGATATTTAATTTTTATTTCTTTTGCAAAGTCTTTATAGTTTATAAGAGGTGATTCTTCTTTATTACATCCTCGAAAAAAGCCTACTACAATAATAAAAGCTATTACCCATATTATTGCTTTTATTAAATATTCTTCCGTATCTTTTTTCATTATTCCCTAAAAAACCATTCCATAGATTTTCCGGTATATCTTGAAATTTTTTCAAAAAGGTAAATGTCAGGCGGTATTTTTCCGCTTTCAATATCTTTTAATTGCTGTTCCGGGATTGCCAAAAGGGCAGAAAAACTATAAATATTATAACCTTTTTCTGTTCTTGATTTTTTTATTTTTGACGATAAAGTTTTGACTTCTTCCGAATCGGAATTGTAGTCTTTGGGAAGTTGCATAGTCGAACAAGAAGAAATAAAGACGAAGATAAATAAAACAAGTATTTTTTTCATACCGATAGTATAGATAATATTTTTTGCTTTTCCAAACTATTTAACCTTTTGCTTCCTTTTATTTATAAGCTTAAGCTTTAGTAATAGAATCTCTTTTTCTTTTTCGAGAACTTTTAGCGCGGCGAGTAATTTTTTTTCGTCGGAGTCGCTTATATCATAAGTAAGTCTATCTTCAGCTACATAATGTAACGATTTATCGGAACTTATAGGACTATTGTTGCCTGTAGTCATACTTACCGAATTGTCAAAAAAATATTGTAACGGCTTGCCCGTTGCCTCGGCAATTTTCTTTAGAGTAGTTATTCTCGGAGCTGAAGTTCCTGTTATCCATTTACTTACCCCCGCCTGTTTTATCCCCAATTTTTTACCTAAATCTTTCTGGGTTAATCCTGCTTCCGCTAAAGCTATTTTAATTTTCATATCGGTAGAAATTTTTTTCATGACACCTCTTTTTAGACGACAAAAATAAAACTTGACAAAAGCAATAAATAGTTATATTATATTGCCATAAACAACTAAATATAACTTTGAGGTTGAGAAATGCACCGGGAAAACTCAAAATCATTATCTTGTAAAAATATCGCAAATCTAAATGTCTGCCGTACTGCAATTAAACTTTCCGGTGCAGTTGCAGAAAGCAGATTAAAACAAAAGGCAGAGCTTTTATGAAAATAGAGGCTCTGTTTTTTGTTTGCGTAATAGTTATAAATAGCAATCTATATTATACATACTTTTGTTAAGGCAAAGCAAATATAAGGAAGTGAATTATGGAACAATCCAAAGCAAACAACGAAGAAAAAAAGATTGTGCCGTATATGATTGTCGGCGTGCCGATGTTCAGTACAAAGCAATTGATGCAGGAATTTAAGGTGAAAACTCCCGGGGCTGTACATAGAAAGTTAAATGAACTTTTAGGCGTAAACCGTATAAAGTGGAATAAGCAATATTACTATAGCGCAGAAGATTTACAAAGAAAATTAAGAGGCTTTTAAAGGAATATAATGGCTGATTTTTACAAGACTTATAAAAAGTATTTGAGTACTGAAAAAACGTTGAGAATCAGCCGGAAGGCAGCCGTAGCGATATGTTTTGAATGTTACGTAATTGAAGCGGTGATAGCAATGGGAGTTTTGGCGCCGGATTTAAACGAACTTGAATTTGAAAGACAGGTAGCAACAGGCAGGTTTTATCCTGAAAATTTGCAGTAAGTTGTTTGAAATAGGGGTGTCGGTTATAACCGATAAGTCATATTAGCGCTAAAGCGCAAAGGCCTAATGCAGCCTTCTCTGTATGATTGCGGGTCTAAAAACCCGCCCCCGACCCAAAAATGAGGGGATGGCAGAATGGTAATGCCTACGAACCCGGAAGGGTCAATGTAGTTTTAGCAGTTAAAACCGGCTTAAGGCCGAGAAAACGGGGGAAGAAATGACTGTATTAAATGGAAGGCTGAAGTTTGGAAACAAAGAACAGATTGAGGCTTTAAAAGACTTGGATTTTAACCGGAATACGGAAAGTATAAAAGAATTTATCGTAGAAAAAGATTGTGTCGGTGCTATTTACTGCCAAACAGTTTATGCGGGAACAGAAGAAGAGGCGATAGATAAAGCCATAGAAAATGACAGTTGGTCTTTGGCAATGGACGAAGAAGATTTTAACCAGGACAATATACAACAGCCAAAATATGCGGCATATAGCGCGATAGAGGAAGCAATATAATGCTTTTTAAGAATGAAAAGCTGGAATTTGGAAATAAAAGGCAGATAAGGATTTTAAGGGCTGCCGGGTTTTATAATGAACCGCGGCAAGACGAAGAAGGGAATGAGCTTTACAGATTTATTGTTAAACGCTGTACGAGCACTAAAGAAGTCGCAGTTGTTTATGCGAGAGACATAGATGACGCTATAGAAAAAGCAGAGAATGATGAAACCGAGAGCGATTGGCGTGAAATAAACGAACATTCATATAATTTTTCGGCAAAAGAAGTAGCTGACTCTATTAATGAAATAAATTTTAAATTTGTGTAAAGGCGGATTTTATGAGCAGACAGGTAAAATTCAGGGCATGGATTAAAGAACAAAAAGAAATGTTGGAAGTACATTGGTTAAATTGCATTTTGGAGAAAATAAGTTCTGATGACGAGCATGGCGTGCCGCATTACTATAATTTTGACGAAATAGAACTAATGCAATATATCGGCCTCAAAGACAAAAACGGTAAAGAGATTTATGAAGATGATTTCGTTGTCTATGACGGATATTTATACAAAATAATATGGTTAGAAGACGAAGCCTGTTTTAAGATGGAAGAGGTTTTAAAAAGTCATCCTGAAAACGCAGAAATTTTTTCTATTGAGGAATTTGGTGCTAACAGTTTAATCGTTGATGGCAATATTTACGATAATCCGGAGCTTTTAAAGGGAAAATAATGGACTTGATACCGGAAATAAAATCAATATTGCGTAAGTGCGGGCGGTTTAAAAAAGCCAGGTCTTGCCATGGGTGCAATAAAAAGAAATGCGTACACGGCAGATATATAGGATTGATTTTAACCGGACTTTCGGCATCCAAACAGGAAAGTTTAGACCGTGCGCTGGAAGCAGGAAACGCCATACAAGAAATTATGAACCTTGCAAAACAGCCTTTAAAAGATATTACGGCCAATACCAAAAAAAAATTACACAGCAAGAAGAAAACTGCGGCAGTGCTGGAAAACAGAATAACAATATTAAAGCCGCCGTGTAATACGGAAGAAAAATATCAAGGATTAACGCGTACGGAGATGAAAGAGTGCATACAGATGGTTTCGGGTGAATATAACGATTTTGATTTTGAAAGTGAAAGTATCGAAAAAATTTACAAAATCTATAAGCAGGAATGCAGGAATATATAACAGAAAGGGGGTGATTACATTGGAAGAAAAGAAAGTAGATCCGCAGGGCACCGCTCCTAAAGAACATCAGACAGGTGGGGCAGAAAAAACAACACAGGACGTCGGAAGCGATATGCCCAAGGCTAAAGAGCCTGCAAAGGCAACTTTGTTGAAAATTGTCGCTGTAAACGGCGGGTATATCCTTGAAAGTCAACTTGGGGTAGAAGTTGTAACGGAAAAGAAGCATGTTGTTTCGTGGATAGACAGAAATTTGAAGTAAAAAAATAAGCGCCTGCCGTAAAATAAATAAAAAAAGATAGTTATTACGACGGCAGGCGCGGAGCGGGTAAAAATGAAAAAGTTTCTTTTGTCATTTGAGTTTTATGTAACGGATTTAAAGGTTAAACACGCAATATTTTGGGCGGTGCTTATTATAGTTTTTTTTACGATTTTACAGGCGGTTGGTTCGATAGCGGCGAATTACGCGGAAAAGAAGATACTTAAAGAGTTTCAAGGGCAGCCGCATCATTATAGTTCTTTCTCAAGGGTTGCGGTAAGTCACAGGTGAAAAAAGTTGTTATCGAAAATTCAACTTTATATTGCGGTGATTGTAGGGATGTAATGTGGGATATGCCGGCAGTAGATGCCGTAATAACGGATAAGGGAAATTACTGTGAAAGTAGATATTTTTAACACCTCAAATAAATACCGTATCATTTATGCCGATCCGCCGTGGCAGTATCAAGATAAGTCCTGTCAAGGCGCAGCTGCAAAACATTACAAAACTATGACTGAAAGCGATATATGCACATTGCCGGTTGCAACAATTTCTGAAAAAGACTGTGTTTTGTTTATGTGGGCGACATATCCGAAAATAGAAGAAGCATTAAAAGTTATAAAGGCCTGGGGATTTCAGTATAAAACAATAGCTTTTCAATGGATTAAGACAAATAAAAGTTTAAGAAACGGCGGAAGTCTTTTTTTACATCAAAAATCTTTTTTCTTTGGGCTGGGTCGGTGGACGCGCGGAAATAGCGAATGTGTTTTGCTTGCAACTAAAGGAAAGCCGAAGCGCGAAAGTAATTCTGTAAGCCAGCTCGTAATATCGCCGCTGACAAGGCATAGCGAGAAGCCGCAGGAAGTGCGAGAAAGAATAAAAAAGCTTATGGGGGGGGGATTATCTATAGAGCTTTTTGCGCGGAAACAAGAGGATGGCTGGGACTGTTGGGGAGATGAAGTATGAAAAAACAGAGAGTTTATATTGCTGGAAAGATAACCGGTGTGGAAAACTACAGAGAAAAATTTGCGATAGCCGAAAAGATGCTTAAAGAAAAAGGGTTTGACGTGCTGAATCCGGCAAAAATCAAAACCAAAGACGGCGCAGAATACAAGTATTACTTTTTTAAAGCGCTGGAAATGCTTAAACATTCGGATTTGGTTTATTTTATGCCGTGCGCGGCGCAGTCTCCGGGTGCAAAAGTTGAAATACAGATAGCGGAGCTCTGCGGGATCCCGGAGTTAAAAATTTAAAGAATTTAAGGAATAACAATGCTTAATAATCAATATATTTTACCGTTGAACGGAGAATTGGCAATAGACCTTTTTGCGGGCGGCGGCGGAGCAAGTACGGGGATTGAAATGGCAATCGGTCGGCACGTTGATAATGCCATAAACCACGATCCGGAAGCGTTGGGTATGCACGAAGTAAATCATCCGCAGACGCGACATCACATAGAAGACATTTGGAAAGTTATTCCTTCAGATGTTACGCAGGGCAGTCCCGCAGGTCTTGTGTGGGCATCACCGACATGCACGCATTATTCTAAAGCGCGGGGCGGAAAACCTGTAAACAAACAACTGCGTTCCCAGGCTTGGGTAGTTGTAAAATGGGCAGGACAAGTAAAACCCAGAGTTATTTTTTTAGAAAACGTTGAAGAATTTAAAACCTGGGGACCGTTGATTGCTGCAAGAGATAAAAAGACGGGCAGATGCTTCAAATTTGTAGGTTATAAAAAGAAAAAACCTATTTATGAAGTAGCCGCAAAAGGCGAAAGGGTACCGCTTGAAAAACAGCAACTCATCCCGGACAAAAAACGTGCTGGAGATATATTTAAAAAATGGGTAAATGTTTTAAGAGGTTTAGGATATAAGATCGAATGGAAAGAGCTGCGGGCTTGTGATTATGGTGCGCCTACTATCCGTAAGCGTTTATTTTTAATAGCGCGCCGAGATGGGCAGCCTATTGTATGGCCGGAGGCAACGCACGGCGATCCGAAAAAAGCTGAAACAAAAAAGAAAGGTTTAAAGCCGTGGCGCACAGCCGCGGAGTGCATTGACTGGTCTATCCCTTGTCCTTCCATATTTGACCGAAAAAAGCCGCTTTCCGAAAATACTTTGCGGCGTATCGCTCTCGGCATAAAAAAATATGTTCTTGATAACCCTGCGCCGTTTATAGTTACAAATACATCTGGGCATCCAGGCGCGCCGCTGTCAGAGCCTTTAAGAACTATAACGACTGGCGGACATCACGCCTTAATAAATCCGGTAATTGTCGGCATCGCAAACAATACAAAGCAAATGCGCTCGACAAATGATCCGCTTTCGACCATTACTGCATGGCCAAGAGGCGGTCATCATGCACTTATAGCACCGATAGTAGCACAGGTTGGCTATGGCGACGTAAAAGGTCAGCGCACTATGGACGCTGAAAACCCTTTATGGACAGTTGTTTCAAACGGGAATCATGTTGCGCTTGTATCTGCGTTTTTAGCAAAGCATTTTACGGGCGCTATCGGTTCTGAATTGGAAAAACCTTTAGGGACTGTAACGTCTGTAGATCACAATGCTCTTGTAACGGCATTTCTTATCAAATACTATGGGAATGAAAAAGACGGCAATTCACTTAAAGAACCCGCTGTGATTATTGATATTGGTATGCGCATGTTAGGGCTTATTACAGTGCATATTAAAGGCGAAACCTATGTGATTATTGATATTGGTATGCGCATGCTTCAGCCGCACGAATTATATAAAGCACAAGGATTTCCGGATGATTACAAATTTGATGTAACTGCTGACGGCAAGGCCATTACAAAAACAGGGCAGGTGCGTATGTGCGGTAATTCGGTATGCCCGCCGATAGCGGAAGCTATTGTACGGGCAAATTACAGCGAAAATAAAATAAAGGCGGCATAATGAAAAGAAGAATATTTTGGGTTTTAAATAAGATTTTAGACATTTTAAGGTATGTTATGCCGGTTATTGTCGCCTGGGCGGTATTAATTATAGTTTTACTGCCGGCTTGGGTACAGATTTTAGTCTGTGCCGCGGTATTTCTGAAAATTTATGACACGTTAAAGATTGATTTTTTGCAGTTTAGGCTTTTGGGGCAGGTAAAAGAGATTAACTCCTTAAAAAGAGAACTTATAAAGGTTTACGGGGTTTTAAAAAGAACCGAAGCGAGGTTAAAAAATGCATCCCATAAGAGTGAAGGGAAGGGTTTTAAATATCAAGATCAACGGCGAAATAAGCAGGGTTGAAGAAGAAAACGACGCACTTGTAGAACTTGCCGCGACTGATTTAAGGAATATAGATACGGGTGATCTGGTTTTAGCTGTTTTAGAAAGGCAATGGGACGGCGGATTTAGGGGAGTGCCGGCAGCGGGACTATATAAAATTGAGAAAGATATAATTTTTAAGGTTGGCGGCAAAGATTACGGAATGTTTAGGAGAAGGAGGTAGTAATTAAGCTTCGCAGAAGAAAAAATAAAAATAAGGAGTATTGTAAATGGCTAAAAAAACAGCAACAAAAAAACAGCCGGAAAAAAAGGCAGTTGAAACAAAGAAGGCAAAAGAAAAAGTTAAGAAACAGGATCCGCGCGAAGAAGCAGTAAAGGCTTCAGAAAGGCCGGCTGAAGCGGTTGCAGAACAGGCGGAGCAGCAGGAAACGCCGGATACTTCCAATACTGAAAATTCTCCGGAAGAGGTGCATCCGCCGCAAGAAAAACAGGAAGTTTCTGAAACTCCAAAACAAGAAGCAGATATGATACAGCAAATATTGGGTAATATCCCCCAAGAAAGAATTGATGAATATCTTGCTAAAAATCCTGGCATAGAAAAACAGGACCCGACCGAAAAAGACATAAAAGAAATTGCTTTACTTCTTTCGGAAGAAGAATTTAGCGCTTTGCCGGAAGCTATTCAGGAGTTTATAAAATCAATTCCTGAAGGGCAGGGAAGCCAAAATTTGGAAGAAAAAACTGGAGAGCAGGGTAATACTCCCGATATTCCTGAAAATGCTGCGGAAAGCGCGGAAGCGGATCCTGAAGGATTTGACGCTAAAAATTTTCCTTTATTCTTTTTTGTCTATTTTGAAAACGGAAAAGTTTTTAAGGTATCCACTCCGTACGCGCTGGCACAAATAGGGGAAAAGAAGATTACTCTTAAAAGCGCTGAAACAGGCGAAGAAGTGTCCGCGGTTGAAGAGATTGCAAAGGCAAAATCGTACAAAGAAGCGTCAGATTTATTTTTGATAGCCGCCGCGGCGCTTGATTGGGAAAATGTACGCCATAAAGCGCAGGAACAATCTTATGAAAAGCAGTTGAAAGAAGGCGAAAATTGGCCTACTGCGCGGAAGAGTTTTGCAAGGATAAAGTAAAAAGCCCAGGGAACAAAACGAGGCATAATGCTTTTAGAGGTAAAATACGAAGATGTGATTATAGGAATAAATCCTCAATACTGTGGTGCCGACGAGAATTGCCACGTTCCCGATGAGATAAAAGAGCGGTATGGTTGCGCAGCCTGCCGCCCGAAACTAAAAACAAAAAAGGAGTTTAAAGTGGAGAGATACAGTAAAAAACCGGTTGTAGTTGAGGCAGTGCAATATAACGGATCAAACGGCTTGGATATTGAAAATTGGTTAGACAGGAAGGTTCTTGAAAGTCCTGTTTTAGAAACCACTGATTATAACCCTTCAGGAAAATATTTGCAGGTTAAAACCCTTGAAGGAACAATGACAGCTATTGTGGGCGACTATATAATAAAAGGCGTTAAGGGTGAATTTTATCCTTGCAAGCCGGATGTTTTTGAAATGAGTTATCAAAAAGAATCCGGGTCGTCTAAAGAAATGGTTGAAGTAAAAAACCCGCTTTTTACGCAGAAATATACCGTGGTATATGCCGAAAAAGACTATAAGTACAATGCGCCGCACCTTTATCATGTTATAAGCGAACAGTCCGGGGAAATACTTGGAGCAGTTCATTTTCAAGAAGGCCCGATAAGAGAAACCAGAGTGAACGGCGTAATGAATGAAGATTTGTTGCTTATGGTTTTGGAAAGATTGAACTGTTTTCAAAACTCTGAATTTAAGTGCAGAGAAAACGCCTTGGCAATAACCAAGATAGAAGAAGCGGTTATGTGGCTGCGGAAAAGAACAATGGGCCGTGAAGAAAAGGGAATAGAAGGTACACATAAAGTAGGATAAGGAATATAAATAATGGCATCCCCGCAGCTTGAGGACGGTTTTATACAAATTGCCCATTCGATATACGAAGCTTTTGCCAGAAAATATATTCCGGGTAAATTGATGCAGGTTTTATGGGTGATTTTAAGAAAAACTTACGGTTTTAAAAAGAAAAGCGCCCAGATACCTTTGGCGGAGTTTACAGAATATACAAAAATGCAGAAGCCCAATATTTGCCGGGCATTAAAACTTTTACAGGATTGCGGGTATGTCGTTATCACGGGTGATAATGATAATAAAATATATACATTTCAAAAAGATTTTGAAAAATGGCGGCGCTTGTCACGGGTGATAACGAAAAGTATTATCACGGGTGATAATGAAACGTTGTCACGGGTGATAAAGAAAAAGAAAGAAGCAAAGAAAAATAAATATAAAGCAAATAAAAATAAATATACCCCCCATGTACCCCCCGTTGGGGGATGCGCGCGCTGTGTTTTGAATTTTTTGAACGAAACTGGGAAAAAGAATTTTCCGGTTGATAATTTAGGGTTCTTACGTAAAATAGGCAAGTTAAGAAGCATCGGGTATTCGATAGAAGATTTTACGTCGGTTATAGAGTACAAGTTTTTTGATTTTATCGGCAGGTTTACGGATAGCCGCGGAAAGTACGAAAAGCCTGAAAATGAAAAAGATATGCGGCCGTTTTACAGCCCGGCGACGCTTTTTAAACCTGAAAAGTTTGCGATATATCTGGGGCAGGCGAAGAGCTGGCGGGAAGAAAAAAAGAAATATACCGCAAAAAAAGCAGGCGAGCAGCGAATAAAGGCTGTTGACCCTGCCGCGGAAGAAGAAGCCAAATATCCTGGAATAACGGATTATGAGGCGGAAAAAATAAAAGAATTTCAAAAAAAATATCCGGTAGGTTGGCTTGAAGAATATGTGCGGTCAAAACCGGATTTAATTGCCGAATTTAAGAAGGAAATGGGATATTTATGAGAAGATTTAGGCGGTCTAAATACGGAAATGTGAAAGTTATTATAGACGGGCATACTTTTGACAGCAAGGCCGAAGGAAACCGCTATTGCGAACTCAAACTTATGCAAAAATCCGGGTTGATAAATTATTTAACTTTACAGCCGAAGTATCTGCTTATCCCGAAAAATAAGAAGAACCGCGCGGCATATTACATTGGCGATTTTTTATACGTTGACTGTGAAGCAGGAAAAACCGTTGTTGAAGACGTAAAGGGCTTTGAAACGAAAGAGTTTAGACTTAAAAAGAAAATGTTTGAGCAGATGTACCATGCTGTGGAACTGCGGATAATAAAGCATAAAAGTAAACGCCAGATTGCGGAAGAAGAAGCGAAGGCCTGGGAAAAGAAAATAGAAAGTTTGAAGAGAGGTAATAAAAATGCCTAAAAAAGATATTAAGATAGACGCTGCACAGGAAGTGTCAGAAAAAAGCGGATATCCGATAATAGTCATTTACGGATACGATCCAAAAGACGGAATGCAGCACGTCACTACTTTCGGAAAATCTAAACAAGATTGCCTTGACGCGTGTAAGTGCGGAAATTGGCTTAAAAAGCAACTCGGGTGGCCGCCGAAAATGTGTAATGCGAAGCCAAAAAGGACAGTTTTGAAAGGTAAAAAATAATGAGTATTAAAATCAGAGCATGGGATAGCGTAGCAAAGAAAATGACTGTCGGAAAACTTGAACAGTTTGATGATATGCTTGGATTTCGCTTTCATCATTTTGAAACCGAAAAACCGGTGTATATGCTGTTCACCGGATTAAAAGACAAAAATGGGAAAGAAATTTACGAGGGAGATATTATTGGAATATATAATGGCGCGCGAACTCTAAAATTCCCTGTTGTTTTTGCACAAGCTTGTTTTTGGCTTGAACATGAAAATTATGAAGATAGTGATGCGCTTTATGAGTGGCGCAGAGAGGATTTAGAAATATTCGGCAATATTTACGATAACCCGGAGCTTTTGAAATGAAACAAAAATATATTTGGTATATATATCGAGGAAACCCTTACGGGTGTAGGGAAGGGCTTAAGGCGCGTGGCGGAATTTTTAACGGTAAAAAGAAGCTTTGGTATTTTGAAAATCTTACAGACGCCGCAAAAAGTTTTTGCAAAATATTGCGGTTAAAACTTAAAAAAATAAAGATAGAAAACTTGGACGGTATGAAGTGTGAAACGTGCGTATATTCTTCAATAAAAGGCTTTGCTAACGTCCCTGAAGGGCTTATAGGCGCATTGCATACTTCTTGCAATGTTAAAAGGGAAAAAGTAGAACTGGAAGACTGCTGTTTTAAATGGGAAGGTAAAAAATAATGAACCTGTTTCTTATAGTTACAAAGAAATGGTATGACGAGATAGCTTCCGGGGGTAAGCGAGTAGAATATAGGGCAAACTCTGATTATTGGCAAAAACGTCTTTCGGTTAAGTTGTGGCCTGGACAGGTCAATGCAAAACCGAATTACGATACTGTCGAATTTCAATGCGGCTATTCGCGTAGACGTCCGCGGATAAATTTTAAAATCACAAAAATTGATGTTATAAACACTCCGGATGAAGTCCAAGATATGGTAAAAACGGACTACTGCTTTGCAATTTATTTTGAATAAGGATAAATAAATGAAGAGAACCGGAACAAAAGAATGGTCTGACATTTCTTTTAACTGCGTAAAAGGCTGCGGGAATAATTGCCGATACTGCTATGCGGCGGTTTAAATGAAGATCCCGTGCATAAAATGCGGTCTATGCTGTAATCCTCTTTGCACTAATTTAAAACAAAACCGCTGTACGATTTATTCTAAAAGGCCTTTAATATGCAACGCTGAAAAAATATACGAGTTGAATAGGTTGAAATGAGTTTTACACATAAGGATATTACTATTATTGCAACAAAATATGCCAAACGGCTTTTTAGGTGCCCTATCGGAGCTTGGGAATTTTGTATTGAAGATGAAAAATGCGACGGTTTCCTTGTAAGACACCATGAAACTTTTTTGATTGAAGCAAAAGTTTCTATGGAGGATTTTAAAAGGGATAAGAAGAAAGATTTTAGAATATACCCGGAAAAAGGCGTAGGTACATTTAGGCTTTATGCGGCCCCGGAAGGCTTGTTAAAACTTGAGGATTTACCGGAAAAATGGGGACTTATAGAAGTAAATGAAAAGGGTAAATGTTCTTTTGACTACCGTATTACGGCAGAAGAAATAAGCGATCGTGAAAAAGAAAAAAATGAAAGGCGGCAATTATATATAAAACGCGGCTGGGATTTCGATGAAAATTATATGCCCGTGATAAAGAATGAATATTGGTTTAGGCATAAGTATCGTAAATTTGAAAAAGATATAAAAAAAGAGCTTGCCGCCTTATATTATCTTGCGCAAAGATATAAAAATCAGAAATTTATGAATAATATTTTATAAAGGGGGAGCCGGTGGCGGACTATATGACTGACGAAGACGTGAGAGCGATATTTCGCAGCAGTTTTACCGCAAGCAGATATTTTACGTTTGAGAAAACACTCCGAAAAGGGCGTATAGGGAGCCTTAAGCGCGTTGATTTTATTGTTTTCTTTTGCCGGGAATATTTGGGCTACGGCCGCAGGAAAATGGCGCTTAAAACGCAGTTATCGCAGTATCAAATAGCAGAAAGTTATAAAAACTTAAGTTTGCCTTCAGGAAGACTGCCGAAGGTTAAAAATACAGCAGAAATATAAAAGGAGTATTGCAATGACAAAAGAAAAATTTGAAAAAATGGTTAGCGAACGCAATAAAATTTATGTTTACAGTTTTTTAAAAAGAGTTAAAAAGTTCAATAAAGCCGATTTTGGCGCTTTTCAAATAAATAACTCTTCGTATTTTGTTGTAAAAGTTTCGTAATAATTGGAACAAATTATATATTTTTGTTCCAATTAAGTAAAAAATAAGAACATAAAAATCATACCGCTGTTTCATACCGTTTTCATACCGCTTTGGTAAAAAATCACTCATAAAATATCTGTTTTTACATTAAAAATCCAAAATACCTATCTATAGGTAAAGGGAGCTTATCCCTTGTCTCTCAATATCGCAGAGATAAAGCGATAAAGAAGGTTTTATGAAGAACAAAAAAACTTCCCCAAAGAAGAAAATTCAAAAAAATAGGAAGCCGTCTGCTAAAAGCAGAAAAAAAATCCTGAAAGATAAACAGGAAGAACCGAAAGGCGAAACCGGTCTTGCCATATATGTTGAGCCTAAAAAAGAGAAGTATCAGGTTGTTTCGGAAATTCTTGACCTTATATCTGTAGGTTATAGCACCCGTAAGGCAGTAGATACCGCCGGCATAAGCCGCGATACGTGGTTTAGGTGGCTGCGTGAAGATAAGAGTTTATCTGACCAATACGTGCGGGCGAAGGAGTTTGGTCTTGAGGCTATGGCCGAAGATATTTTGGCAATAGCGGACGATACAAGCAACGATACTTATACCGACGAAAACGGAAAAGAACGCTGCGATAATGAAGTTGTACAGCGGTCTCGCCTTAAAATAGACGCGCGAAAGTGGCTTATGTCGAAACTTGCGCCAAAAAAGTATGGGGATAAAGTTGCGCTGGAAGGCCCGGAAGGCGGGCCTTTGCAGGTATCTGTAGTAACTTTGGCAGAGCCTAAAGGTTGGAAAAAAGGCAATGAATAAAATTATTTTTCCTGACAGGTTTAGACCAAGGGATTACCAAATACCGTTAATGAAAGCTATTGACGGCGGTTGTCGGCGCGCTGTTCAGGTATGGCCGCGGCGTCACGGGAAAGACTTAACGGATTGGAATATTGTCGGCAAAGAGGCCTTAAAAGGGGTAGGGAATTATTATTACACATTTCCGACTTATGCGCAGGGAAAAAAAGCATTATGGGACGGCAAAGATAAAGCCGGTTTCCCGTTTCTTGAGTACATTCCGCGCGGTATTTGGGCAAAAAAGAATGAGACAGAATTAAAACTGACACTTAAAAACGGATCGATAATACAAATAATAGGTACCGAAAATATAGACAGCGTTGTCGGCAGCAATCCGAAAGGTATCGTTTTTTCTGAATACAGTTTGCAAAATCCGCTTGGCTGGGATTACTTACGCCCTATTTTAGCCGAAAACGGCGGTTGGGCGATTTTTAATTTTACGGCCCGCGGTGAAAACCATGCTTACGACATACATAAATTAGCGAAATATGATCCGAACTGGTTTCATCAGCTTTTAACGGTTGATGATACTGGCGCGATTCCAAAAGAGGTTTTGGATCAGGAAAGGCGCGAAATTATTTTTAAGTATGGAAATGACGCTTTGTTCCGACAGGAGTATTATAACGATTTTACAGTACCTATTGCCGGCGCTTATTACGCAGAACAGATTTCAAGAGCTTATGCTGAAGGCCGGATAACAAAAGTTCAGCACGATCAACAATTTACGGTATGGACTTGGTGGGATTTAGGAATAGCGGATTATATGTTTGTTCTTTTCGGGCAGGTCATAGGGCAGAGTGTAAGGCTTATTGATTGTTTAGAAGTAAGCGGCATGAGCCTTGCGGAAGTTATACAGAAAGTAAAAAGCAAACCGTATGTTTATGAAGATTATAAGCATTTTGCGCCGCACGATATTACCGTAAGGGAATTGTCAGACGGAAAAAGAAGAATAGATACGGCTTATAACCTTGGAATCAAATTCAGCACAATTCCGAAATTACCGGTAGCTGACGGTATAGATATGGCAAGAAATATTTGGCCGAAAGTTTGGATAGATGCAGAAAATTGTAAGCCGCTGCTTAATGCAGTGAAAAGTTATCACAAGAAATATGATGAAAAAAAGAAAATCTATTTAAATGAACCGTATCACGATTGGAGTTCTCACGGCGCAGACACCTTCAGGGGAATGTCTGTGAGTTTACAACCTTCGGATTTCGGGCGGTTAAACAGAATAAAAGACGATTATGGCAGAGGCCGGGGAAGCGGCTGGTCGCAAACATTTAATCCGGCAACGGTATAGGATAGGAAAAATATTTTTTTAAAGGGGCGGAAATGAAGAAAACAATACTTGTTTTAAACATTCCTGCCCGTATTCTCTTTAAAGGGACAAAAAATGTCTGAAAATGACGAAAAAATAGTTTATGGCGAAAGTGAATTAAGTCCTGCCAGCGAAGCGGATAAAAAACTTATAAATCAGATAAAAGACGATTTTAAGTTTGCTTTTGAATTTTGGAAGAAATTTCATAAAGAGGCTGAAACGGATTTGCTTGCCTCTCTTGGCGAACAATGGAAGAAAGAGGATGTTGAGACTTTGACGGCGCGCGGCGTTAAAGCATTAACAATAAATAAAATAAAGCCGAATATGCAGCTTCTTTTGGGTATGGAAAGTCAAAACAGGACTGATTTTGCAGTATATCCTACAGGCGTAGAAGACGAAGCCAAAGGCGAAATAGCAACGCGTCTGCTTAAAAATCTTATGACAAACTGCGACGGTGACCGAAAAATTTCTGACAATTTTGAAGTTGCTCTTACGGAAGGAGCCGGGTTTATAAAGCCGTATATAGATTACAGCCGCGATCTTATTAACGGAGAAATGAAACTTAAAAATAAAAACTGTTTCGGAATTTTTGTTGATCCGTCAAGTGTGGAATACGATTGCGGAGACGCAAAATTTATATATGAGCTTATTACTGGTCTTTCCAAAGATGAATTAAAAGAGCTTTATCCGGAAAAATCTTCTGAAATTGATAACTGTAAAGATTGTCGCGTAGATATTTCAGAATTCGGTGCTACTACCGAAAGTACAAAAAACTACGGACAGGACGGATACAGGACGCCCGATAATAACGGTCTTTTAGATTATAACAAGACAGAAACATGCGATATTGTTGAATACCACTATAAAAAGTGGGTTGAAACATTTTATGTAGCAGATAAAGAATCCGGAACATTGCAGGACTTTGCAACAAAAGACGAAGCTGAAAAAGATATAGTTGGCCGCGGAAAAACAGACGAAAATGGAAATATTATACCTTCTTCGGCAGTAATAATAAAAAGATTTGTACCGGAAATATGGACTGCCGTATTGCTCGGCAAAAGCACGCTGCTCCAAAATCAACGTGCATGGTCATATCCGAATTGGCCTAATTTTCCTTTAATCCCGCAATATGCGTTGAAGTATCCAGCAAAAATACCGAAAAACAAAGCAGAATTGCAGGTGCAGGGTTTGGCGCGGAGTCTGAAAGATTTAAATTTTGAGTTTAATAAGCGCCGTACGCAGGAACTTCATATTCTCAATACGTCTGCAAACAGCGGTTGGATGATGGAGCAGGGAAGCGTACCGGACAAATCGGCATATCAGCAATTTGGCAGCACACCAGGGGTTATTCTCGAATATTTACCCGGTAAATCTAAACCGGAAAAAATCACTCCTACGCAATTATCACAAGGACACGCGCAACTTGCCGCGGAAACGACTCAAGATATGAAAGAGGCAACCGGAATAAATACCGACCTTTTGGCTATGAACGAAAGCCAAGCGAGCGGCAGGGCTATTGCGCTGCGGCAGCGGCAGGGTATGGTTATGGTTCAAAAGCTGTTTGATAATCATAGCTTTACAAAGAGGCTTCTCGGAGAATTTTTATTGTCGCAGATTGGCGAAGTGTACGATGTCGAAAGCGCTATCCGAGTTTTGGGAGCCGAATTTATGCAATCTACTTTCGGCAGTTCTAAAGAAGGCATAAAAGCAGGTATTTCAGCGATTACCGAAGTTTTGGCCGATACAAAAGATTTAAAGAAGTATGACGTTGTTGTAGGCGAAAGTATGCAGTCCGATACGGCAAAAATCAGCAATTATTTAATCCTTATGGAATTGTCGGAAAAGAACATACCTATACCGCCGGAAATATTGCTTGACCAATCTTTATTGCCGGCAGCTACTAAAAATAAAATTAAAACGATTATAGAACAGGCCTCGGCAGCGCAAGGACGACCCGGCAATCAGCCGCCTGGTGCTAACGGTAAATAATATCGGCATTATGGCCGAAAAGGGACAAAATCCCAAAGGAGCTACACAAATGTCAGAAGAAAACAAGGAAGGCATAATGGTTGTTGAAGAACAGCAGGAAAGTGAAAATGAAATAACCGAAGAAATTGCTCTTAATTCGGGATTGTCCGAAGAAGAAATTGAAATGGCGAAGAGCCGCGGAATAATTAAGGCTGAAAAACCTGAAAATAAAAAAACCGAGGAAAAACCAAAAGAAACCGAGCCGAAGCCTGATCCGGCTAAAGATATAAAAAAAGATCCTAAAGAACCTGCCGAAGAACCTAAAAAACCGGAAGAAGAAAAACCGCTTACCATTGACGCTAAAGTAGAAGTACAAAAAGCGTCAAGTGTTGACCTTGAAGTCAAGGAAGAGCAGGAATTACTTAAAAAGTATAACCCAAACGAAAGAGCATTGTACTTTAGGCATAAAAACGAAAGAAAAAAACGGCAGGCAAGCGAATTAAAGTTGGCGGAAGCGGCTGACAGAATAGGTCTTTTGGAAGCGCAGTTGAAGTCTTATAAAAGTCAGGAACCTGTAAAACCTAAAGAGCAGTCGGCTGAAAAATCGTATTTGGAAGATATTTCTGATGACGATTTGCTTACCGGAGCGGAAGCTAAAGCAAGAATTGAAAAACTTCTTTCCGAGGCAAAGAATAAAAGCGAAAAACCTGAATTAACCGAAGAGCAGCAGCAACTTTTGATACAGCAAAGAAGAGAAATTGAAATAAGACAGGCGTTATTAAAGCAGGAAGACGAAGCAAAGTTTAAATATAAAGATTTTGACGAAAAACTCGCCTTCGCGGCGCCTATTATACAGTCGGTAAGCAAAATATTTAATCAAGACGCGCGGATAAGGATTGATGGCGAAACAGCGTTGCAATCTATGTTTTCGAGCGATCCTGTAAAAATACTTAAAGCAAAGAAACTTGTAAAAGATTTTTCTGAAGCTACGGTAAGAGGCGGTATTAATCAGTTTGGGGAAACCGCTTCAGATATAGCTTACGAAATAGGTTTATTGATAGATCAGCCGGGAGCTGAAAGTCCTGCAAACAGCGCGCAGGGTAAAATAGGTGCTGAAAAAGTTGAAAAAGCGATTGCAAATGCCGGAAAGCAAAAAAGTCCGGGAAGTTTGCCCGGAAGCGGCAGAAGGTTTATACCTTATCACGAAATTACGCCGGAAGACGTGCGTAAAATGACACCAAAAGAATGGGGAGCCTTGCCGGAAGACGTTAAAGAAAGATTGCGTAACGGCGGATAAAACATAAAGAGAGGAACAATATAATGGCAGACACACAAGTAATAACACAGCTGAACAAAACAGTATGGTCAACAGACCTGTTTTTTGAAGCGTTGGAAGGAAATTGGTTTGCAAAAGCCGGTTTGATGGGTGAAGGAACCAACAATATCGTTGAACTTAAGTCCGATTTAAAGAAAGAGCAGGGCGAAAAAGTAAGATTCGGGCTTGTCTATAATCTTGAAGGCGAAGGCGTAGAAGGCGATTATATGTTGGAAGAAAACGAAGAAGACATTAAAACGTCGTATTTTGACGTCCTTGTTGACCTCAAGAGAAATGCTGTACGTTCTAAAGGTAAACTTGCCGACCAGAAAGCCGCTGTCAACTTGAGAAAGCAGTTTAAATCGAGTTTGTCTGGCTGGATGCAGGATATTGCCATTACAAGGCAAATATTCCTGAAACTTGGCGGCGTTCAGAATTTGACTTTAAAGAACGTTAACGGAAAGGCGTACAGTGCAAGCGCAAAATGGAGTAATACTCCTAATCCTGTACCGACTTCGGATATTCTTGCCGGTAAGGGAAAAAGGTATTTGAACTCTGTTGAAGGCGCATTGGCTTCTATAACAGCGGCGGACGTAATAACTCCTGGTATGATAAACGTGCTTAAGTCCATGGCAGAGCTTGCAGAACCGAAGATATTGCCATTGGAAGTGGAAGGCGGAAAGTATTACGTGTTGCTTGTGCATCCGTATCAGTTTGCGGAACTCAAAACTAACGCGATAATACTTGACGGGTTTAAGTATGCGGCTGACAGAGGTAAAAATAATCCTATTTTTGCCGGCGGGGACACTTTTCACTATGACGGCGTTATAGTGAAAAGCCATCCATTTGTACCGTATCTGAACCCTGCTGACCTGGCAAACAAAAACTTTGAAGATATTGCAGATGAACAATCCCAGGCAGCAACGCCTATCGCAAGAGCAATATTCTGCGGCAGACAAGCTGCGGCGTTTGCGCAGTGCAAAAATTCAGAGGGTTGGGAAGAAAAAGGCTTTGACTACGGAAACAAACAAGGCGTAGCCACTGGTCTTTTGGGCGGTATAGCAAAGACGCATTTTGACGGAGTAGATTTCGGCGTTATTGTGCTTGATACTGCTGTCAACGCGCCGAAGGCATAGAATCAGAGACTGTTTATGCGCCGTTTGTTATGAGCAGGCGGCGCAGAATTTGAACTTTTTAACGGGATAAAAAAATGAGCGAAAAAAAATCAGTTGATCTGAATATGATTTACGACGAGTTAAAAGATTTATCGGGCGATATGAAGGAGTTGAAATCTTTGGCGGCGAGGCACGATAAAACGCTTTACGGAAACGGGCAGCCGGGAGTTGTAGCGAGAGTTCAGCAGGTTGAAAATGAAGTTGCACCTATAAAAAAAGCGTATGACCACTTTGTTCTTAAGTTTTTTTCGGTAATTTTCGGATCAATTGTTGCCGGAGTAGGTGCCGGAATAGCGATTTTCAAATAACTTTGAAAGATTTATAAAAAAAGGGGGTGAGAGTTATGTCTGGTATCAAAGATACAAAAAGGACGATAGTTGAAATTATCGTAGCAATAATTGTTATTGCGATATTTTTTGTTGTTTCCGTTTTTAAAATGGAAACAGGGCAAAAATATCTTGATAAATATACGCCTGTTATTGTAACCGTTACGGGCGTTATAGATAAACTTATTGCTGACGATACAAGCAACGATACTCTATCCGTAATTGACGCCGCAATGAGAGCGGCTAAAAATCAGTTTGAAATAGAGTATAGTAGGCCGCCCGACAATAAAGAAATTAACCGGCTGCAAGAGATTATTAAAAATGCGCTGGAAATTAAAGGATTGCCGGGGGAGTACGATTCGGGCTTAAAGCCGGAAGAGCCGGATTAACTATGATGAAAATCCGGCAAAGTCCTTATATGCCGGAAGTAAGTTTTACTAATCGGCTTTATATGCCGATAAGTAAAGAATATGTTGAAGGTAAATTTATAAAATTTACGTGGAAGTTTGGTAAAAAATGCGCGGCGGGTAAATAATACCCGCCCGCTTAAAAGAGGAAAAATGTTGAAATTGTTGAATGAGCAAAAGCAAAAAATAACAAGCATTGCGAGAGCTTTTGCCGAAGCTGAACTGCCGTATGTTTACGGCGCGGAAGTTAAACTTAATACTCCGCCGGAAAAGATTTTGGCGACACGAACCGCTTTTGATTGCAGTGAGTTTATCGAATACTTATTTTATCAGGCGGCAAGAATTAAAGTTCCTGATGGGGCGAAGTATCAATACGAATGGTCAAGCAGAAACAAAATAGAAGATAAATCCGCCGAAGTAGGCGACATTGTATTTAAACAGAAAAACGGGGAAATAAACCACGTTGCAATAGTTATAGAAGTATCCGGACAGACAATTTTGATTGCAGAATTTGAAGGATTTTATAAAAAGGCTATTATCCGGCCTCTTTCGGCGTTTAGAAACGTAAAACCTGCCGCAAGCCAGCCAGTCGAAGGAATATTTAGATTTTAAACGAGAGGTAATAAAAATGGCAACAGAATTAAATTTTAACGGGGCCGTAGATAAAAAAAGTATTTCATGCGATAATTCGCAAATTGGAAACAGCGAAACAAGATGTTTAACCGTAAAAAATTTGCCGGAAGGCGATAATATAGCAATACTTATGTCTAACGACAGCGAAAACTATATTCCTATGCCGAAAGATGACGCTAACGATTTCGTAATAACCAAAAACGGCGCTTATGCGCTTGCGGCCGGTAATTGGACTATTAAAGCAGTATATTCAGGCGAAGAGCAGGGCAACATAAAAATAAGATTGTCATAGGGCGGGAAATGATGAAAAAGGGATTTGTAAAAAAAGGATTTCTGAAAGAAACAGACGGATCCGGTGGCGGCGGAGCGGCAACTGATATTAAATCCGGATACTGCCTTGTAAGGAATACTTCAGCAGTTTATGGCGGCGGAAATAATGTTTCTATACATTTTTATTTCAAGAAAGATAGAAGTAAGGTGTTTTATGCTTATTCCGGCGCATCCGGGTCCAATTCATATATTAGATTATCACAGTATTTGCCGAATGTAAACGGCGGAATAACAGAAACTACTAAATCTACTAAAAATATCAATATCGGACAATCCTATAAAGGCGGAAGTAATACGTATTTATCTTTAGATGCAAAAGAAGGATTGTCTTCGGACGGAAATCCTTATGTAATTACTTGCCTCGCAAATAATTTTTCAAGAACCGATTTTGACGCTGCTCTAAACATTATATCGGATTCAAAGATACTATATACTGATCTGACTTCCGCAGTTATGTCGGCGCCTATAATTATATCCGATACAAAGTTTGCAGCATACAAAATTAATTTGTACGACGGATTAATTTCAATATACGACTACAGCGACCCAGCAAATATAGTAAAAACAAATATAAACATCGGAAGAAACTATATAAAGTCAATAGAATTTATAAACGGATTGATAGCTGTGTGCAGTTCTGTAAATCCGACAGATACGAATTATTTATCTTTTATTAATCCTAATTCCGGTGAAGTTGTATATGAAGAAGTTGTTGCAGGTATTATTCAATCAATGATAAGCGCAGATAATTATTTATTCACATTAAATACTTGGCGCCTTGGAAGTCCCAAAGACGAAACGCCTATAAGCGTATATTCTGTAGCCAATAATATCGTTTCCAAGTTAATATTAGAAGATTTAACAGGATTGACTGATATAACTATGCAAAATATCAATGTTATTAAAGACGATAACCGCGGCGGGAACGTATATCTTTGCGCATTCGGTACGTCAAATAATTCCTGTATGATGTTATATATAGACATAGATAATCTGACAATAGGAAATATATCTTTATCGGCGCGGATGCTTACGGGAAATTCTTTAATGGGCGGCAATATGCCGGCCTTTGTAAGCGGAAACTTTGTAGCGTACAATACAATAACGGGTTCTAATCCAACAACTGGCGAAATAGTATATTTTAAATACGAGTATGAAGATTATAGTATTGTTTGGAATGGCAAAAAATATTTAGTTTCAGAGGACGAAATCGGAAATTGAGGAAGGTTTAAATGACCGGAGCGGAACTTTACAGAAAAATAAATTCAAAATTTAAGCGCGATGACAAGGAGCAAGAAACTTATGACGCTATAAATGATACTATTGCCAAAATGGTTCTTGCACACAGATTTTCCGAAATTGAGAATACGCAGAGAGAACTATCTATTATGCCCGGAAACTTTAAATTTAAGCTTTCTGACGATTTTGTACAGCCCGTGGGAGACGTTATTTTGCTTAACGGGATAAATCAGTATTTTCCGCTATGCAAAGTAACTAAAGATAATTTTGATTTCTTATACCCAAATATAGAAAATTTGGACGTACAGCCTAGCATGCCGCAACATTACTGCATCTTCGGAGGTTATGTTCAGGTAGGGCCTAGACCGGATAAAGATTATAGATATAAGTTGTCTTATACAAAAAGTCCGGTTATAGTTGACAAAACAACGCAAAACGTGCCGTTAAGTAAATATTATTTGACGATTATAGACGGCGCATTAAGCGAACTTTCTTACGGCGTTGACGAAGCGGATAAGGGGCAGATTTACGCTATAAAGTATGAGCAGTCGCTTTCCGCTGCTATTGCAGACGATTTAAAAAGTACGGACGCCGTGCGTTTTGTAAGACCTATTAATTTTTAAAAGGGGAAAAAATGAGCATATTAGGATTACTTTTTGGTTGGGATGAAACGAGACCGCGCGGCTCCGACTTAATGAGTACGGTTGACGATTGGATCCGCGAATTTAAGGTTTCTGTGAGGCAGATTGTCGGAGTTGACCATATATTTAACGATAAAGCTCCTTACGACCATTTTGGGAAGCATAGAAAACTTACCATGAGAATGTTTGTAGAGGGCGATGATACTCCTACCAATCCTGGAGACGTTATGCCTGTTGCGGATGACGGAAGTATTATAGTTTACGCAAAACAGAAAAACGACGATGTTAAAACTAAAATATTTTCTGTCCTGTTCCCCGATAATTCAGAAGACGCTTTTGCTTGGCAGTCGGATATGGATACTGCGGAAGAAAATATAGAAGACTTGCAAGAAAACAAGCTTGATTGGATAAGTAAACCGAATAATACGGATTTTAATACGCTTACTTCTGCTGGGAAATTCAGGGTTTTTGTTGCGGCAGAATATAACGCTAATCAGCCTGTTCTGGGCGGGGATAATTGGACTATAGAAGTTGATAATGCAAAAGATTCAAAAGACGTGTGTATTCAGACTGCCAGATGCCAAAATTACGGACATACAAAGACTTGGCGCAGAAAAACTGATGCTATCGTCTCTGGAGCATATACTTGGTACCCGTGGCAGCTTGTAGGCGGAACTTTAACTAATTTAGTGGACGAATATCATCCGTTAATCGTTATTCCGGCTAAAAAACTTATAGCAAGCGGAGTTTTCGGTGCTACACCGCAAGTGGTTACTATAAATGAAATCCCTGATAACGGAAGGCCTTATATTTGCCTTATAGAATTTGCAGCTTCAGGAACTTCCGGTAATTCTGTATATGTATCGTCTGATATTCAAGACAGTATATTTATAGGCGCGGGAGCCGGAAATAATGGACGTACTTCTATAGTTAGAACAAACAACAGACAGTTGAAATTTACAGGGATCGGAAGCAGTTCTGCTTCCCAATCCGTAAATTTAGTAGCGGTGTATTAAGAGGAAAAAATGCCTTTTATAACAGAAATTTTACCGTCTAAAGGACTTAACGCGAATGCGCCCGCCGAATATATTTTAGAAGGTATGACGCCGCAGGTTAAGAATATTGACATAAGGCAACTGTGTATAGGTAAACGCGCCGGAACTTCTATATTTCAAACTACAGCTATTGCAGGGGAACCTAAAGACATTATGGCGATAGTTTCGTTTATGCGCGACAGCGCGCAAAATACGTTGCGGATAGGGTGCCAAAAGGCGGAAGCGTATAGAAGTGGGGTTTTAGAGTGGTCAGACGTTACAGGATCCGCAGATTTTACAGGAACTACAAAAGAACCGATTGCCGCCACTATAGCTTTTGATAATGACGGACTTCCCATTTTAATATTTACAAATTTTTTAGATCCTATAAAAAAATATTCCGGCGTTTATGTTGAAGAATTGGGCGGCGAACCGCCGCGGGCAAAATACGTGCAGGCTTTCGGCCCGTATTTGGTAACAGCCTATATAAACGACGGTACGAAAGTTTTACAAAACAGGGTTGATTGGTGCGATACAGGCAATATAGAAAAATGGGACGGCGGCAATGCCGGCGGTATAGTGCTTACCGACGAACAGAACGACGAAGGAATAACAGGATTAAATTTGTTCGGGAATTATTTGTGCGTACATAAGGCGCGTAGTATCTATTTAGGCACTTTGATTGCAAATGAAGCTGTTATAGATTTTGAGCGTAAGCCGAATGTTGTAGGTACCGTGTGTAATAATACCATACAAAACCTGCCGACCGGCGAACAGATATATCTTTCAAAAGATGGAATTATGGTTTTTAACGGGATTTCCTCTTCCCTTATAGAAGCGCCTATGCAAGACGAAATAAGACAAGGATTAAACCCGGAATATGTTCACAGGTGTTGGAGTCAGCTAGTTTCAGAAAGGGATGAATATTGGGTCGGCGTGCCTATTGGAAACCAGATGCTTCCAGAGACAGTATATAAGTTTAATTATTTGACAAGAGTTGTTTACAAAGATGATAGGTTGAAGATAACTGCGGCAGGAAGTACATTTCAAGCAGAAAATGTAATTATAGACAGCGTCAGGATTCCAATTGAAGAAGTATTAGGACGGTTTGACGATAATACGCTTAAATCGCAGTCTAAAGTCGTTGTATTCGGAGACGCGGATGGGAATACTACAATTTATGACGCAAAGATAAGCAGCGATAGCGGAACCGCCATAGAAAGCATATATGAAACCAAAGATTATTGTATCGAACAGGGGCGTACGGCGCGCTGGAAAGGAATAAAAGTTTGGGCAAAAGGAAACTCTCTAAATATAGAACACAGTTTTGACGGCGGTATTACATGGAAAGGCGGAAAAGAATTAATACTCGGCAGCGAATACCCGAGTTTTATGGCTCCGAAAATATATTATTTTGACGGAGTTTCCGACAGAGTAAGATTCAGATTTATGAATAATAAACCGGGCGAAACTTGGGAAATGAAGCAATACCAAATCGAATATGCACCAAGGGAAAAAATAGCATGAGGTTAATAGATGTTTTGTTTCCTACTCCGGTAAATACTTGGCAAAAAGAACTTTGTCTGCAACTTATGGCTTTTGTGAAAAATCTGCTTAAAATCCTTAACGGCGGACTGAATTTTAAGGATAATTTTGATGGTTCTATAGTGGAAATAATTATAGCTGCGGCGGGAGCAGAAGTGAGCATTGATAATATATATAAATCTAAAATACCGGAAGGATATATCGTAATAAAACAAAATAGCGGCGGTACTTTGTATGCTTCTAATACGTGGACTGAAACTACTTTATTTTTTACGGCCACGCAGCCTGGAACATATAAACTATTAATTTTTTA
This sequence comes from Candidatus Endomicrobium macrotermitis, assembly GCA_031271405.1. GTDB lineage: Bacteria > Elusimicrobiota > Endomicrobiia > Endomicrobiales > Endomicrobiaceae > Endomicrobium > Endomicrobium macrotermitis. The sequence continues at coordinate 5,739 of JAISVT010000024.1, read as the reverse complement.
GAGAGGTATCAAAATGATTTTAAAGTTTTGGCGAAAAGCTAAAGATATTGTAAAAGAACTTAAATGTATTTCAGTTGAGATTTTAAGTAATAACCACGGAATAGCCCCTGTTGTTTTGGCGGCGATAATTTCCGCCGCGGCAAGCGTTGCAGGGAATGCTATGTCTGATACCGGCCCGCAGACTGTAAGTCAGGAATCCGCATTATCTCCCGAACAACAAGAAATAATGAAGATACTTTCAAATTATGCAAAAACAGGACAACTTCCCGGAATTGATACAGCAGGGATGTATGATATGTCTGCCGCGGAACAGCAAGGGCAAAACTCTTTATTAAGCCTTATAAGCCAAAACCCGGAGTTATATGATGCCGCGCAGAACGAATACATGGGGATATTGGGTAATAAGTATGATCCGTATAATCCGCAGGGCGAATATGCGGCTTACAAAGCAAACATAATGAAAGAATTATCAGATTCACAAGATGCTTTAAACCGCAATATGGGCGCAAGCGGAAGATTTTTCAGTACGAGCAGAAACAGCGCTTTAAGCGACCTTTACGCAGACATGCAAAGAAATTTGGGTACTACAATGGCAGGATTGTACGATAAAAATGCTGACAGGAAATATAGCGCCGCAGGAGCTCTTGCAAATTTGCAGGGACAGAAGCAGGGATATGATTTGAATAAAATAACGGCTGCAAACACATACGGTGGATTAAGTCGCAATTTAAACCGGCAGAGTTTTTTAGACAGGCTAGGAGCGTATTCAACGGTTTTAAACAAGAACGTTGATTATTATACGCCTGAAGTAACGTCAGGTGAAGATAACAGCACCTGGAACAAATTAATAACGGGCGGATTAACCAATCTTAAAGACTTAAAATTTTAATGTGTATGAGGTGATATAAATGGCAAACAGCATTGGGGATATGTACAGAGTAGCGCAAATGATGGGCGAAGATAAACGGCGAAACAGCCCGTTTACAAAACTCGCCGAAGCTGTTTCTATGGTAGCTAATGCTTGGGCGGGAAATGCTGTTTCATCTGAACAAAATCAGTTTAAGCAGGATAATGCATATATAGATAATATTGTTAAGCTCGCCGGATTGCAAGATAAAGTACAGGATATAAATTTTCAAAATGCTTTAAATCAGCAAGCGGCAGATGAAGGATATATGCCCGGATATACTGATTTTCCTGCGGCTGACGCATTAAATTTTGACTCCGGAGCCAAGTCGCTTTCCGGTTTAACTTCTGTTGCTGAAAATATATATAAAAATCTATATTCGCCGCAAAGTAAAGTGTCTCAAATTATTGACGGTACTGCAAAAAGACCTGCGGCTAAAGTAAGTTTGGGTAAAGGCGGAGCAACATACTCTTTTGACGGAGCGGACAATAACGATCTTAAAAGAGATTTAATTCAGTCGCAGATTGATTATTATAAAGCAGGTACCAGATTGCGCGGTACGCAGGCAAATAAAAACGCGACGTCTGCGGATAAAAGTTATCAAAATGCCGTAAAGCTGCGAGACTATTACCAAAAAATTGCCGGCAGCGACAAATATAACGATAATTTACGGCAACAGGCTTTGACTCTTGCGGAAGATATAAATACTCAAATGTCGGAATATCTTGCAGGAAACATAGAAACTTTTGATATTACTCCTTACGGAATAGAAACAGTTGAAACAGGCCGTAACTTGGTTGGTAAACCGAGAACCGAAGTGCAGTTTGTACAGAAGAGAACCCCGGCGGTGCAAAGTCCGTCTGGATTTTCAGCAAAAGATAAGGAAGCTTACAATTTTGCAGTATCGAACCCGCAACATCCTTTATCAGCCGGAATATTGAGAAGATTGGGGTTTTGAATGGCATTTGACCCTACAAAATGGATAGCAGAACATGACACTGCAACCAATAAAAGCGCAGGCTTTGACCCGGAAGCCTGGATAAAAGAATACGATTCAAAACCGGCAGCCGGAAAAACGAAGGTTGAAAATCAATTTGACCCTGAAAAATGGATTGCCGATTATGATGCAGGTAATAACAATAAAACTGCCTTTTCTACTGCCGTAGATGCGGTTTTAAAGCCTTTTTCCGTTGCCTCTGACGCAGCTGCCATAAAGCAACCTAAACCCCGGCAACCGCTTGAATTATCATTACGCGCGCCTGTCAAAGCTGATACCGAACGCCTTGCCGCGGCGCAGGAACCTTCCGTCTTCGATTATCAGATAAATAGGATTGCCGAAAATATTGCACCGGCAATAGAACGCACTTCATCCATAGAAGAATTACAAAAACAACAGAAAAAACAAAATTTTTTAATGCGTACGGCTCCGGCTATTGCAACAGTCGGAGTAGGCGCTATGCCTTTAAGTATTGCAGCGGCATATGAAGCTTTACAACAGGGCCGAAACTTTGCCGTGCAAAAAGCAAAAGGCGAAAAATATAATCCGATAGACAGCCGTACATTTGCCGAAATTTTGCCTGAAGGAACTCCGGAAGCGGCCCGCATAGGAACTACCATGCTTGAAATGCTTGGCGACATGGCGCTTGTAGGGAAAGGCGCAAGTTTAAGCAAAAAGGTTTTGCTTGACGATGCTTTGCGCGTTGCTGAAAACAAACTGTTAAGTGCAGGATATGAGATTGACGATATAGCCCGCAATAGCGTAAGGGGAAAACAATTTATAAAAAGCAACTATAAAAAAATAACTCCTGAAGAGGCTTTAGAAATAAATATACGTACGAGAACCGCGGAAATACCAAAAGTAAATAAAGAAGCCCCGGGAACCGCGCCAAAGCCTGCTTCAATATCAGAGCCTATACGTCCTGCTGGAAGCGATATTACTTCCCGTCCGCAGCCGCAAAGTACCGTATCGCCGGATAATACCATACAACAACCCGTAAGCCCGGTGCGCAGTCAGAATCAGCCTATCCAATCTGCCAGGGAAATAATACAAAGAGAAGAAAGAAAAGAGCATCTGCGGCAGGAAATAGATTATTTGACCGAACTTATGAATACGGAAGACAGAATCCAGCAAGCGGCTTATGACAAACTGCAAATAAACTTAAACAATGTCGTAACGGAATACGAACAGCTTAATAATCCTGAAGGCGTCGAAGTTGCGGCGCAGGAAGAAGTAGTAAATATCCCTACCGATAATTCTTCCGGCAGAAATAATTTCAGGATTTATTCTGAAAACTTTGAAAATACTATAGGCGGTAAAATAAGAATACCTGAAAAGGGAAGCGTAAACCGAGGAGAATATGATTCATTAAGTCCGCGGATTAAACGCAGATTTTTTACTACAAATCAAAATGCAATCACTTTTGACGAAGCAGAACAGCTTTTGCAGGAATCCGGCCGAGATATAAAAATTTGGGACTATTTGCAAAATATTGAAAGAAATACGACTAAGTACCGCCGTGCCAAAGTTAATATATCCGCAAAAGAAGATGCTGAATTTGCAGGTGCTGAATCCGGGCAATATAAAGATGCGGCGACACAGTGGGAAAAAAAAGGTACCGACAGCCCATATTTTAAAAAGTGGTTTGGGGATAGTAAAGTTGTTGACAATAGCGGTAAGCCACTTGTTGTGTATCATGGAACAGATGAAGTATTTAATGAATTTATAAATAGGGATATTTTAGATTTGTTTGGAAATACAGGTTTTAACTTTACTGACAGCAAGGCAATTGCCGATACATTTTCAGACATACCCACTAATACACTCGCAGTTTATTTAGATATTAAGAATCCTAAAGTTTACGAAAGGTCGGATAGCATAGATGCAGCAACGGCTATGAGAGCAGATATTTTAGGAGATGTAAAGTCCGGGCAAACTATAACGAAAGCCACAAATGATTTTAGGGAACGCCTTATAGCAGAAGGCTTTGATGGAATAATTTTACATGATACTGTTAGAGATGCTAAAGCCGCAGGAGTAAAAACAAGTAACCACTTTATTGTTTTTGATCCTTCACAGATAAAATCAACAAACAACCAGGGAACTTTTGACCCTGAAAATGCAAATATATACTACCGCAAATCTGATAAAAAGCAGCTTACTGAAGGTATAAAAGCCAATATTGAAGGAATCAGGCAACTTAATAAAGAACTTTTTGGCGACGATAATTTGCGTATAGTAAGGAAAATATTTGCCGAAGACAGTCAGGAAGCATTGGGGCGGTACAGAGACGGAATGATTGATATTGTTGAAGGGCAGGCGAATCCTAAAGAGACTTTATATCATGAAGCGGTGCATAAATATGCCGATATGTTTTTGACCGAAGACGAAAGAAAAGCGATTTTTGCCGAAACATTACGTAAAACGGGTATAAGAAATCAAGAAAAACTTGAAGAGCGTGTTGCCGAAGATTTTATTGAATACGCTAACGACCGACAGGGATTTACAGGAAGAATAAAAATGCTTTTTGAAAAGTTATTAGATAGGATAAAAGCATTTTTCGGTAAAGAAAATAAAGTACGGAAAATGTACAACGATATTTTGAGCGGTAAAGCGGCTAAAATGCAAGCAGGTAGAGCACGTAATTTAAAAGCCGAGACGGAATCTGCTTTTAGGGATAAAGAATACAATACCGTAGAAAAGAAGCTCAATTATGTAATTGACGATATAAAAAATAAAAAAACCGATATTAATTTTAGCGTAAAAGCCGGAAAAGTTGACATAAAAATAAGGAATCTTGTTAAGAAGGAACTCGGCAAAGATATAAGCGAGTACGTTCATAAAATCTACAAGAATGATTTAATACATATAAAAAACAGACATATAGGCGGGCGACAAAATGATTTGACTTATAACGATTTAAAACTTATACCGCAAATAATAAAGAATTACGATGCTGTGTCGGTTGACAAAAACAAAACGCCGCCGCGGTTAAGATATGAAAAGAAATACAATGACGGGAGTTATTTTTATGTAGAGCAGATTTTAGGCGAGAGCAAGAAAGAATTGGCTTCAAAAACTATGTACAAAAAGGAACCCCCTTCGGAGCGAGGAACTGACACGAACATAAAGTCCGCTCCATCCTCAAACGGCTTCCGCGTTGCCGCGGAACCGACGCCTAACGGGGGCAACAAAAGTATAACTGAAAAAGAAAATGATGTCAAATTTAGAGCTTTGCCCGATCCTGATAAATTTAAGGATTCAAAGATAGTAAACGCCGTGCAGCGCGCTATCGGCAGTAAACAGGCGCAGACGTTTAAAATAAAGCAACGGTGGGATAATATTGTCAGAGGAATGCAAAAACAGGGTATAACAAGCTATCAGGATAACGTAGATTTGTTTAATTATTATGATAATCCTAAAGAATACCCGTTGCCCGCCGACCTTAAAAATAAAATAGGGCAGGATTTGCTTAATGAAATCCTTAATTTTAAAAAAATGATGACAAACGAGCAGGTACGCCGCGGTCTGCTTGAGAACGTTTGGAAAGATGACGCTTATATGAGGCGGTATATAGTTAATATTGACGATACGCCTTTAACGGCATTGCAACTTGATAAACTTAAAAAATCGCAACCTTGGAGCGACAGAGCGGAAACGGAGCCGGAAGCCGAACAAAAGATAAAAGACTATAGAAATGAAATTAAAGACCTTAACGAACAGCTGAAAAACACACAGGAAAGCGATGCAGCTTTTTCTTTGAAAGGCAAGATAAAAAATAGGGAAAACCAAATTGAAGAACTTAATGACCTTTTAAAAAGATATAGAGAACAGA
>JAISVT010000021.1 GCA_031271405.1 Candidatus Endomicrobium macrotermitis | reverse complement strand
CGGAACTCATCTTCTGCTTGAAGTCGATTCTTCGAAACTTGACGAAAACGTGAAAATCAAAGACGCTGTCGACAGAGCCACGGAAATCATAAGAAACAGAATCGACCAGTTCGGCGTCGCCGAGCCCATGATCGCGAAGCAGGGAGAGAAATGGATAGTCATTCAGCTTCCCGGCATTAAAGATCCGAAAGCGGCAAAAGATTTGATAGGCAAAACGGCATTGCTCGAGTTCAGGATAGTAAATAACAGCAAAGAAGCCAACGACGTTTTAGACTTGCTTAGGGATAAAGAGATTTCGCCGAGAGAATACACCGAAAATCCTTCGGCTTACCCGGAAATAGAAAAAATTATGCCCGAAGGCGCTGGAGTTTTTGAAAGCAAAGAGGGCGGCAGTTATTATGTTTTGGATAAAGCCGCTTTGACCGGCGCTTCGCTTACCAACGCCAAAGTGGAATTCGGCGGCCAGTTCGGCCAGCCTATAGTTTCGATAGAATTCAACAAAGAAGGCGGAAGAATATTTTCGGATATTACGGACAGAAACAGGGAAAGAAATCTTGCCATAGTTCTTGACTCGATAGTGCAGTCTGCTCCCGTCATACGTGCCAGAATTCCCGACGGGAAAGCGATTATCGAAGGCAATTTTAACGCGGAAGACGCGAGGCTTTTGGCTACGGTGCTTAGAGCGGGCGCGCTTCCCGCTCCCGTTAACGTTATAGAAGAAAGAACCGTCGGGCCGTCGCTCGGAGACGATTCGATAAGAAAAGGTTTCGGTTCCGCCTTAATAGGGCTTATAGTCGTTCTTTTATTTATGATAGTGTATTACCGCTTCTCGGGATTAATAGCGGATTTCGCGCTTGTAATAAACCTTATAATCCTTACTGCCGTTATGGCGCATTTTCAGTTCACGCTCACTTTGCCGGGCGTTGCGGGCATGGCTTTGACGCTGGCGATGGCTGTTGACGCAAACGTTTTGATTCTTGAAAGAATCAGGGAAGAGCTCGCGGCCGGAAAAACCGCCAGAGTTTCGGTTGACGCGGGTTATCAGAAAGTTTTTTGGACGATTTTTGACGCCAACATTACGACTTTGATAGCCGCGGTTTTTCTGTTTCAGTTCGGCACCGGGCCTATAAAAGGTTTTGCGGTAACTCTTTCCATAGGTTTGGTGATCAGCATGTTTACGGCAATAGTGATAACCAAGCTTATATACGATTTCCTTTTTAAAGAAAATCTTTTGTTGAAATTTAAAATATAACCGGAGGAATAACGTGCAATTTTTTAACAAGCTTAACATAGACTTTATAAGCAGAAGGTATACGTTTTTTATGGTGTCGGCGTTGTTGATTTTGGTCAGCGTCGGCGCTTTCATTTACCGCGGCGGACCGAATTACGGCATAGACTTTACCGGCGGTATGCTTATGCAGATTTCTTTCGATCAAAATGTGGATTTGCAGACGGTGCGCGGCGCTTTGGACGAAAGCGGGCTTGAATCTTTCGAACTTCAGACTTCGGATAGAATAGTCATGATAAGGGCTAAAAGAGACGTAGGGTCGCAGCAGGAGTTTGAAGAAAAAGTGACAAACGCTTTTGCGGCAAAATTTGCCGACAATAAAATTACGGTTGACAGGGTCGAATACGTGGGGCCTTCCGTAGGCGAGTATCTTTCAAAACAGGCCTTGTACGCGTTTTTGTTTGCGTTTATAGGCATTATCATTTATGTGGCTTTCAGATTCAATTCCGCTCTTTGGGGAATTTCAGGCGTTATAGGTATCATACATGACGTTATCGTATGTTTAGGCATGGTTATCCTTGTAAACAAAGAAGTGGATATTACCGTTGTCGCCGCGCTCCTTACCATAGCGGGCTATTCCATCAACGACACTATAGTTTTGTTCGACAGGATGAGAGAAAATATGAGGCTTTCCATTAAAGAAGATTTTGCAAGCATCATAAATAAAAGCATAAATGCCGTTCTTTTAAGGACGGTTGTCACAAGCGTTACGGTTTTTATAGTAGCCTGCGCTTTATTCTTCTTGGGCGGGGACGTTATACATACTTTTGCTTATATCATGGTTATAGGGACGGCCGTAGGCGCGTTTTCCACAATTTTCCTTTGCGCTCCGCTTGTCTATGAATGGGAAATAAGAAGGCGCGAACGCATGAAAGCCGCAAAACAGCAGGGTTTTTCCCGCGCCAAATAAATGACACACCACAGGCGCCTGATACGTTGGAAACAGCATAAATCGACAGATTCTGCGGCGCCGGAGCCGCATAGAACGGCAGCGGCGGCATTCCGCGGATACGAAAGAATAAAGTTCAATGAGAAAGATTAAAAATTTTAAGGTAAATTTGCGTGTGCGGGAAATATCCCGCGTTATAAAAAAACTTGTCAATGCTTCCGAAATGCCTTCGGAACTTGAAGAAGCGGTGCAGAGGGGCTGTCATTTTTACTCGAAATTTCTTTCTTTGTCTGTAGTGTACGGCACTTTTGCAAAAGACTCTTTGGATTTTATTTACGATAAAGACATTCCTTCCAAATGGGTGGCCAGAAGCGTTTATTTTTTGACTATCGGTCCGAAACTTTCTCAAGAGTTTAAAAATAACGAAGCTGCTTTCGGCGAACATACGGGTAAAATAGTTTCCGCCGTAGCGGTTGATGCGCTGGAACAGGGCAAAAATTTTATACAAAGGCTTATAGCCGGCGAAGCGGACGGCGAAAACTGTGAAGTTTCAAGAAGCGTTGAGATTCCTCCCGAGCTGTACGAAGAAGCGGTAAAAATAGTCCCTGCGGACAAAATAGACATTGTGTTAAACGAAGGAAAACTTTCGCCGCAGTATTCCGTATGCGGCCTCTTTTACTGGATCCCGAACAAAAGCAGGAAAAAATAAATAACAATTGCCAAAGCGCGTTTTTAAGCTCTCAATGTTTTCGGCACGGCCGTTTCGAAATTGTTATTTGTAAATTTGATTAACGGTTAAAAAATGACTTCAATTTTACTTTTCATATATAATTTTCTCATAATTTTGTTTATCATTCCCGCGTCTCTTCTCTTTTTAATTTTCAGCGGCAAATACAGAAAAGAACTTTTTTACGGGCTTGACGAGCGTTTTGCCTGTTTGAAGAATTTTCCGAAACAGTCAAAAAAAGTAATATGGGTGCATTGTTCGTCTTTGGGCGAAGTGAGAGCGGTTGAGCCGGTACTTGACGCTTTAAACCGCGAATTTTTTATTGTTTTGACTACCGTGACCAAAACCGGCAGGGATTACGCTTTAAAAACACAAAAAGCCGATTTTGTTTCGCTTTTGCCGATAGATTTGATTTATTTAATGCGGAAAGCCTTTAAAATTATCAAGCCCGATATTTTGATCCTTGTCGAAACCGAATTATGGGCATCTATGCTTTATGCCGCAAACGCGGCCAAAGTCAAGGTTATGACGGTTAACGGCAGAATGTCGGAAAAATCTTTTAAAGTCTATAAACTTATGAAGTTTTTCTGGAAACATTTCGTCCGTTATATCGACTTGGTTCTTGCAAGAAGCAAAGACGATGCCGCCAGATTTTCATATCTGTCCGGAAAAAATACCGAAGTTTACGTGACCGGCAACATAAAATACGACAGGGACTTTATGGCGGACGCTTCGCGGCCGGATTTCGGTTTAAAAGACGGCGATATGGTTTTTACCGCCGGAAGCACGAGGGAAGGCGAAGAGGAAATAATCGCGGCGGCATACAATAAAATACGGGAAAAATTTCCGGAAATTAAATTTTTCCTTGCCCCGAGGCATCTTACCCGCATTAACAAGGTAAAAAAAATATTGTCGGCAAACAAAATAGAATTTTCTTTGTTTTCCCGAAAAACGTACGATAAAAACTTTATTCTGGTGGACGTATTCGGCCGGCTTCAGGATATATATTCCGTTTCCGACATTTGTTACGCGGGCGGCTCGATAGTAAATAAGGGCGGTCAAAACCCGATAGAGCCGGCGGCTTACGGAAAACCCGTTCTTTTCGGCATGTATATGGGAAATTTTAAGGCGGAAGCCGAAATTCTTTTAAAGTTCGGCGGCGCGATAAACGTTTTCGACGCGGACGATATAGCGGAAAAAACAATCAAACTTCTTTCCAATAAAAAATTTCTTTCCGAAACCGGCAAAAATGCCGTTAAAGCCGTAAATTCCCAAAGAGGCGCGGTAAACCTGACCGCCCAAAAAATCAGAGAATACATACGATAAGCTAATAGCGGAGTCAGCCGAAAAAATCTCTCATATGTTGCGCGGGAGGGGCTTGCAATGCAAGAGCGCGAGAGGCAGTCTTGAAAGAAAAAATTATTGTAAAAACCATATCGTTTTTATCCCGTTTGATATCTCTTTCCATGAGGAAAAAAATATTAAACGAGAGTCATTATTACCCGGAGCCCGCCGTTTACGCTTTTTGGCACGGCAGCGAGTTTTCGATGATGGTTTTCAATCAAAACAGCGGAATAGTAATTATGGTAAGCGTCTCAAAAGACGGAGAACTTATGTCGCGCCTGCTTGAAAAATTCGGATATGTCACGGTAAGGGGTTCGTCAAGCAGAAGAGCCGAAAGAGCTTTGATTGAGATTATAAGGCATGCGCGCGAAGGGCGCAGCCTTGCTTTTGCCTCCGACGGCCCCAGAGGCCCGTATCATAATCTCAAATCCGGTTTGATTTATACGGCTATGAAAAGCGGGCTGCCGGTAATTCCCGTAAGCGTGTCTCCAAAAAACAGGATAACTTTAAAAAACTGGGATAAAACGGTTATTCCCGTTCCTTTTACAAAAGCCGTTCAGATATGCGGAAATCCGGTTTACGTTAAAGAAGGCGACAATATAGAAGAGAAAAGACTTCATGTCGAAACCGAACTCAATAAGCTTTTTGAGTTCACGGACAGCGTTTACTGGGGGAAAGATATTTCCAAATACCTTGAGCTTCATCCGTTTCCGAAAATACTTATAGTTCAGCCAAGCAGAATAGGCGACATAGTATTTTCGCTGCCGGTTTTGGCTGCCGTTAAAAGAAAATATCCAAAAGCCAAAATCAGCTGGATCGTTGATGAGCGCTGCGCCGAACTTCTTGAAGGCAATCCTTATCTGGACAAAATTTTTATATGGAACCGCAAGCGCCGCTCATTGTCTTATTATTCAGATCTTAGAAGGCATCTGAGAAAAGAGCGTTTCGATTTAAGCATAGATCTGCACGGGCTTTTTAAGTCCGCAATGCTTGTGAGCCTTGCCGGAGCCAAATACAAAATCGCGTCGTCCTCTACAAACGGTATGAGGGAAATGTCATGGCTTTTTTCAAAAGAAATAAAAAATCCGGATGCCGATGCCCATTGCGTAGAGAGGCATATGTCTGCGGCGCAATATATCGGCTGCGGCGGTGAAACGGAATACCCGATTACAATTTCTCAAAAAGATATCGACAGCGTAAAAGAAAAATTGAAAAGCGAAAACGCCGGTTTGGATAAAATTATCGGCATACATCCGGGCGGCGGCTGGGTTTCAAGAAGATGGGATCCTTATAAATTTGCAATGCTTGCAAACAGGCTGAAAAACGACTTGGGAGCCGAAATAGTTTTGGTAGGCGGCAAAGAGGGCGGTTCAAGCGAAAAAGGCCTGAATGAAGAAATAACCGCGGATGCGGGAGTAAAAATAACCGATATGACCGGAAAATTTACTCTTAAAGAATTATGCGCTTTCTTTAAGATTTGCAAAGTTTTTGTAGGAAACGAAGCCGGCCCTATGCATATAGCCACGGCTTTGGGTATTCCCGCGGTTGCCATTTTGGGACCCACAAACGCCAAACGCACAGGGCCTTATAAAGGCAATACCAAAGTTATTCAGCATCAGGTAAGCTGCCAGCCGTGCCGCAACAGAAACTGCAAAAATCCTTTATGCATGAGAGATATAACCGTTGAAGAAGTTTTTAACGCGGTGAAGGAAAAGATGATGCGCAGAGGCGGGGAGGCATAGGCGCGCGGCAAAGACAAAATCCGCTGCCGCTGCGCGTTTAAGTTTCTATCACTATGAAAATCCTGATAATCAAACCAAGTTCTTTCGGCGATATAGTTCAGGCTTTGCCTTGCGCAAACGCCTTGAAACTCGCATATCCGGGCTGCGAAATAACCTGGGTCGTTTTTAAGGGCTGGCAGGATTTGATTTCTTTGTGTCCGGACATAGATAAAACAATAGTCTGGGACAGAAAAAAAGGGATAAAAGGTTTCTTAGAAGCCTTAAAAACCGTCAGGCAAACCGGATATGACGCGGTTTTCGATTTGCAGGGGCTTTTCAGAAGCGCCCTGCTTGCGAAATTTTCCGAAAGCAAAAACAAGATCGGCGTTTCGGGAATGAAAGAGTTCAGCGGCATTTTAATAAAAGAAGCTTATCCGGAAAACTCTAAAATAAACGCAACTCTGCGAAATCTTAAAACGATAAGTTATTTTACGAAGCGCGATTTTCCCGCAAAAGCGAATTTAAAAGTCGAAAGCGGAGCCGCCGTAACCGGCGGAAACTATATTTCTCTGGTTCCGTTTGCCAGAGGCGGGGGCAAAGACTGGAGCATAGAAAATTATCTCAGTCTTATAAATTTGATAAGCGCGAAGTTTCCGGATTTAAAAATAACGGTTTTGGGCTCTAAGTCCGATTACGGAAAAATCAAATCCGGAAAAGTAACAGACTTATGCGGTAAAACGGATATAAAGCGGCTGGCGCAGGTTTTGGCCGGCGCGAAAGCTGCCGTAGGAGCCGATACCGGACCTATGCATTTGTCGTCCGTTTTACAGACTCCTTCGGTTTTTATTTTCGGAGCTTCCGATATCAATGAGACTGCGCCGTATATAGGCAGATTTTCTCTTCTGGCAAATAAACAAAATCCCGAAGATCTGGATAAAATAACTCCCGAAGAAGTATTCGCCGAGGTTGAAAAATGGATAAAATAGTTTTTTTTCATATGAACCAGCTCGGCGACCTGCTTTTTTCTCTGCCCGTGTTAAAAGCCGCTGAAAACGAACTGAACGCCGAAATTTATTCCGTCGTAAAGCCGGGGCTTGCCCCGCTTTTAACGTCATCGGGCATCGTTAACGGCACAATTTCGAAAGATTTGCCTTTTTTTGAACTCATAAAAGATCTGAAATCGAAAAAGTTCGATAAAGCCGTTCTTTTTTCCGAGTCTCCGAGTTCCGTTTTGTCGGCGTATTTTTCAGGTATAAAAGAAAGGGCGGGTTTCGGGACCTCCTCGCTTAATTTCCTGCTTACGAAAAAATCAAAAAGAACCGGCGTTCCGTCGCTTTTCAACAATAAAACTTTGGCGTCGGACGCAGGGTTAAAAAATGTTGGGCAGGATTATACCGGTATTTTAAAAATTCCGGACGGAAACGTTTCCAATGCCGAAAAATGGTTTAAAGAAAACTCTTTGAACCCGTCAAAAACCGTTGCGGTTTCCGCGGGAGCAAGCAAAAAAAGGGCGAATAAACGCCTTCCTGCGGAAAAATGGGCGGCGGTTATGGACGCTTTGTCCGAAAAAGGCGTATCCTGCGTTTTGACAGGCGCGGTTTGGGAAAGAGATTCTCTTTTTGAAATTTCAAAACGATGCAAGAGCGATCCCAAAATTTTTACTCCTGAAAACGGCATTTTAGACCTCGCGGCATTTTTTAAGTTATCGCGTTTGTTTATGGGTATAGATTCCGGCCCCATGCATTTGGCCGCGGCCGCAGGGGCAAAATGCCTTGCGGTTTTCGGTCCCACGGATCCTTCGCAGATAGGACCTATGCCTCCGGGTAAACACATAATATTGAAAAAAGACGATATAAGCCTTATTTCGCCCGAAGATATAATTGTAAAAGCGGCACAGATATTATAAAATTCTATTCTATGGAAAAAATAATTTTAGTCGGCGTTCAAACCAAAAATACGGCAAGGCAGGAAGTAGAAAATTCTCTCGGCGAACTCGAGAGCCTTTGCCTGACCGACGGAGCGCAGACCATAGAAAAAATAATCCAAAAAAGAGACGTTCCGGATCCGGCGTATTTTATAGGTTACGGCAAGGCTGCGGAGATCAAAGAAACGGCTGAAAAACTTAAAGCCGACGCCGTTGTTTTTGACGACTCTTTAAAGCCGGTGCAGCAGAGAAACCTTGAAAAACTGATTGATATAAAAGTAGTCGACCGCACAAGGATAATTCTTGACATATTCGCTTACAGAGCAAGAACCAAAGAAGGAAAACTTCAGGTCGAACGCGCGGAGATGACTTATCACGCGGCAAGGCTTGCAAGCCAGGGAGTTCATTTGGACAGCCAGACCGGCGGGATAGGCACAAGGCGCGGGCCGGGCGAACGGAAAATAGAGACCGATAAAAGAAAAATACGCGACAGAATCGCGGAACTCGACAGAGAAATAGAAAAAATCAAAGAAAGGCGCGCAATACAGAGAAATTTAAGGGACAATTCCGATTTGCCGGAAGTTGCGATAGCCGGCTATACTAACGCAGGAAAATCCACTTTGCTGGCTGCTCTTTCCAAAAGCAAGGTTTACGCGGACGACAAACTTTTCGCCACGCTTGACCCGCTTACCAGGAAAATAAAACTGCCGGGCGGCAGGGACGTTCTTTTGACCGATACGGTGGGATTTATAAATAAACTTCCTCACGATTTGGTTGCGGCTTTCAGATCTACGATGGAAGAAATTTTAAGAGCGAAATGCATTCTGCACGTTGTTGACGCTTCCAATCCTGACAGAAAAAATCAGATACGGACGGTTTTAAGCGTTTTAAAAGACATAGGAGCGGACAAAATCCCGCTTATTGCGGTTTTTAACAAAGCCGATAAACTTGACGGGCAGGAAAAGCTTATTTTCAATACGCCGGACACGTTTGTGATTTCTGCAAAAAATTCTACGGGAATGGAAAGGCTTTTGGACGAAATTGAAAAAAGAGTCGTTCCGTTTCACTGTTTGCATAAAATTAACGTCGGTTACGAAAATCAGGATAAAATAGGCGCGATATATAAGCTTTCAAACGTAAAGTCCGAAAAGTATAATAAAAAAACCATATCCGTAACTTTGGAATGTTCCGGCGATAATTGGGAAAAAATAAAGAATTTGTTTAATCGTCAAATAAGGGAAAAATAATGCTTACGAAAGCGGCGATTGTCGGCAGGCCTAATGTCGGCAAATCCACTTTGTTTAACAGGTTTATAGGCAGAAAAAAAGCCATAATTCACGAAATGCCGGGAACTACCCGCGACAGAAACGATTATGAGGTAAACTGGAAAGATAAAAAATTTATCGTTACGGACACCGCCGGCTGGTCAAGCGACGTTTCCGTGTTTTCAAAAGATATGTCCCGGCAGCTCGATACCGCAGTTGCGCAGGCCGATATTATTTTGTTTGTCGTTGACGGAAAAACAGGCGTTCATCCTTTGGACACGGAGATCGCAAAGCAGATAAGGCAAAGCCCGAAAAAGACAATCCTTGTGGTAAACAAAATAGACACGCAGGCGGAAGAAGCCAGAGGCTATGAGTTTTACGAACTCGGGTTTGACGACGTTATTTTCGTTTCGGCAAATCACGGCAGATGCATGAACGAGCTTTTGGATAAAGTCTGGAGCAACATAAAATACGACAGGCGCGTTAAAAAAACGGAAGAACTTTTAAAAATCATACTTGTGGGAAAACCCAATGTCGGAAAATCGTCTTTCGTGAACGCCGCGGCAAAAGAAGAAAGGAGCATAGTCCACGACGTTCCGGGAACGACAAGGGACTCTCTTTCGGTTCACGTCAATTTTAACGGCAAAGAATATATTTTGACCGATACGGCCGGCCTTCACAGAGGCAGTAAAACAAAAGACGATATGGAATACCTTTCGACTCTAAGCACAAGCTATGCGATCGACGACGCCGATATTGCCGTGCTTGTTGCCGACGCTTCGCAGGGAATAGGCGAGACGGAAGTGAAAATCGCAAGGATTCTTATAGAAAAAAGAAAGCCCGTTATAGTCGCCGTAAACAAGTGGGATCTAATCGAAGACAAAGAGGAAGCGGCAAAATATTTTACGGAGCAGCTGCGCGAAAGAATAAAATTTATGAGCTGGGCGGACATAATTTTTATCTCGGCAAAAACGGGGCAAAGGCTTGACAGAATTTTTACCGAAGCCGAGATCGTTTATAAGCAGTATGCCAGAGAAATTTCAAAAGAAGAACTCAACGAAGCCGTCGCAGAAGCCGTCGCCAGAAAACCTATGGTGAGAAAAGGCAAAGCGTTAAAATTTAAAGAATACGCGCAGGTGGCTGTAAAACCGCCGGTGTTTATTTTTTCGGTAAACGATTTGGAACTGGTTCATTTTTCTTACGAAAGGTTTTTGGAAAACTGTTTCAGGCAGAAATTCGGTTTTAAAGGCACGCCGGTGGTTTTAAAGTTCCGGCAGTTTTTCAGAATAAAAAATAAAAGCAATATCAACTGACGATGCATGGATGCCGGGGCGCATTGATGCGCGGCAAAAACAAACACGTTGAAAATTGAGGGTTTAAAATGCTTGTAAAAATACTTTATCTTATTTTTGCTTATCTTTGCGGGGCGGTTCCGTTTGCTTATATCATTTCCAAATATGCGGCTAACGTCGACATAAGAACAGTCGGTTCCGGAAACCCGGGAGCTACAAACGTTTTCAGGGCTGTCGGCAAAAAGGCGGGGATAGCTACTTTTATCCTTGACGCGTTAAAAGGTTTTTTGCCCGTATGGTTTGCAATATTTATAGACGATTCTTTTTCTTATTCGGTAGCCGCCGCCGCCATGGCTATGATAGGGCATATGTTTACGGTGTTTTTAAAGTTTAAAGGCGGCAAGGGAGTAGCCACCGCCTGCGGGGCATTTTTGGCTTTGATCCCTATGCCTACGCTTATAGCGCTTGCGGTGTTTGCGGCAGTCTTTGTTTTTTCCGGCTACGTCGCTTTGGGCTCGATATGCGCGGCAGTGTCTTTGCCTTTGGCTTCTTATTTTTCGGGCTACGGCGCGGAAGCGGTAATTTTTGCTTTTGCGGTCGCTTCGCTTATCATTTATAAACACAGGACAAACATACAGAGGCTTCGCAAAGGCGAAGAATACAAATTTAAAATATTGAGGAAATGAGATGAAAATAACGGTACTAGGCGCAGGTTCATGGGGCGCGACTCTTGCGGCATTGCTTATCGAAAACGGGCATAGCGTTACGCTTTGGGAGTTTGACAAAAAAAGAGCGGACGATTTGCAGTCCAGGAAAATAAAGCCTTTCAGCGCGGGTTTGGATTTGCCGGAAGGCTTGATTGTTACAAACAGCCTTGATTCTTTGAAAGACAGCGAAGGGGTTTTGTTTGCCGTTCCGTCGCAATTTATGCGCTCTACGTGCAATTTGTTGAAAAACAACGGG
>JAISVT010000010.1 GCA_031271405.1 Candidatus Endomicrobium macrotermitis | reverse complement strand
GCTTATATTACCGTTCAGCCCGGAGCGAGGATAGAGGACATAAAAGGCAGGGCTTTTGCCGAAGTATGGATGTATCCTCCGGATCCTACTGAGAAAAACGCCTGTATCGGCGGAAATATCGCTACAAACGCTTCGGGCGGAAGAGGTTTTAAATTCGGGGTAACAAGGGATTACGTTCAATCCTTGAAAATAGTTTTTACCGACGGCAGTTCGGCTTTTATAGAGCGCGGGAAATATTTCGCGGACGCCGGCGGAAATATAACTTTTGAAACAAGCGCCGGAAAAAAAACGATAACCCTTCCAAAATATAAACTTCCTTTGATAAAAAACGCCGCGGGATATTACAATTACCCGAATGCCGATTTAATAGACGTTTTTATAGGTTCCGACGGCACTTTAGGCGTGACAGTTGAAGCGAAACTCCGTTTGATTCCTCATTTTAAAGAAGTTTTCGGCGGGATAATATTTTTTGTTTCGCGAAACGCGGCTTACGATTTTGTACGGAAAGTCAAAGAAGCGTCTGAAAAATCAAAACGGGAAAACGACAAAAATTCCGTCAATGCGATGTCTTTGGAATATTTCGACAAAAACGCGCTGCTTATGATACGCGGCGATTATCCGGTAATTCCCGAAGACATCGAAGCCGGGATTATGTTTGAGCAGGACGTTTATTACGATAATTTCGATATTTTAATGAGCAGGTGGGTTGAACTTATAGAGCAAAGCGGAATAGATACGGACAAAGTCTGGTTTGCTTCCAACCTTGCCGAACAGGAAGAGTTCCGTGTTTTCAGGCACAGAATCCCCGAAAGAGTCAACGAGCGCGTAAAAAAAAATAAAATTCCCAAAGTCGGCACTGATTTTGCCGTTCCCGAAGGCAAACTTGCCGAAATAATCGATTTTTGCGATAAAGAATTCAAAGAAGCGGGACTGTTTAATCTGACTTTCGGGCACATAGGCGAAAATCATCTTCATGCAAATATCATAGCCTCAAACGAAGAAGAGTATAAAAAGACAAAAGAAATGTACGCAAGGATCGCCCAAAAAGCGGTAGAGCTCGGCGGCACGGTTTCCGCGGAACACGGCATAGGCAAACTTAAACACCTGTTTCTTGAAAAAATGCTCGGAGAAGAAGGCTTTAAAGAAATGGCAAAATTCAAAAAAAGCCTTGATAAATCCGCAATTCTTGGGCAGGACAATATTTTTCCGAAAAAGTACCTTTAACGGCAGTCAGGAATCAGCTGCCGATAGCAAGGCCGCGGTGTCGCGGAGTATTACAAAAAAACACGACAATTTTGCTATAATCTACGGGTATGAAAAAACGCTTTGATAAAACATATAAAATCATCTCAAATAAAGAAATATGCGCGGGTTATTTCGAGCTTAAAGTAAAGGCTGACGCTCAAATTGTTAAAGTTTGCAATCCGGGGCAGTTTTTTATGATTTCCGCTCCCGAAGTTTTTCTGCGCCGCCCGATAAGCATCCATAACGCCGAAAACGGCGTTATTTCTTTTTTGTATAAAGTCGTAGGAAAAGGCACAAAAACTCTTTCAAAAATGCAGTCCGGCGAAATTTCAATGTTAGGGCCTTTGGGCAACGGTTACCCGATCAGCCGTTCTGAACTTGTTTCAGAATCAGCCGTTAAATCTTTCCCTGTCATAGTTGCCGGCGGCACAGGCATAGCGTCCGTTCATTTTTTAGCCGTCAAATTAAAAAATAAGGGAACCTTGTACTACGGAGCGAAAACAAAAAAAGATTTATTGTGCCTCGATAAATTCAAAAAAGCCGGCTGGAAAATAATAGTCTCTACGGAAGACGGCTCGAAAGGCTTAAAAGGATTTATAACGGACGCATTAAAAGAAAAGTTGGGAGAGAGGAGCGGTGAGCCGGGAAACAAGCCGCTGCCTGGCTGCCGGGCTGCCGGACTTCCAAACTTCCGCCTCTACGTTTGCGGCCCCACCCCTATGATGAAAGCCGTTTTTAAAATAGCAAAAGAAAGCAATATAAGCGGATACGCTTCCCTTGAAGAAAAAATGGCGTGCGGCATAGGCAATTGCCAGGGCTGCGCGGTAAAAGTTTCCGGCAAAACAAAAATGACATGCAAAGACGGCCCCGTATTTAAAATAGAGGAAATAGAAATTTAATGAAGACATATTACTCAAAAAATGATTTTACTCTCTATAACGGGAACTGTATAGATGTACTAAATTCTATGCCGGAAAATTCGATAGATATGATTTTTGCAGATCCGCCGTATTTCCTGTCAAGCGGCAGTTTTACCTGCCAAAACGGCAAAATGGTAAGCGTTAAGAAAGCCGATTGGGATTTAAGCAACGGAACAAAAAGAAATTTTGAGTTTCATTATTCCTGGCTGGCGGCTTGCAAGAGAGTTCTTAAAAATAACGGCACTATATGGGTCAGCGGAACGTATCATTCCATATACCAATGCGGTTTGGCTATTGAAGCAAACGGATACCACTTTTTGAACGATATAGCCTGGTTTAAACCTAATGCAGCCCCGAACTTAAGCTGCCGCTTTTTTACCGCCAGTCACGAAACCCTTATATGGGCGAGAAAAGATAAAAAAGGTAAACATACTTTTAATTATGACGTAATGAAAAACGGGGAATGGAAAGAAGATCCTTTAAAGAAGCAAGGGCTTCAAATGCGCAGCGTGTGGTCTGTGCCGACTCCAAAGCCCGCTGAAAAAAAATTCGGTAAACACCCGACGCAAAAGCCGTTGGAATTATTAAAAAGAATAGTTTTAGCAGGCTCAAACAGAGGAGACGTTATTTTAGACCCGTTTTCCGGAAGTTCTACAACGGGAATAGCCGCTGTTCTTAATGACAGAAAATTTATCGGGATAGATACCGAAAAAAAATATTTGGATTTATCGATAAAAAGATATGAAGATTCTTTTGAACACGGCAGCAGTAAAGCAAAAATTTATGAATCAAACGGAATGCCTAAAGAATATACCCGAGAGTATTTATTAGAACGGAAGAAGAAATATAAAGTTAAAAAAGTTAAAAAATGAAAATTATAACAAGAACAACCGCAATTTTAAATTTGAAAAAATATATCGGTCAAGATATAAGAAAACTTGCTAAAAATTATAAAATTACTTCTTTCGAAACCGGAAAACAGAATAAAGGCTGGAAGGGTTTAGTGCTTGAAAGGCTTGCCGGACTGGAAAATAATGTTTCTAAAGCTCCAAACGGATTGAACTTTGAACTTAAATCCGTAAGTTTTAAGTATAAAAACGAAGACTTGGTTCCGAAAGAGACAATGGCTATTACTATGATAAATCAAAAGGAATTGCTGGACAACGGTTTTTACGGCAGCCATTGCTGGGCAAAATTAAAGTCAGTAGTTTTTTGCGCTGTTATGTGGCATGGGAAAAATGCAGCGAAAGCAGAGTTGTTAAACGTTACAAGTTTTGACTTTTCTAAAGATGACATATTAATAAAAGAAATAAAAGCGGATTATGACTTTATAAGAGAAAAATTAAAGACAAAAGGGTTTGACAGCCTTACCGGCAGAGACGGGAAATGGATTCAGGCAAGGACAAAAGGCAGCGGTCATGGCTCTAAAACAAGAGCTTTTTATGCAAGAAAGGCATTGGTTAAAAAAATATTTGAGAATTCCAAATGAAACCTGATTTAAGCGTTGATTTTGCGGGAATAAAATTGAAAAATCCGGTGCTTACGGCATCGGGGACTTTCGGCTACGGGTATGAGCTTGCCGATTTGATCCCTTTGAAAAAGCTCGGAGGTATCGTTACAAAAACGATAACTTTAGAGCCGCGCCCGGGCAACCCGCAGCCCAGGATTGCCGAAGCCGAAGGCGGTATGCTTAATACGATAGGGCTTCAAAATATAGGGGTTAAGGCGTTTGCCGGAGAACCGCTTGAAAAACTTTCCGAAATCGGCGTTCCGGTTTTTGTGAGCGTTGCCGGAGCATGCGTTTCGGATTATGTTGAAACTGCAAAAATATTAAAATCGTTTAAGAGCGTGTCAGCGGTAGAATTAAACCTGTCATGCCCTAATTTAAAGAAAAAAATCGTCTGCCATGATTTGCCTTTAATGTCGGATGTCATAAAAGGCGTTAAAAAAGTTTCAAAAGTTCCGGTAATAGCAAAACTGTCGCCTCTTGTCACCGATATTTCCGAACTTGCTTTAACCGCTCAAAATGCCGGAGCGGACGGCGTAACTCTTGCAAATACTTATCCGGCAATGGCAATAGACGTAAAAACTTTCAAACCGAAACTTTCGACAATAAAAGGCGGAATGTCAGGCGCCTGCGTTAAGCCTATGTCCGTCAGATGCGTTTACGACGCGTATCCGGCGTTGAAAATTCCTATAATCGGCTGCGGCGGAATAATGACCGGCGAAGACGCGGTTGAATTTATGCTCGCGGGGGCGACGGCGGCAAGCGTCGGCACGGCAAGCCTTGTATCGCCTGAAAATCTTATGAAAGTTATAGACGGGATCGAAGATATTTTGAAAGAGAAAAATATAAAGTCCGTTAAGGAAATAATAGGCTTAATCAATAAGGCCGATTTTAGCAATCACAGTTGTAAATGATTTTTAAGGTAAAATAATATGCCGAAATATTACGAAAACAAGAATACGGAAATAGACAGGCTGGTTAAAGATATAAATTCCCGCCGTCCTTTCGATAAAAAAATATTAAAAGAATTGAGCGGGTATTACCGTATAGGTTTTACGTATTCAAGTAATGCTATCGAGGGAAATTCTCTTCCGGAATTGAAATTACCGAAGAGAATATTCTTGAATTACACAGGCTGTTTTACTACAGAATAGACGATGAAAATGCCGGAAAATACAGAAAAGAACAGGTGTTTATATCAGGTACGGATTATTTGCCGCCTAAATATCAGGATATTCCTAAACTTATGAAAGAATGGAGTGAAAATGAACAAAACAATACTTGCTCTGGACGTCTATGATTTTGCAAAAGCCGAACGGCTTGTAAAAGACACTAAAGATTATATCGACATTTACAAAGTAGGCCCGATACTGTTTTTGCAGTCCGGAAAAGAAATAATAAATATGATAAAAGATAACGGGAAACAGGTTTTTCTCGATATGAAGTTTCACGATATTCCCGCGACCGTCAAAAGATCCGTCGAGTCCGCAAAGGAACTCGGCGTTTACAGTTTGACGGTGCATTCGGCCGGCGGGGAAGAAATGTTAAAAGCGGCGGCATCGGTTGAAAACAGGCCGAAAATTTGGGCTGTTACAGTGCTTACAAGTCAGGTTACGACTCCCGAGGAAGTTATAAAAAGGGCGAAACTTGCCAAAGACTGCGGTGTTGACGGGGTAATATCTTCGCCTCTTGAAGTCGCCGTTATCAAAAAAGAATGCGGCAAAGATTTTCAGGTCGTAACTCCCGGAATAAGGCCTGCAAAAGCGGATGACGACCAAAAAAGGGTCGCTACTCCCGAAAGCGCCGTAAAAGACGGCGCGGATTTTATAGTTGTCGGCAGACCGATACTTGAAGCGGAAAATCCGGCGCAGGCGGCGAAAGATATAAACGACAAAGTGAAGAGTGCAGAGTTTAAAGCGTAAATATCGTATTTTCGCGAAGCGAAAACATAAAAGAAATTCCGGCAGCTGCCGATTTTTAATTTCGGAATTATCCCGTTATGCGCATTAGTAAAGTCCGTCATCCTGCGCGCAGCCGCAGGACCTATAAATAACGGCTTTTCTATAGACCCTGCGGGAGACTTCGCCTCCGCAGGGTGACAACTGCCTGTCAGGGGATAATTCAGCTTAATTTTAACTTTTAAACACGGAGTGTTTTACAAATGGAACAAAACGAAGTCAGGGAATTATTCAAAAAAAACAACGCGCTTTTAAACGGGCATTTTAAACTTTCAAGCGGTTTGCACTCGGACACTTATTTTCAGTCCGCTTTGATTTTGCAGTATCCGCAGGAAGCGGAAAAACTTGCAAAGGCGCTTGCCGGAAAGGTTCAGGAAAGCGGCATTAAAGCCGACGTTGTGGTTTCGCCCGCAATGGGCGGAGTCATTATAGGGCATGAAACGGGCAGAGCTTTAGGCGTGCGCGCCGTGTTTACCGAAAGGGTTGACGGGGCGGTAACTTTGAGAAGAGGTTTTTCAATTGAAAAAGGCGAGAAAGTTTTGGTAGCCGAAGACGTTGTGACTACCGGCCTTTCCACAAAGGAAGTTATAGACGCTTTGAAAAAATATGAAGCGGATGTGGTTGCGGTGGTTTCTTTGGTTGACAGAAGCGCGGGAAAAGTCGATTTCGGCGTCCCGAGATTTTCGCTTTTGAGTTTAGACGTAAAAAGTTATAAGGAAGAAGAATGCCCGATGTGCAAAGAAGGTTCTCAGGCAATTAAGCCCGGAAGCAGAAAGTAGCACGATAGAGTTGCCCTGCGCGAAGCCGCAGGGTCTGTAAATGACGGGTTTTCATAGATTCTGCGGCTTCGCGCAGAATGACAACGGCGAAAAGGATTAACAAAAATGGCAATCACTTACAAAAAAGCGGGCGTGAATATCGACGCGGGTAACGAGCTGGTAAAAAGGCTTAAGAAAAATCTTCCTAAAATCGGCGGGTTCGGCGGGCTGTTTCCCGTTGAAAAGACAAAATATAATCTCGTCAGTTCCACCGACGGCGTAGGAACAAAACTAAAAATCGCTTTCCTTGTAAATAAACACGATACCGTCGGCATAGATTTGGTCGCGATGAACGTCAACGATCTTATTTGCGTAGGCGCGAAGCCTATGTTCTTTTTGGATTATTTTGCCTGCGGAAAACTTAATGTCGGGCAGGCGGAAAACGTTATAAAAGGAATCGCCGAAGGATGCGAAATTTCCGGTTCGCAGCTTATCGGCGGCGAAACCGCGGAGATGCCGGGTTTTTACAAAGACGGCGAGTACGATTTGGCCGGCTTTTCCGTAGGCATAATCGAAAAAGGAAAGGAAATAACCGGAAAAAATATCAAGCCGGGAGACGTTATCATCGGCCTTCCTTCAAGCGGGCCGCATTCGAACGGTTATTCTCTGATAAGAAAAGTTTTTTCCGATGCGGAACTTAAAAAACATTCGAAAGCGCTGCTTGCGCCCACGAAAATTTACGTTAAAGAAATTCTTGCGGCGTTAAAAAAATTCAATTCTAAAAAACAAAATATCACGGGCATTGCCCACATTACGGGCGGAAGTTTTTACGATAAAATCGGAAGGATTTTGCCGCAGAACGCCGGAGCCGTAATAGAAAAAAGCGCATGGAAAGTTCCGGAAATTTTCAAACTTATACAGAAGAAAGGAAATGTTCCCGAAAAAGACATTTACAGGACGCTCAATATGGGCATAGGGATGGTGCTTATAGTTAAGCCGTCGGCCGCTTTAGCCGTAAAGAAGTTTTTTAAAGGCGCGAAAGCCGTCGGGTATATAAAGAAAGGCGAAAAAGGCGTGGAGATAATATAACAAAGCGGGAATTTATGAAAAAAATAGCGGTTATGGTATCGGGCAGCGGTTCAAATATGCAGGCTATAGCGGATTCCGCGAAAGACGGAATGCTGAAAGGTCTTGCCGAAGTCGTTTTGGTCGTTTCAAGCAATCCGAACGCTTACGCGCTTGAAAGGGCTGCGAATGAAAATATAAAAGCCGTGACCGTCGAAAGAAAAAATTTCCCTGATGAACAATCTTTTGACGCGGAAATTTTAAAAGAGCTGAAAAACGCAAACGCTGACATTGTCTGCCTTGCCGGATATATGAGGATTGTCGGCAAAGAAATTATAGACGCGTATCCGCACAGAATTTTAAATATTCATCCGTCTTTGCTTCCCAAGTTCGGAGG
>JAISVT010000053.1 GCA_031271405.1 Candidatus Endomicrobium macrotermitis | reverse complement strand
ATCCGGATATGCAGAAAAAGACTCTGGCGCTTATATACGACATTGCCAATCCTCCGGAAAAATTATTGTACGCATATACTATGTTCGCGGCTGCTCCGCTTTATTATTACAGGGATCTGCGTCCGGGAGACGTCAAATTTTTTGAGAATTCCACTCCCGCCGCGTTGAGGCTTCTTGCGGAAAAGATAAAAAAAGATTACGGCGATTACGAAAGCGTAGACATAAATGCCATTGAAAATGCGGTTGAAAGTTTAATATCCGCGTTGTGGCTGCAGAGTTCCGGAAGTTCGGGAAATGCGATTTTTGAGGCAATAAAAGAAAGAATACAAAAAGACGAAAAAACCGCAATCTCTTTTATATGCAGCGCGAATTTTAACCGCAGCGCGGTGGCGGAACTCGTATTCAGGCATATGCTGCAAAAAAACGGAAATAAAAACGTGACGGTTTTGTCCGCGGGAGCTTATTACGAAGAAAGAGAAGAAACGCAAACGGCTTTACAGGAAAAGCATTCCAAAGATTTGATCTCAAAATACGGCGTTGACAGAAGCCTTATAGATTCTTTCAAATCCAAACAGTTTACCGCAGAACACGCGGCTGCCGATTTTGTGATTGCCGCAGAGGACAAACATAAAGAATACGTTTTGCAAAATTTTCCCCGTCTGGCCGGGAAAGTTTTTCTGTTAAGCGAAATTATACCGGATGTCCTGCAATCCGAATCCATACTGTCGGTTGAATTCGACCCTTCAAAAAACTTTGAAAATGAAGCCGATCTGGCGGAAAGGACATTTAAGTTTGCGTCTTATTTCTTTGACGGTTCTGCTTCAGGCGCTGCCGGTTCCGGAAAATATTCCGCCGTATATCTTGACGAAATGAACGATATTGAACTTATAAACGCATTGAATAATAATGAGATTATTGCAATATACCCCAAAAGGGAAGTTCTTCCCGAAGATTCGGACGGACCCGGTATGTATGATCTGGGCTTGATCAGAAGCTCTTTTGAGATGTATTCAAAAATTATCAGCGATTATCTTTTTGAGAGATTCGGCACCGCTACGGAGTACTTTTTAAACGAGATGCTGAAAAACGCCTTTGTTCACGGAAACAGGGGCGATCTTTCAAGCCCCGTATTTATTGACGTTTCCGGCGACACAATAACCGTTTATAATGCCGTAAAAGACGGCGGAGATTCAGAGTCCGCCGAAAGGCAAACGCTTTTTGAAATATCCGCTTTGGCCGGAAATCAGGCGGGCGTCATAAATATGAAAGGAACAGTTTCCCCCTACGGCGTCAATGCCGCGGATAACTTTAAACTGTTATCTTATTCTGCCGATACCGTTGAAATAAACGGACAGCCGTATTACCGCGCTTCCGTTACCGCGGCAAACGAAGAAAATTTAAAACAAATACTTGAAAAAACTGCCGAAGACGCGAAAAATATGTTCGGGACTGTTTCCGCGATACAAGATGCGCTTGACGAAAAAACGAAAGAATTGTCAAAAAAATACATAAAAAGCGCGGCTTTTATGGAATCCGTCAAAGATTCCATAATAAGAACCGAGACGGCAAACGCCGCCGCCGGAACTGACGGTTTCGAAAATGCATTGTCCCGGGAGTTATACGGAGAAATAGTAAAATTAAATTTATCCGTTTTGTTTGAAACTTCGAAAACGGATAAAGAAAAAGAAGAGTTCATTGAAAAAGCCGCGGATTTGATAATACCTTCATTGCGCAACGGCCGCGTAATATCGCTTGTCATTGATAAAAACGATGCTGACGGGAAATATACTTTTGACGAGTTATCCGGAAAATTTAAATATACCGACAAAATCCTTGCGAGTATTTCAAAAAAAATAATCCCTGAATTTTTTGAGCGCAGATATTGGGAAGACGCCGTTCCCGCTTATTATGAAATGCTGAAAAATGCCGTTGTTCACGGAAACAGCGCGTTTCTGGACAGGCCCGTGTATATAAAGTTCGACGCGGACGGAAGGGAAATAAAAGTAATAAATACGGAACAAGAACCGGATTCAAGCAGGATGGAAGCGGCTTCTTATGACAACGGCGGCTTATTCGGCATGCGCGAGGGTACAAACGTAATATCCGGCGCGGGAATTTATAAGCTCAGGCAGCAAAAGCCTCTATCGGGTTCCGATATAAAAATAAGCGAAGCTTCGCTGACTCCTAAATTTCCTTTCATTTCCCGGGATAAAGGGGCTGCGGCGGATTTAAGCGCTCCTTTGAAAAACATTTCGGGCTTTTTAAGCCGGGCAAAAAAACTGACGCTTGAAGATTCCGCGGACATTCTTCTTTTATGCGGCAATGCCACGGTAGAGACGTTTAAAGAAGTTTTGGAAAGTCATAAAAAATACAAATCGGCGGATAAAGGATTAAAAATATTGATATCGGGCGGTTTCGGCAGGCTTACGCTGGACGTTCTCAGAGAAGCCGTTAAGCTCGGCATAGAAGTGCCGGTATCTGCCGGGGAAACAATAAAAACGGAAGAAGAATATAACGGACTTATAAACGCCATAAAAAACGATAAAGGCGAAATAGACGACGCTAAAAGAAGAGAGCGGGTAAAGATAAGCGAATCGAAAATCATAGAAATGATTTTAAATTATCTTGCAAAACAAGACAATATCGATATTTCCGGACTGGATATTATTTTAGACGAATCCGCGCGCCATACCGGAGAAAATTTTACTAACCCGGCGCTTCTCGAACTTATAAAATCTTTAAATAAGCCTAAAGTCAGACTGGCATATATACAGACCCCCCTGCAGCAATTGCGCACGGAAATGACTTTCAACGGCGCTTTTAAAGATATGGCAATAAACAACGAAATCGAAGGGATAAGCACGACTGTCGATATCGATTACGGAAGTTTCGGCTCTGCCGGAGAATTGCTTTATTTGACTGCCGGAGAATTATTGAGAATCGTAATTTATTCGCTGGCAGGCAATACCATCCCCGAAATAAACGGCAGCGGATATATGTTTGACAGAATCCCCCTTTCCGCGTGGACAGACATCGCGGCTTTAATCGAAAGGTCGGATAATTCAGCCGCTATTAAAAAGAGATTAAAAGAAGAAATCGTATTAAGGCTTATAAGAGACGGCAAAACGGTATTTCCTTCCGAAGAAAGCCTGATCAACGCTTTAAAACCAAACGCTTCGCAAGAACAGCTTAAAGCGATGGAACCTTTTATCGGCGCGGTCTATTCGGATATGCCTTTGACCGCGGATTCGACCGTTTATTATTATAAAAATACGGTTTCCGGCAGATTGGCAGTATGGTTTATGCGCAATTTTAACAAAGAAGCAAAAGCAGGCAATTACAGCGATGATCAGATAATTCAAATTTTGCTTGCCCCTAAAAAAGAAGCAAAACTGATAGCCGCGATAGCAGCCGGCGCAATGACTGCCGAAGGTTTTTTGTCAATGCATACGAAATACAGGGAATCTTCCGAACAGGGCAAAGAAACTTACAGAACGGCTTTAGACGTAATTGTAAAAGCTTCAAAAGCCGCGTATGAAGAAGCCGTGTCTTTGACGGGCAATCCCGATTATGCCGCAAGAGCGGCCGCCGAAGCAAGCGTCGCGCCGCATAAAATGTGGAATGCAAAACGTTCGGAAATGTCATTGGTTTCCGATGAAAACGATTCGCAGGTACGCCGCAGCAAATTAAGAATTGCTGTCGGAGTTTTGGCTATGATTACGGTTATTTCGTTTTTTACAATCTTTCACATACAAATCAAAAAAGCCGAAGAAGAACTTGCCCGTTTAGGGGCGGAACTTGAGGCCAAACAGGCAGAACAGGAAGAACTGTATTTTTTAACAGATATGAAAATGTTTAATGTTTTATTTGACAGGCAAATATTAAGCGGATACTTTCATATGCCCGAAGATGACGAAGCATTTGAAAAAGCAAAACAGGATTCCATAGCCGCTACCTTAAACGAGGAAAACATAGCGCTGATCAAAGAGGTTTACGAAAGGCTGGCTGAAGCCGGAATAACTTTTGACAGAAAATATACCGTTTACCTTATTGAAGGCGGCGAGGCTAGAGGCGCATTTGCTCTTCCGGAGCTGGAAGTAATGTTTCTTTCTGCGGATATAATAGATTTTGAAAACTTCACTAAAGATGAAATTATGGCAAATCTTGCCGAAATAATAGCGCATGAACTTGATCATATAAAAAGGGCTGCCGCAGATCCGTCCTTATCGGATCTTGAGCTTGAGTATTACGCGTGGAAAGCGGCGGCAGAAGCGAGAAAAGCGATTTTCGGAGAGCAAGATCAGGCGGCCAAAGAAGACGAAGACATTTCAAAGGCTTTCGGCATAATTGTAGAACAAATGGATACCGTTGAAGGTTTTATGGATGGGAAAAGCAAAGAAGACGGTATAAAATATATGCGCGAAGATGCCAATCTCTATTATTTAAGCATCGGAGTAGACCGTTCCGGAAACAATATTATTCAAATAATACTCTATGACAGAAACCTTGAAAAACCGGATTATTTGCTTGTTTGCAACGTAAACGTTGAAGCCGGCAAATTTCAGGGAATGATGTTTGTTTCTTATGCTGAATATCTTGATATAAATTCGATTTTGCCGGAAAATCTGGATATGGTAAATAAAATGGCGCATAAAGGCAGAGGAGCTGTTCTGATTTCCGCGGCCGTCGCTTTTAAAGAATTTGCCAAATCCGTGCTTCATCCCGCAAAATTTGTGGATATGCATCCTACGCAAGCCGGCAAAACCGGCGCGAAAATACTTATAGCCGCGACTTATGCTTTTGCCGCAGCGGTTTCCGTTACGGCGCTGTTTATCCCCGCCGCAGCTATTGCGTTTTTGCCTTTGGGAATTCTTGCCGGAGTGTTTTCCAATATCGTCACGCATATAATAATAGACTACCATTACATCAAAGCATCTGGGCTTATCGGCGCGGTCAGGGAATTCGGTTCAGCCGCAACGCTTACGCAGGAAGGGTATATCAATCTTCCGGTTTACGTCATTAACGAACGCCCGGAAAATTACGGCGAACTCGGTTTAAAAAACACCGGCGTAAAACTTGAAGGAAATACGTTGTGGGCGGGTAACTTTGCCGGCGCGGCCGTAGTTTACGCAGACGGCGTAAATCAACAAGCGATAGCCCGGGAACTTGCTTCAAACAGAAAAATCAACAATATAATAAAAGAAAACGCAGGAAAAGCAGCGAAAAAAACGCTTAAAAATATATCCGTGTCGTTTATCGAAGTTGACCATACTGCGGCAAAAGAATCGGTAGATTATTCCGAAAACGGAAATATCAGGGTGAGCGCGGACATGGTTAAAGAAGCGGCGCAAAGAGGAAATTCGGCGGATTATTCGGCTTCTTTGAGAAGAGTGCAGAATATTGACGCTTCAGCGTTTGCCAAAAGCGTGATACATTATCTTGACGACATAAAAACGCTTAAAGAATTTGAAGAATACCTTAGCCAGCACAAAGAAATCGGAAACGGCCGGATTATGATAAACGAATCTTTGTTTAATGACATAGGCTCAGGGATTTTTTCGAAATTTTTAGCCGAAGCGGCAAAAGACGGCGTGCAGGTTTATGTTTTACGTTCCGGTATTTCCGGTACCGCTGCTCTTGCGGCAGCCGGGTTTGCGGGATACGTTTCTTCCGGTGACGGCGCCTTATACGACTTTGCTCTTGATTCTTCGGTAAAAGTCAAAACCGGAGTTTTTTACGATATCCCCTCTCTTGAAGAAGATATGAGAAATTCCGGCGGTATTTATGTCATAGAAAACACTTTGCTTAAGAACGCTTTAGATTCGGAAAGAAACGCTATGGGCATAAGAGATTTGGTAGAAATTCTTACAAGCGTAAAAATACTGAAAGTTTTCCGTTTGAGGCCGGTAACCGAAGAATCCGCCCTTAACGCCGCGAGAAATTTCGAAATAAAAGACATTCCGGGCCTTGACGGGCAAAATATCGAAGCGTTGAAAGCTCTTATATCCGCCCGAGATTTTTCCGCCCAAGATTTTAAAGCGGCATTGGGAATAAAGGAAAACGCGGCAGACCCCGTTTCGGTTTATCTTATGAAACTTAAAACCGGTACGGACAATAATGCGGCAATAGCAAAATCGTTTATGCTCGGCATAATCGAAAAAGCTTTGACGGCGGACATTTTGAGAAAATACGGCAAAGAATACGGGCTTAAAGACATCGGACATGAAACCATACTCGGCAGGGCTTTGTTTGCGAAAGTAAAATACGCAATAGGAGATACGGCGCCCGATATAACGCCCGATTCGTTTAAAACCGTCAAAGAGGCCGAAGAAAAACTGAACGGCGCGCTTGCGGAACTTATGCCGAAAGCTTTTGACGATAAAGACGCAAAATCGGTTAACGCCATTATAGAACTTATTCCCGCCATAGGCGAGGAAAGGAGAAAACTGGTTGTTACCGACGATATTAAGCCTGCGATGAACATACGGAACTACGGAAGCATTCTCTCCGCGGCGTAAAACTTGATTCGTTTTTCCTTATCCATTACAAAACCCTGCCGAAGACTTTTGTCTCGGCAGGGTTATTATTTTGCTTTAGCTATCGTATATTTTTGGTTATTTTGACATAAACAGCACAAGCAGGACTACGGACGACACAAAAAACACGATCGCGCATATCACCGAAATCATAAACCACGTTTTTAAGGATTTGTTTTCCTCGGTCAGCCTTTTGTTTTCTTCAGCCGCTTTTTGATAATCTATAAATTTCAATACATGCGGTTCGGCAATGGAAGCCAATGACGATAAAGCTTTTACGATTCCCATAAAGGACATTCTTCCTCCTTAAAACTCTTCGAAAGATACGGCTTCTACATTTTTTTCCGAAAGCTCTTGTTTAAGTTCCGGATTGCAGCATTTTGCAAGGTCAACGTTGCGCCATCTTTCTTTAAACCCGGGGTGCATCATAACCTCACCCGTATTGTAATCGGAGTCTAAATCGAATTTATCTATTAAAAAATACGGATGTCTTGTGCCGAATTCTTTCAATATGGGCAGCAAAACTTCTTTTTCAAGGTTTTTATACAAAAATTTGCTGCAGTTGTAATATCCGTTAAAAAATCTTATAGGCACGTTATATTCTTTTGCTTTTTTTGCTACCAGCGGCAAAACTTCAGGATGCATATGCGCATGATGATGGCTGTCAAAATGGCTGAGCGCGAATCCCGCTTTTAAAAACTTATCAAGCTGTTTATCTATCGCGTCTTTTACTATTATAAGCATTGCCGGAGTAACTTTAGGTATGCGCTTGAAAAAACGGTTAGGTTCTCTCATCATATAAATCGCGTCTAAATCTATGTGCAAACCCGTCTTTAAATTAGGATTTTCTTTTATAAGGGTTATGGCGTGATCAAAGCCTTCCCGCTGCGTAAGAACCGTAGTATCCGTTACTACGCCGTTCCTGTGCGCAAAAATTATTGCGTTATTTATTTCCCTGCGGTATCCGAAATCATCCGCATTGACAATGAGCTTCTTCTCATACAATTTCATTTTTTATAAGCGTCTCCGCTATCTGCACCGCATTTAACGCAGCACCTTTTAAAAGATTGTCCGACACCACCCAGAAAGTCAGGCCGTTTCCCGCATTGGATATGTCTTTTCTTATTCTGCCTACATAAGTGACCTGTTTGCCTTCCGCGTCAAGCGGCATAGGATATTTTTTGTTTGCAGCGTCGTCTATGACTTCTATCCCTTCCGCTTTGGAAAGCAATTCTTTCGCTTTTTCGGGACTTAACGGTTTTTCCGTTTCTATCCAGACGCTTTCCGAGTGCGAACGGAAAACCGGGACTCTCACACAGGTCGCGCTTACCATAATGGAATCGTCGCCCATAATTTTTTTAGTCTCATTCGTCATTTTCAATTCTTCTTTCGTGTAATCGTATTCGTCAAAAACGTCTATCTGGGGTATCAGATTGAACGCTATCCGGTATTGAAACTTGCTTGCCGCGGGTATCTCTTCGCCCTTTGCCCAGGCTTTTGACTGCTCGGCAAGTTCGGTTATTCCTTTCTGCCCCGCTCCCGAAACCGCCTGATACGTGGAAACTATGACTCTTTTTACTTTTGCGAAATCGTGAAGGGGTTTTAACGCCGCCGCCATCTGGATCGTGGAGCAGTTAGGGTTAGCTATTATTTTTTTATCTTTTTTCAAATCGCCGGGATTAACTTCCGGGACCACAAGCGGAACCTCTTTTTCCATTCTCCACGCGCTTGAATTGTCAATGACAAAGCAGCCGTCCGCCGCAAAATGAGGCGCAAATTCTTTAGATACGCTTCCCCCCGCGCTGAATAAGGCTATGTCCGTGTCTTTCCCGCCGTCTTTGGTAAGGAGTTCTACCGTATATTCTTTGCCGTTAAATGTCAATTTGCTTCCCGCAGATCTTTCGGAAGCCAAAAATTTGACGCTTTCAACGGGAAAATTTCTGTTTTCAAGCATTTTAATCATTTCCCTGCCTACCGCCCCGGTCGCTCCGGCTACCGCTATTCTGTACTTTTTCATTTTAATCCTCTTGCCGAATTTTAAACTCACTTTTTAATTCTATCAAATTTAAAGTTAAAAAAAACAGGCAATTTGTATTTGAAAGGCAAATGTATTAAAATAACCGGGAAAGAAAGAGGATTATATGATCGCGTCAAAACATAAAAGATTCTTCGGTAAGCTCTTTAAAATAAGTTTAAAAAACGTTTGCTCTTTTCAAAAACTTATTTTAATGTGTTTGTTTGTGTTTCTTACGGCTTTCTTTTGCTATTTTAAAACAATTGACTTCGAACTTACCGGTTTGGACGACATCAATTTTATAAATACCTGCGCGCCGGCTTATAAGAAAGGCGCCGTTTCCGTTTTTATCGAAGCGTTTAAAACAAACTGCTGCTACAATTTATGGCCTACAAGTTATTACCGGCCTGTTCTCGCCCTTTCTTTTTCTTTAAGCGATAAAATAAAAGGGCAATCCGTGAAATTTGCCCATCTTGTCAATATTCTGCTTCACTGCTTATCCTCCGTCCTCGTTTTCTTTTTCCTCAGAAGATATTTGTTTGACGCGAAAGTATCGTTTTTGGCGGCTCTCCTTTTTGCGGTTTCCCCCATAACGGTTTATACGGCCGCCTGGATCCCCGGGCGCAACGATTCTGTTTTTTTCATAAATTTTCTTCTCTCCTTTATATTCTTCATCGAATATGCCGGCAAACAAAAAATTTATCTTTTTATAATAAGCTCCGTATTTATGCTTATGTGTTTCTTTACGAAAGAGTCCGGCATAATCATTCCTTTCGTGTTTATTCTCTACAGTCTTACAAATAAAACTTTTCGCAAAATTTCAAAAATCCCGGTATTCCTTACCTGGGCAGTATCGATTGCAGTCTTTATTTATATGCGGAAAGCGGCTGTAAGCAGCGCTTCTTTTTCGCCGGGCATGATAAATTTGATCCGCGATAACCTCGATATGTTTTTCGATTATTACGCTTCCGTAATGTTTTTACGCACGCCTTTCGGCCTTAACGTTACTTCCAAAATATATTTTCTCGGCGCGGCTGCTTTTCTTTTGACGTTTTTCTTCGCTTTTTTCAAAAAAAGCGGAGCAGAAAGGCTTAAAATGTCTTTTTTCTTTCTTTTGCCGCTGATTTTTATCGCTGTAAACATTGCAGGAGAGAGATTGTGGTTTCAGGGAAACAGGATGTATCTGCCTTTATTTGCGGTGATAGTATTGTTTTTTTCTTTCGCGTCTAAATATTTGAAAAATAAAAATGAAATTGTTTTGAGCGGAGCCGTAGTTTTGATAACCGTGTCGTTTATGATAACTTTCAGAAGTATGGATTCGTTTAAAAACAGTTTGAGTTTTTGGAGCGCTATAGTTAAAGACAGCAGGCTCGAAAATATCACCGCAAAAAAATTCCATGTGTATGCTTTGGTCGATAACGGTATGATATCCGAAGCCGCCGCCGAAAGTTTGTATATCGCGCAGATCACAAATTTTGAATTTCCGGAAATAAACTATTTATCGGCGGATACTCTTCTTTTAAATAGAGATTACGTGCGTTCTTCCGAGGTTTTCGAATATCTTATTTCGAAAGGGCAGATGGTCAACCAGACAACGTATGCCGGGGCGATCATTTCGTTTCATTATCTTAACAATCCGGAAAAACAGCAATATTATTTTGACGAATTCGTGAAATTTACGGGAGCGCACCCTGAGCGCATAAATGAATTTTTAAACAATTACGCAGCAAATCTTGAAACCCGCAGAACTCCCAAAACAACAGGAAAATAAACTTCCTGTTGCCAAACCACCTCTAAACTTCCAAACTTCTAAACCTCGCCGCGGAGCGGGAAAGAGTTTTATATGTAAGAAGCGATCAAATCGCCTATTTCGTCCGTGCCCATACCCATTCTGCCTGCGGACATGCTCTTTATTTTTCCGGACTCAAGCGCTTTGACTACTGCCGCATCAACGTCTTTTGCCGCGTTCGTTTCGCCTATATTTTCAAGAAGCAGCGTTCCCGCGTTTATTGCCGCTATAGGGTTTATAACGTTCAGCCCCGTGTATTTCGGCGCGGAGCCTCCCATAGGCTCAAACATCGAAACGCCTTCGGGATTTATATTTCCCCCTGCCGCAACTCCCATGCCGCCCTGTATCATGGCAGCCAGATCCGTGATGATGTCGCCGAAAAGGTTGTCCGTAACGACAACGTCAAACCATTCGGGATTTTTTATAAACCACATGCATATAGCGTCAACGTTTACGTAATCGCCTTTGACTGCCGGGAAAGATTTTGCGACGTCGTTAAAAGTCCTCTGCCACAAATCCGACGCGTAGGTCAAAACGTTAGTTTTTCCGCAAAGGGTAAGCTTATTGTTTTTCGCCCTTTTTTGCGTAAGCTCAAAAGCGTAGCGAATGCATCTTTCAACGCCGAATCTGGTATTTATGGATTCCTGCACCGCAACTTCCTGAGGAGTGTCTTTTTTCAAAAATCCGCCCGCTCCGGTATAAAGCCCTTCGGTATTTTCGCGCACGATTATCATATCTATATCGGCAGGAGTTTTATCTTTCAAAGGGGTGTCAACGTTAGGGTAAAGTTTTACGGGGCGCAGATTTATATACTGGTCGAGCTCGAAACGGAGTTTAAGCAAAATTCCTTTTTCGAGAATTCCCGGCTTTACGTCCGGGTGGCCTATGGCGCCTAAAAACATAGCGTCGAATTTTTTAAATTCTTCAATGACGCTTTCGGGAAGAACCTCGCCCGTTTTTTTGTATCTTTCCCCGCCCAAATCGTAATTTGCAAAATCAAGGCTGAAGCCGTTTTTTTTCGCCGCGGCTTCGATTACTTTTACGCCTTCTTTCAATACTTCCGGCCCTGTTCCGTCACCGGGAAGAAGCGCGATTTTGTAAGTTTTTGACATGTTTTTTACCTCTTTGTATAAATTTATTTTGAAGCTATTTTTTAATTTTTTTCTGAAACGACACGAGTCTTTCTTCAGATGAATCTTTCGGCACGGTTATAAGCAGCTCTCCGCCCCGGCCGAAACTTAACGCCGCATATGCCGGAGACTGTTCATCGGTAATGTAAACCCCCGCTCTTGTATCGGCATCGAAAATAAACTTTAAATCGCCCTCTTTGTACAGTTCTCTCTTTTTTGCGGCTTTTTTTTGCACCGCCGAATAAGGGTTAACGTAAAATTCCTTTTTAGAATTGATAAACCCTACTATATAGCCGCCCGATTTGTAGGCGATTATGTCATAAAATTGACCTTCGGACCATATTCCGTCAAAAGCCGATTTTCCCGTTTCAGGGAAGTCGCTCTCTTTTTTATCCCAAAAAAGGACGGAGTTATCCGTACTTTTCAAAAACAAAGCGTTTTGCGCAAATATTTTGACGGATTTTGTGCCGTATGTGGTAAGCGTACGGACTCCCGGGCCGTAATTTCCGGTTACCGCCTGTCCCGATCCGCCGAGATCCGTTAAAGATTTCGTGTCGGAAACGGTATAATTTTCGGTTTTTAAATATTGTTTGTTTATAAGAACAATATCGGCTCCGATCGACTTGGCGTATGAAACGGTTTTTTCTAATTTCTCAGCCGCGCCTTCAAAAGAAGATGCGCCGATAAGCCTGAAACTTCCAAACACTTCTTTATACAAGATGTTTAAGTCCGTATCGGTATATTCAAAGGCTTTGACATTTTCAGTTACGGAATATATGTCTCCGGCGGTCTTCATAAAATTCTTTTTATAAGAAGAAGA
This sequence comes from Candidatus Endomicrobium macrotermitis, assembly GCA_031271405.1. Taxonomy (GTDB): domain Bacteria; phylum Elusimicrobiota; class Endomicrobiia; order Endomicrobiales; family Endomicrobiaceae; genus Endomicrobium; species Endomicrobium macrotermitis. The sequence continues at coordinate 12,605 of JAISVT010000053.1, read as the reverse complement.
GCATCCGTTTAACAGAAGAATAAAAGTTAAAAAAATAAAAATTTTTTTCATTGTTAACACTATTCTCTTTTCTCTATTATCTGCCTTTTATATATCCCAAAAGTCCGCCTGTTTTTATGATTTTTTGCATAAATTCCGGAAAAGGCTGGGATTTGTATTCTTCTTTTCTGGTCAGATTTTTAATTATGCCTTTGTTGAGATTTATTTCGACTTTGTCTCCGTTTTTTATCGCTATTACCGCTTCCGGAGATTCAAGTATGGGAAGTCCTATATTTATCGAATTTCTGAAAAATATTCTTGCAAAAGAGTTTGCTATCACTGCCGAAACGCCTGCCGCTTTTATGGCTATCGGAGCGTGTTCCCTTGAAGAGCCGCATCCGAAGTTGTTTTCGGCAACTATTATGTCGCCTTTTTTTACTTTTTTAATGAAGTTTTTGTCTATGTCTTCCATACAGTATTTGGCAAGCACCGAAGGCTCCGTCGTGTTCAAATATCTTGCCGGTATAATTTCATCGGTATTTACGTTTGAACCGTATTTGTGAACGGCTCCTTTTAATATCATATCTTTCATTTATTTGCCTCTCATCTAAACTTCTTTAAATTATCGTCTTTTTTTAGTTTTTGTTTTTGCTATGTCTCTCTTTTTATATTTCGTCCGGCGTTGCTATGTATCCTTTTATTGCGCTTGCCGCGGCTACCGCCGGGCTTGACAGGATTACTTCGGACTTCGTATGCCCCATTCTGCCCACAAAATTCCTGTTGGTTGTGGAGACGCACTTTTCGCCGGCGGCTAAAATACCCATATGTCCGCCGAGGCACGGCCCGCATGTAGGAGCCGATATTACGGCGCCCGCGTCCATAAAGGTTTTCATTAAGCCTTCCGCCAAGGCTTGCGAATAAACTTCGGGCGTAGCGGGAATTATTAAAGTTCTTACGTTCGGGTTTACTTTTTTGCCTTTTTTGATTATCGCCGCCGCGACTCTTAAATCTTCGATCCTTCCGTTTGTGCACGAACCTATAACGACCTGGTCTATGTAAGTTCTTTTGACGTCTTTTGCCGCTTTCGTATTTGACGGCAGGAAAGGCATCGCAATTTGAGGCAGAATTTTACCGCAGTCGATTTCAAGAGTTTTATGGTATACGGCGTCTTTATCGCTTGTGTAGAACTTATATTTTCTCTGCGCTCTTTTTGAAACGTATTTTTCGGTAATTTCATCCGGCGTAAATATTCCGTTTTTTCCGCCGGCTTCAATAGCCATATTGGCTATAGTGAACCTGTCGGCCATAGTAAGTTTTTTGCAGGTTTCGCCGGTAAACTCCATAGACCGGTAAAGCGCGCCGTCAACGCCTATCAGTCCTATTATATAAAGGATAATATCCTTTCCGCTCACCCATTTGTTGAGTTTGCCTTTTAAAACGAACTTTATCGATTGCGGAACTTTAAACCACACTTTCCCCGTAGCCATCGCAGCCGCAACGTCGGTAGAACCTACGCCGGTTGAAAACGCCCCGAGAGCCCCGTAAGTGCAGGTATGCGAATCCGCGCCGATCACGACGTCTCCCGGAACTACGATTCCTTTTTCCGGAAGCAAAGCGTGTTCCACTCCTACGTTTCCGCCTTCGTAATAGTGCTTTATTTTCTGTTCTTTGGCAAATTCGCGCACAAATTTGACGTGTTCCGCGCTTAAAATGTCTTTGTTGGGCGTGAAATGATCCATAACCAAAGCGATTTTGTTTTTGTCGAAAACTTTTTTTACGCCCGCTTTTCTGAATTCTTTTATGGCAAGCGGAGCCGTAACGTCGTTTGAAAGGGCAATATCTACTTTAGGCTCGATAAATTCCCCTGCTTCCACAAATTTTTTTCCGCAATGCGCGGCAAGTATTTTTTCGGTGATCGTACTTCCCATTTACATTCCTTCCTTTTTATTATTATTGGTTGCCCTGCGCAAAACCGCAGGGTTTATGGATATAAACCCGGATACCGGCTTTCGCCGGTAATATGACAAAAGAGAGGCTTTGTCTCTGCAGAAAGACGGCTCTGTTATTTAGCTTTTTTTGCTGCCGGTTTTTTAGAAGCTGCGGCTTTTGCTTTTGCAGTTTCGGCTGCAGGTTTTGCTTCTTCAACGGCTTTAGTCTGCGGCTTATCCGAATCTGCAGTTTTTGTTTCTGCAGCAGCCGTTTGTTCAGTATCTGCCTTCGTTACGGTTTCCGTATTTGCAGTTCCGGCTGCAGGTTTTGTTTCTTCAACGGCTTTGATTGCCGGTTCCTGCAAAGCTGCGGCTTCGGCATCAGCCGGCTTAATATTTTCGGTTCCCGCCGGTGTTTCCGTTTTTACGGGCTCCGGTTCGGCAGCGGCGGCAGGGATTTTTTCAAGTTCCAATCTTAAAGGTAATTCGCTTTTTTCGGCTTTCCTGCCTTTTAAATGGCCTATTTTAAAAGCAAGCAGAAATTCGTGATAATATACGGTTTTATCCGCGTTATCAAGCATTTTTGCAAGATAAGACTCTTCCCCGTAATAAGCGTAAGACAACTGGAACCATGAAAATTCAAGCCCTAAACCGGCCGAAGGGCGAAGCTTATTCAATCCCGCTCTCAAGGCAAGGCAGCCGAGCCTGTATTCCGCGCCCATATGGAGTTTGTTTTTGAAAGAACTTTGATAACTTCCTAAAACGTCTCTTATATCGGCAGCCAGTATCAGCCTGTCTTTCGTATTCAATCCGAAAATGGATCCCGGTATATAAGACGCGCCTATATTAAACTGCGGGGCTATGTAGGCTTCGTGGACAAAATCTTTATCCGGGTATCTGTTTTTGTTAAGAGAAAACCCTTTATTGTAATCTATGTTTGTATATATGTCCGAGACCTGCAAACCGAAATGCACTCTTGGATTATAAGAATACATCATTCCGACATCAAACCCGAAACCTTGTCCGTAAGACGCCCCCGCTCTCGTGTTTATAACGTCTTCGATATCGGTTCCTTTCAATAATTGCTCTATTTCGGATTTACGGATTACCACCGTCTGCGAAAACTTTGCCCTGTGTATGTATTTGAGATTCGCGCCTATTGAAAGTTCCCCGGGTATTCTCAAAGCCTCAAGTGACCTGATTTTGTACGCGACCGGAACATCTAACGCCGCGGAAGCGTAGGCATTGACCGTCGCTCTGAGGTTTGTTCCGTCTATGCTCCACATTCCGTCTTTGAAATTGTTAAGCTGCTGCGCGATGGCGGCATATTTGTCCCCGTCATCGGCATTTGTATCCGCTATGCTTTGAATATTATCGATCAGGTTTCTGGTATCTGACGATAAAAATTGAGACGCTATTTCCGACCAGCTCGCTCCCGCCTCAATGGCGTCTCTGACGTCCGTCGCGGTTTTCCCGGGCTGGAGAATGCCCAGCACGTTCAACATATTGTCGGCAAGCGCGCTGACAAAAGCGACTTGGTCATTGAAATTTTGTCTTGACGCAAGCCTTGCAAACTCAAGCATAAATCTCGGCACTTCCATACCGGCTCTGACTCCGACGTTTACGGTGTCAAAAATACCGGCGCCGATACTTAAAGTATTTCCTTTTGAACCTAACGAAATAGGGCCTGAAATATAAGCGGGATTAAAAAGAGACAGCATAAAATCAATATCTTTATCGGATATCCGCTCTTTGACCGTTATCAAGCCGTTTATTTTGTTATTGTCCGCGCTGTTTCCCAAATCTTTAAAAACGCTGCCGAAATCGTTTGCCAAATCTACCGTATTTGTGTTTACCGACGCGTTCAGATTGAAAATTTGAAACAGGCTGCCCGTTCTTTGGGCAATGCCGGCGGGATTGTAGAAAAAAGCGTTTTCATCGTCGGCTACCGCGGTAAACGCTCCTCCCATACCCATAGGCCTTATGCCTTTTATCATAATGGGATCGTCTTTTACGGCGGCAAATGAAACCGCCGCCGCAAAAAACATAAATCCGAATGCGGCAAGAAATATTTTTTTATTTTTGCCCATTATTCTTATCCTTTTTTTTGTCATTGAACGCTTTAGCTTTATTTATAGCCTGCATATACGCTTTCGCGCTTGCTTCAACTATGTCTGTTGATGTTCCTTTGCCTGAAAAAATCATTCCGTTGTATTTCGCTTTTAAAAACACTTCGCCCAGAGCGTCAACTCCCGAAGAAACGGATTTTAATGAGAAATCAGTCAGTTTTATGTCCATTTTCGTTATTTTGTCTATCGCTTTATACGTTGCGTCAACAGGCCCTATTCCGCAGGCCGCTTCCTGAAGGACTTCGTCCTTTTTATCATTGTTTGTAATGCGGACTGTTGCGGACGGTATGGTTCCGGTGCCGGAAGTCGCGCTTTGATACGTTAAAGAAAATATTTCTTTTCCGGACGCGGCATCTTCTTCTATCAAAGCTATTATGTCATCGTCAAAAATGGTCTTTTTCTTGTCCGCCAAAACTTTAAACTTTTCAAAAATCTGCTCCAAAGCTTTGTTTTCCGGCTTATAGCCCAAAGATTTAACTCTCGTAAACAGAGCGTGCCTGCCCGAATGTTTGCCCAGCACCAAAGACGTTTCGGGAACGCCGACGTCTTCGGGCTTCATAATTTCGTAAGTGGAGCGGTCTTTTAACATTCCGTCCTGATGAATGCCGGACTCGTGCGCGAAAGCGTTAGCGCCGACTATCGCTTTATTTACCTGAACGGCAACGCCGGTCAAACTTGAAACAAGCTTGCTTGTTTTATAGATTTCTTTCGTTTTTATATTGTGTCCTACGCCGTAATAATGCGGGCGGACTTTTAAAGCCATCGCTATTTCTTCAAGCGAGGCGTTTCCGGCTCTTTCCCCTATGCCGTTGACCGTGCATTCGACTTGTCTTGCGCCGTTTTCTATGGCCGACAAAGAATTTGCCACCGCCAAACCCAAATCGTTATGGCAGTGAACGCTTATAACGGCTTTGTTTATGTTAGGGACTCTCTTTTTGATTTCGGCTATTTTCGCGCCGAATTCAACGGGCATGGTATATCCTACCGTATCGGGGATATTTACCGTTGAAGCGCCGGCGTCTATAGCGGCTTCCACCACTTTACACAGAAAATCCATATCCGAACGCCCCGCGTCTTCAGCGGAAAATTCTATGTCTTTGCATAAGCTTCTTCCGTACTTAACTGCTTTTACCGCCATATCCAAAACCTGCGAGCGCGTTTTTTGCAGTTTCTTTTCGATGTGCAGGTCTGAAGTGGCTATAAATATGTGTATTCTGTTTTTAGGCGCGTATTTGACGGCGTCCCAGCAGGCGTTTATGTCCTTTTCGGACGATCTTGCAAGGCCCGCTATAGTAGAATTTTTTACGGCTTTGGCAATGGCTTTTACGGATTCGAAATCCCCCGGGCTTGAAATCGGAAAGCCCGCTTCTATGATGTCAACGCCTAAAGTTTCCAGCTGCTTTGCGACCAGCAGCTTTTCGTTGAAATTCATGCTGGCGCCCGGAGACTGTTCCCCGTCTCTTAATGTGGTATCGAAAAATAATACTTTATCCTGTTTTTTCATATAAGTTCTCCTTAATCTTTTAATTCGTAATTTGTAACCGGTAATTCGTTATTGCCGTTAAAAGACTAAGTCGGAAATACATTGCTTCTATATAAAATTTATTCATTTGAACCTTCTCTGTTTCTGTAGAATCTTCTCATAATTTTCCAGTATTTGCCTATATACAGTATTATTCCAGACAGCACGTATAATGAAAACAATATAAAAATTATATTCTGCGGGAACGTTATGACTAAAAATAAAACAAAAATAACCAAAACAAAAAAACGGAACACTTTGGGTTTAGACAATTTGAATTTTTTAAACGAGGTGTAAGGCACGTTCGAAACCATCAAAAGAGAGAGCACGAACATTACTACAGGCATCGCTTTAAAAAATACGGGCATTGTCTTCATAAGCATAGGTATCGTTTTGAAAGACAGTCCCTGCCCGGTGTCGAACAAGAGTTCGTAGCTCAATACAAACGATATTACAAGCCCCGCGGAAGCCGGCGTGGGCAAGCCCATAAAAGAACTGTGGACCACGCCCTCCTGCGCCTGTACATTGAATTTCGCAAGCCTTAAAGCGCTGCATATAACAAACAGCACGGCTATCGCTACGCCGAGTTTTCCCATTGTGTTTAACACAAGCTGGTACATCATAATGGAAGGAGCTATTCCGAAAGACACCAAATCGCTCAAAGAGTCAAGCTGGACGCCGAAAGCGCTTGTGGTTTTTGTCATTCTCGCGATTCTGCCGTCAAGCATATCGAACACTATCGCCAGAATGATCATCCATGCCGCTGCTGCAAAAGCCCCTTTTATGGAAAACGTTACCGAAATTATCCCGCAGGCCATATTGCCGCATGTAAAAAGGCTGGGCAATATATAAATCCCTCTTTTTAAGTCTTTCATTTGGAAATTCCTTTTTTAAAGGCAGAGCGAAGAGCGGAATTATTGCGTTTTCATATTCACTCTGTTCCTTACGCCTTTACTTTATCGTTGCGAAAACCGTAACTCCGGAAACGACTTTGTCGTCTTTTTTAACTTGCACTTCTGCGTTTTTCGGCATATGCAAATCAACCTGCGAGCTGAATTTTATAACGCCTATTTTGTCTCCGGCCGTTAAAGCGTCTCCGTTTTTCACCCACGAAACGCATCTTCTTGCCAAAATTCCCGCTATTTGCTTGACCAAATATTTTCCGTTTTCATTTTCAATAGTTATTATGTTTTGTTCGTTTACTATATGCGCTTGCGGTTCCATGGCTTTTAAGAATTTGCCGGGTTTGTACTCGACTCTGGTCACTTTTCCGGCAACCGGCGAACGCTGCAGATGTACGTCCAAAACCGACAGAAACACTCTTACCACTTTTTCGGTTTCGTTTTCGCTCACTTCCAAAACCGTCCCGTTGCACGGCGAAAGCACAAGCCCCTCGCCTTTGGTTATCTCTATTTTCGGATCCCTGAAAAAGTAAACGCAAAACAAAGAGGCGAGAATAAGCAAAACTCCTATCGCGGTAAGAAATATTTTTCCGTGCGCAGTGAACGACAAAATTATTCCGAATAAAAGCGGAATAAAAATGAAAGGATATCCTTCTTTAACGATTGACATTCGAAACTCTCCGTAACTGATGTTTTAAAAATAAAATCTCCCGGTTACAAACGAGAGATAATAACTCAATAATTTTACTAAAAACGCTTTTCGTTGTCAAAACGAAAAACATTGAAAATTAACGGCGTTTTACAAGCGGTTTGTTTTTCCCTCACCCGGGACTTTGTCCCGCCCTCTTCCGCAATGGGCAAGGAAAAAACAAAGTGAAATTTTGTAAAAGAGGGGTTTTAGCGCGATAAGTTATTGTAGCATTCTTCTGCGAGGTAAGAACTGCGGACGTATCTGCCGCAGACGGCGCGTTTAATGCCTTTTTCGGAGGCGTATTTCTGCATATCGCAAAACTCGTTTTCTTCGTACTCTTTTATGACAGGATGATGCTTTTTTGTAGGCGCGAGGTATTGCCCGATTGTCAAAATGTCAGCCTGCGCGTCTTTTACGTCCGAAATCAGATTGAAAACTTCGTTTACCGTTTCCCCCAGACCCAGCATGATCCCGGTTTTTACTTTAAAGCCTTTGGATTTTGCGTATTTCAAAACGCCGAGCGAACGTTTATAGTCCGCGCCTTTTCTGACTTTTCCGTACAGAGACGGCACAGTCTCAAGGTTATGCGAAAAAACATCCGGTTTTGCGTTTAAAACCGCGTCTATGGAACTTTGTTCCCCTTTGAAATCCGGAACAAGAACTTCTATTTTGGCGTCCGGGTTTAATTTTCTTATTTCTGCGATAGTATCCGCAAAATGTTTTGCCCCGCCGTCTTTCAGGTCGTCCCTTGTGACAGACGTTATTACGCAGTATTTGAGCCCCAAATCTTTTATCGCTTGGGCTGCGCGTTTAGGTTCGCCCGCGTCAAGCGGTTCGGGAATATGTTTGTCTATTGCGCAAAAAGTACACCCGCGCGTGCAGTTTTTGCCTAAAATTAAAAAAGTCGCGGTACGCTTTTTAAAGCATTCCCCTATATTAGGGCATTTTGCGCTTTGGCATACTGTGTTTAAATTTTTGGATTTAAAGTTGTTTTTTAAAGCCGAAATGTCGGCTATGGCTATTTTTTTCTTTTGCATTGCGGTATTTTATATTTTTTTGGCGGAGAAGTCTATTGTAACGGCAAAGCCGCTTCGCGGCGAAGACAGGATTACATCTTATCTTCTTATCATCTGCCGTTATTTGTTTCTTACGGATTCTCCGGAATCGGCGGTTATGCCTGTGATTACTACGCTGAATACTGCGGTATCGGGCGGTTTTACTTTTGTCCATTTGTCAAAAGAGCTTAAAGGTATTTTGTAAACCGCGCTTTGACCCGGCATAAGGTATTGCGGAAGTTCATAATTGAATGCGTCGTCAATCAGCACTTTCCCCGTTTCGCGCGTTTCAAGCTGTCCTCTGAAATATATTTCGGATACAGCATAGTCGGAATTGTTCAGGACTGTTACCTCCGCCGTAGGAACGGACGGGGCGGCAGTAGAGAAAACCCTGTAAAAAGCGGCATTTAAAACAGTTACGTCGGAAAGATGCGCCGTTTCGGATACGGCGCTTTCCTGCACGGCTGTTTCGCCGGTATGTTTTTCCGCTTCGACAATGCGTTCTGCTTCGGCATAATATACGGAATCGTAGTATGTCCAGTAAGGGTCGGAATAGTTGTAAAAAGTCAGGTTTATAAAAGGCCTGCGGTAAAAATAATGCCTGCGGTGCGTGCGGTAAAAGTATCTTCTGTAATTTGCGATTGCCGATATTGTGGAAAGCCCGCTGAAAATGCCGATATATACAAAAGGATTGTAAGACGTCCGGTGACGGCGGAACGGTTTGCCGTGATGACGGTTATGACTCCGTATTCGTTCCGGCTTTGCCGAAACGGGCGTATTATTATGATATTTGCTGTTTGCGCTGTTTACAATTGTCTTTTGCGGGCGTTGATTTGCAGCATTTCTTTTGGGATTGTCTTTTAAAAAGGGATCCCTGCGCTGCTGCTGCGGGCGGGCTGTTTTTATATTGCCGTTGATTCGCGGGTTTTGTTTTTTGAGATTATTTGCGGCAGGCCTGCTCTGCGCAGCTATGCTTTTTGCGGGTTCGTTTTTTTGAGATCTGTTTATAATAATGCGGTTTCTGTTTTGAAAGCGCGCGGCGGATTCTTTTCTTGCGGCCGTATTTGTCTTGTTCTGCGCTGCAGGAGAAGGCGGAAGCGTCTGTTTTATGAAAGGTTTTGCATTGACTCTTCGGTTTGCAGGCTGACTTTGGGTATTATCTGTCAAATTCCTTTGGCCTCTCGGGGCTGAAAATCCGGATGAAGATATAAAACAAACGCTTATTAAAACAGCTAAAAATTTTTTCATAATGACCTCCCCGCGAAAATCGTACAATAATAACGCGTAAAGGCATATGGTTATTTCATTTATCAATAGCCTCTTCTTAATTTGTCCAGTTCTTGTTTGTCTTCATCGCTGAAAGCTCCGCCTTGAATGCTTTGCCCGTCAGCGGTGTCTATCGCGGCGACTTTCGCTTTAAAATCGCACATATCCGAATGCGCTACCGAAAAACCTTTATCCATGGAAATTTCGTATGTCTGTTTGTTCATAGGCAAAAGAGGCTCGGGCAAAACGTAACCGAAAGTTTCGTCCGCGATAACGCCGCCGGTGTTTTTGGAAGTTATTACTCCTATGAAGTAAATCTTTTTTATGGTATATCCGGAATTGTTGTTGACGGTTATTTTGGCTTTTATTTCGTTGTTTTCCGAAGAATATATTTCGGCATCGGGTATGGTTATCAAAGATAAGATTTTATCGTAAGCGTCCGCCGCGGCCTTTCTTGCCTGCAAAGTGTACATTTCGTCTATGTCTTTAGGGCTCGGAGTTTTCTGAAAATCGACCACATATACCACGCCCGTCGGCTGCGGCCACGGATACCCGTAAGCGTCATAGTAATAATAGTTGTAATACGGGCCGTAACCGTAATACTCGTAATAAACGCTGTCTGCAAAACAGAACGCGCAAAACGGCATCAAGAATAAAAACGCGGATATTGTTTTTTTCATAGACCGCCCTCACCTTAATCCTCTCCCTGACACGGGAGAGGAAATAAACGACACCAATTATGATAGCAAATCCGGCAGACAGTCAGTTATTTCCCCGGCTTCGGAGAGAAACGAGGAGAGGGACACTTGCGCAGCAAGCGGGTGAGGGGCCGCCGTTTCCGAGCCGCTTGAGCTGCCGAACTTCCGGACTTCGCCGCGAAGCGGCCAATCAATGTTTAAAATGCCTCATCCCCGTTGCGATCATCGCTATCCCGCTTTCATTTGCCGCATCTATTGAAAGCTGGTCTTTTATCGAGCCGCCGGGCTGCACTATTGCCGTAATACCCGCTTTTGCGGATTCCTGAACTACGTCCGGAAACGGAAAGAAAGCGTCGGAAGCCATGACAAGGCTGCTTGATTTTTCGTCAATGGCGATTACGGCTTCTTTCATCTTTTTAAGCGCTATCTGCAAAGAATCTATACGGCTCATCTGCCCCGCGCCGATTCCTACGGTTTGTCTTCCCCTTACCAAAATTATCGCATTGGATTTTACGTGTTTGCACACTTTCCAGGCAAAATCCAGAGCTTCGCTTTCTTCTTTTGTGGGTTTGCGGTTTGTCATATCTTTGATTTCTGCCGAAAGGCTGTTGTCCCTGTCCTGAACAAGCATTCCGGAAGACATCATTCTGTATTCCATAGCGTTTTTTTCTTCTTTATAAGGTATTTCCTGCTTCAAAAGCCTGATATTTTTTTTCTGCATAAGTATGTCTAAAGCGGTCTGTGAATAATCGGGAGCTATTACGCACTCTACAAAAAGTTTTGAAAGTTCCTGCGCGGCGTCTTCTTCAACAGGCCTGTTGACGGCTATTATTCCGCCGAAAGCGCTTGCCGTATCGCAGGCAAAAGCTTTTAAATAGGCGTCTTTAACGCTTGTCCCTTCGGCGCAGCCGCAGGGGTTATTGTGTTTTATAATGGCGCAGGCAGGTTTTTCAAATTCGTGCACAAGCCTCCAGGCGGCTTCCAAATCCAAATAATTGTTGTATGAAAGTTCTTTGCCGTGAAGCTGTTTTGCGGAGATAACTGCCGGCTTATTCGCTTGCGTTCCATTTCCGTACAAAGCCGCTTCCTGATGCGGATTTTCCCCGTATCTTAAGCCGGAAAGCTTTTTTAAAGGGATTGAAGCCTGCGTAGGGAATTTTTCATATGTCAGATAGTTTGAAATCAAAGAATCGTAATAAGCCGTATGGCGGAAAGCTTTTGCGGACAAGCCGAGCTTAAGTTCGTCCGTAACGGATTTGTTTTTCAGAGCCTCAATAACGGTTTTATAATCGTTTGCGTCGCATATCACCATTACGTCTTTGTAATTTTTTGCGGCGGCTCTAAGCAAAGCCACTCCGCCTATGTCTATATTTTCGATAATGTCCTGCTCTATTTTTTTGTCTTCGGGTTTCGGTATCTTATTGATAGTTTCCTCAAACGGATAAAGGCTTACCGCGACAATGTCTATCGCGCCGATACCGTGCTTTGTAAGCTGGTTTTGATGATCCGCATTATCCCTTATGGCAAGAATCCCGCCGTGTATTTTAGGATTCAAAGTTTTCACCCTGCCGTCCAAAATCTCCGGAAACCCCGTAACTTCCGATATTTCCGTACACTCGATATTATTGTTTTTGAGCGTTTTAGCCGTCCCCCCGCTTGAAATAATGTCCCACCCCAGAGTTTTCAATTCCTTCGCAAATTCAACTACACCGGCCTTGTCCGAAACGCTGATTAATGCTGTTGGCATGATGCTGGTTCTCCCTGTTGTTGTAATATTGTTATTTTTACATATTCTATTATTTTTCAAGTTCTTTTGAAACCGGATTGGCATTTTCTATCATTTTAATCATATCTTTTATATGTGCAAGTAATCCTTCGTTTTTCTCTACGTCATCTTTTGTTATTTTTTCTGCTATTTCTTTAGAATATTTGGGTTTATTGTTATTATATTTGTCAAAATGTATTTCTGAAAATTCATTATAGCTGTCCGTTTTGACATCACTTTTTAGAACTTCTTTAAAATATTCTATAGGTACATAGTTTTCAATTGTTCTGCCGTCAGTTACCCAGAATGTTTTGCCGTTTTTAGCACATTCATCTTTTAATCTTGATACATTCGGCTTTAACTCTGAACTTGATTCATTTTTATCGCTGTCGCATACTATTGCGGAATGACGGTTTATTGAAAGCAGGTTTATAAGGTTATTAGTTTCTTCTTCGGAAATGTCAGACATTGAAATATGCGCGCAGAGAGCGCCACCGTAAAACATAATGCTGTAATCTATTCCTTCTTTCAATTCATTCTTGGAAATAAGAGATATCCACTTATTGATATATGTCCTGTCACTGGGGCCCTCGACCCAAATAACTGAATTTGCCTGTATGATATCCGAAGCGCAGCAGCCTAAATCGTTTAACAAAGGAAGTATTTCTTT
>JAISVT010000038.1 GCA_031271405.1 Candidatus Endomicrobium macrotermitis | reverse complement strand
ACCGCGCAGGAAAAATCGCGCGCGGCATGGGGCGGTTCAGGGGAAAAAGACGTAACTTTTTATTCCATACTTCACAAAAAAACCGGCGATACGGAATTTGCCGGATATGACAATTACTGGGCGGAAGGAAAAGTCGCGGCTTTAACGAAAGACGGCAAAGAAGCCGACGTTCTGAAAGCGGGAGACATAGGCGAAATTATTCTTACCAAAACCGCGTTTTACGCGCAGTCCGGAGGGCAGGTTTCCGATAAAGGCAAAATTACGTCCAAACATTTTGAAGCCGAAGTCGAAGAAGTCATAAAGCCCGTGGGAAATTTGTTTGTGCATAAAGTTAAAGTGCTTAAAGGAGATATTTCCGCAGGCGCGCTCGTAAGCTCCGAAATAAACATAGAGCACAGAAAGCAGACTGCGAGGCATCATACCGCAACGCATTTGCTGCAAAAAGTTTTAAGGGACTATTTCGGCGGGCATATTACGCAGGCGGGTTCGCTTGTGGCGGATAATTATCTGCGTTTCGATTTTACGCATTTTAACGCCGTCAAAAAAGAAGATTTGATAAGAATCGAAACAAAAGTAAACGCCGCTATAAGGGAAAATATTCCGGTATGCGCGGAAAATATGGATATCGATAAAGCGCGTAAGGCGGGCGCTATGGCGCTGTTCGGCGAAAAGTACGGCGATGTCGTAAGAACCGTATCCGTTAAAAGCGGAGACGAAATTTTCTCCATGGAGCTTTGCGGCGGAACGCATATAGCGCGTACCGGCGACATAGGTTTTTTTAAGATAGTTTCGGAATCTTCCGTTGCCGCGGGCGTTAGAAGGATCGAAGCGGTAGCCGGCCTTGCTGCCGAAGAATACGTGCTCAAAGGCGAATCCGTTGCGCATAAAGTTGCGGAGATTTTAAACGTTTCAAAGGAAGAACTGCTTGAAAGGGCGCAAAAATTTATAGCCGATTATAAAAAACTGGGGCAGGATTTGGCCGATTTAAGAAGCCGTTTGATTTCCGGCGATATTGTAAACTACGTCAAACTGGCAAAAGACGTAAAAGGAATGAAATTTCTGGCATTGTCGGTTGACGATGTCGAAACGAAAGTTTTAAGGGATATGTCCGATAAAATAAAAGAGAGAATGAAGTCCGCCGTTATTATCATAGTTTCAAAAAGCGGCGGTAAGGCTTCTTTTATAGTTTCGGTTACGCCGGATTATATGGAAAAAGGCGTAAACGCGGGCAAAATTGCAAAAGATTTCGCGGCCGATATAAACGGCTCGGGCGGCGGTAAGCCGGATTTCGCACAGGGCGGCTCGAAGGATTTGTCTAAAATTGACGATGCAGTAAAGACCGCGGAAAAATACCTTTAACGGCAGAGCCGTGAAACAATCCCGAAAGGAGCAGTAATGTCAAAATACATTTCTTTGACGGCTATAGGCAAGGACAAACCGGGTATTGTTAGCGCGGTAACTAAAGTTTTGTACGGGCTTAAATGCAATATCGAAGATTCCACAATGACGATTTTGCACGGGCAGTTTGCCATGATACTTATAATAAAACTTTCGCCGTCCGTTGCTTTAAAGAAACTGTCTTGCGATATATCGAAAGAAGCGAAACGTTTGGGGATGTCAGTATCTCTTTCTCCGGTCGGGTACGCAAAGAAAAAGAAAGAAAAAACAACTCCGTATGTCATATCCGTTTACGGCGCGGACAAAACCGGGATAGTTTATAATATCAGCAAATATCTCGCGGAGAAAAAAATAAACATTACCGACGTACAGACTGCCCTGGCAAATCTGAAAACCGGAAAAACCTATATAATGCTTATCGAAGCGCGGTTTCCGGAAAAACTTTCCGTTCAAAAAATTTCGGCGGAACTTGCCGTAATATCTAAAAATTTAGGCGTAAGCGTTTCCGTAAACAGGGCAGAGTCCTCAAAAATATGAGCGTTTTGCCGGTAATTACCATTCCCGATCCGCTGCTTAAACAGGTGTCGGCGGACGTAAAAAATATTGACGGCGAAGTGCGCGCGCTGGCCGGAAATATGCATAAGACCATGCTCCATCACAAGTCGTGCGTAGGGCTTGCCGCGGTTCAGGTAGGAGTTCTTTTAAGAATTATTATCGTTGACGTGTCGCTTAGCGAAAAACCTCACGCAAGTTCCGGCTGTCTGGCTATGATAAACCCCGTGATAACGCATTCGTCGGGAAAAACAAGCTCAAGGGAAGGCTGCTTAAGCGTCCCGGATTTTATAGGAACGGTTACAAGAAAAAAGAAGATAGAAGTCGAATATCTCGATTTAAACGGCAATAAACGGCTTTTAAAAACAGGCGGCTTCGAAGCAATATGTATCCAGCACGAAATAGACCATCTGGACGGCAAAGTATTTTTGGACAGGGTAACGTCGCTAAAAACCGATGTGTTTAGAAGATAAACGGGATGTATTTTGAAACTTGATTTGTCAAACTGTAAAAAAGCCGCAGGGTCTTTGAAAGAAGCCCTTAAGGTATCCAAAAATTTGAAAACAGGGCATATATCATCTCCTGAAGAAAAACTTTTAAAAGCATTGGAAAAATTAAATTGAAAATAATAAAACCTTTAATTTGGAACCGCAGTATTTGGAAGAGTTGAAAGACATCTTAAATTGGCGTCTGAAAAAACTCGGGAATGAAAATGTAAAAGTATATGCGTTCGGTTCGCGTACACAGGGCAGGACAAAAAGAACTTCGGATATAGATTTAGCTATAGATGCGCAGGGAGAAAAACTTACTCCGTTATTTATAGCCGGCCTCAAAGATTTTTTTGCAGCAAGCGATATTCCATACCGTGTTGACATAATAGATTTAAACGATATATCCGACAGCTTTAAAAATTGCATAAAAGACAGTTTTGTTGAAATTGAATATAAATAAATTGTATTGCGTCTATAGCTCAATTGGATAGAGCGTCAGCCTCCGAAGCTGGATGTTCCGGTTCAAGTCCGGATAGACGCAGTTTTTAAAAATCATGATAAATACCGAACAAAATATAGATAAACTCTATAAAATGACGGAGAAATGCGAAATTTGCCCTAGAAAATGCGGGGTTAACCGTTTCAAAGGGCAGAAGGGGCTTTGCAGGACGGCGGATAAAATTTTTATCGCAAGCCGTAATGTCCATACCGGCGAAGAGCCGCCTATAAGCGGGACAAAAGGTTCGGGGACAATATTTTTTTCGAATTGCACTTTAAACTGTGTTTTTTGCCAGAATTATCCGATAAGCCGGCTTGGAAACGGTAAAGAAGTAAGCGCGGACGGTTTGGTCGATATAATTCTTAAGCTGCAGGACAAAGGCGTTCATAATATCAATTTTGTCACGCCTACCCATTACAGCGCGCAGATTGCCGAAGCGGTGTATAAAGCGCGCCTAAAAGGTCTGGAAATACCCGTTCTTTCCAATAACAGCGGTTATGAAAACGTTGAAACTTTAAGGCTTTTGGAAGGTTTGATAGACATATATCTGCCGGACATAAAATATTCGGACAATGGCATAGCTTTTAAATATTCCGGCGTTAAAGATTATGTCGAAGCAAACAGAGAAGCGCTCAAAGAGATGCGGCGCCAAACCGGCGATTTGAAAGTAAATGATGACGCAATAGCGGTTAAAGGCATTATCATAAGGCATTTGGTTTTGCCGGGCAATATTGAAAACACAAAAAACGCTTTGAAGTTTATTGCCGAAGATTTGTCAAAAGAAACTTTTGTAAGCCTTATGGCGCAATATCATACGGCTCACAAGTCGGAAAGTTTTCCCGAATTATCAAGAAGTTTAACGTTTGACGAATATAATCAGGCGCTTTGTTATCTTGAAGAATTCGGCCTTGAAAACGGCTGGCAGCAGGAACTGTAAAGAAAGAAGTTCAGAAGCTCGGAAGTTCGGCAGCTCGGCAACGGCAAACAACCGTTGAACCGTATGTAATGTCAAGTTGTATAATAAAGGAAGAAGTTCAGAAGCTCGGAAGTTCGGCAAACGGCTTTAGCAGCCATAAGTTTTCTGAATTATCCCCTGCAGGCAGTTGTCACCCTGCGGCTACGCGCAGGATGACGGACTTTACTAATGCGCATAATGGGATAATTCCGTAAGTTTTTACCCGGCTGCCGGGCAGTTGGGATGCTAATCTTCTAAAAAACCGGAGAGTTTATGTTTTTTAAATACCTTTTGGCTTTGTTTGTAACTATGTTTTTCGGGCCGGGCGTGGGACATCTTTTTTTGAAACAATATAAAAAAGGCGCGATACTTATAGGCATTTCGATTTTGGTGCTTATTTTGTTTGCGATAGCAATGTCGTTTTCAATAGATTTAAGCGCGGTTCCGAAAGATTATTTGGAAATGAGAAAGTATTTGAGCGACTTTTTATCTAAAAACGGCAATATGATGCTTATGATGAACATTCCGCTTGCCGTTGTCTGGGCTTACGCTTTTGCCGATATCGTAAGAAGCCTGTATATTGAGTACAAAGAATACAAAAACGCGGGAAAAGAAGAATGAAATTTAAAAAAATATGGTATGCCGTTTTATGCGCGTTTATCGTATGCGGCTGTATTCCTAAAGGGGTAAAAACTGTGAAAAAATACGAAAACGGGCTTACGTCCGTGCTGATCAACAATAACGACAGCCTTGCCGCCTCCGTAAACGTTTATATACGCGCCGGAGCGGTTGACGAAAAACCTTCGCAGGCGGGACTGTCGCATTTTTTGGAACATTTAATGTTTAAAGGAAGCAAAAATTACGCCGGCGACGAATTGAGCCGCCGCGTAGAAAATATGGGCGGCTACATTAACGCCGCGACTTCCAAAGAATACACGATGTATTACATAAACATACAAAAAGACGGCGTCGAAGAAACCGTCAAAATGCTTGCCGACGTTATGCGGTTTCCTCTTTTTCCGCAGGAAGAAATAGACAGGGAAAGAAAAGTTGTCATAGAAGAAATCCAAAGGCATTCCGATAATCCGGAGTCCGTGCTCTATGAAACTTTTTTTGAAAACATATACGAAAAAAGCGCTTTGAGAAACAGCATTATAGGCACGGCGGACGTTATAGCAAACGTTTCAAGAGACGAGATTTACGATTATTACAACTCGCATTACGTGCCGGAA
>JAISVT010000005.1 GCA_031271405.1 Candidatus Endomicrobium macrotermitis | reverse complement strand
ATTACGCCTATCTTATTAAGTTTCTCCAAAGACAAGACCGCGCCGCCGAAAGCAAGCCCGGAAGCCGTATTTCCGGTCAGCGCTCCGGCAACCGTTACCGGTATTTTTTTTTCCGACATTTCGGTTAAAAACGCGGCAACGCCGCTTTCATTTTCGGCTAAAGCCGCAAAATCCGCGTATGAGCCGGTTACTCCGGAATTGTCTTCAAAATAATTTTGAATGGTGTCCTGGTCTTTTTTGATTATCATTTGTTAAATAAGACGGCAGAGGCGCTATTTTATTTTTTTAAACAGCGGATCGACGGCGTCGGTCATATTCTCGACCAGCAGGCCGTTGACGTTCGATTTTTCATACACCCTGAAAACAAACATGGGTTTTTTGAACGACCAGCCCGGAAGAGCCGATGCGTCAAAAGAATTTCCGTTAAAATGTTTCATGGTAATCCATGTTTTCATCGGGCCGGCGCTAAACATCAATTTTCCGTCTTTGACTATAACTTCCGCCGTACCGTATAAAGCGTTATGGTACTGCCCTGCGTATTTTTGCAAATCCATCGGAGGAACGACAACCGCCGGAGGAACTCTGGAATTTCTGCGTTTGTAATTCCTGTCCGCCTCTTTCATTTTTAAAGAGCTCCAGTTGACTTTCGGTTTTTTGAAATACTCGTCAAACAGCGAGCGCGTAAGGGAATCGGCCATTTTTCCGTTCGGAAGGTTCATCAGCACCACGACGCCTATTTTTTCTTCTTTCAAAAATGCGACGTAAGCCCCTTCGCCGTCGGTGGTTCCGGCATGCCAGTAAATATCTTCGGGAGCGTACTGCGCGCATCTCCAGCCCATGCAGTAATAATTTTTCTTTGTCCTGTCGTAAACGTCGTAGTTTACAAAAGTTTTGTTTTCAAAAAGCCTGTTAAAGTTGGCGTCCGAAACCAGTTTTTTAGCGGTATATTTTTCATTATTCATAATAAAAACCAGCCATTTCGCCATATCGTCGATATTCGAATTTATCCCGCTTGCCGGCGCAAAATTATACGGCCACTCGTTGTAAGTAAGGGTATCGGGAAGGCCTTTGAGCGACCCGCCGGAATAATAATGCCCTACCGTTCTGTCTTTCGATTTTAAATAACTTTTGTAATCCGCGGAAGTATGCTTCATCCCCAGAGGCCTGAAAATATGCTCTTTTACGTTTTCTTCCCACGATTTTCCCGTGGCTTTCTTTATTACCTCTCCCAAAACGAGATACGTATTGTTTTGATAGCTGTACTGTTTGCCCAAAGTTCCGGTAATTTGAAGATAACGCATAGAGTCTATTACGTCTTTCTTATCGTAGCCGAAAAGCATGGCCAAATGCTGCGAATAAGGAGGGATCGGCAGGGTTTGGGAAAGCATATCTTCTATTGTCACGGCATCGCTTATTTCTTTTTTATACAGTTTGAAATCCGGCAGATATTTTACTATTTTATCGTCCCAGTTCAGGTATCCTTTATCAACCAGTATCGCCGTTAAAACCGCGGTAAAAGATTTTGTGCAGGAAGCCAGCTGAAAAATCGTCTTATTGCCGACTTTCGCTTCTTTTTTGACTTCTTTCAGACCGTAAGACTTTTTATACGCTACTTTGCCGCCTATTACGACGCAGACGGACACTCCGGGTATATTCCATTCTCTTT
This sequence comes from Candidatus Endomicrobium macrotermitis, assembly GCA_031271405.1. Taxonomy (GTDB): domain Bacteria; phylum Elusimicrobiota; class Endomicrobiia; order Endomicrobiales; family Endomicrobiaceae; genus Endomicrobium; species Endomicrobium macrotermitis. The sequence continues at coordinate 6,038 of JAISVT010000005.1, read as the reverse complement.
GCAGCCTGCGGACGTTCGAATCGAAATTGCCGATAAGTTTTTTCAAGTCGGTTTCGGGACGTTCGTAAAAAATATCTTCGCCGGGAACTTTTTGGAATTCCTGGGCAAATGCGCAGTTAAAAGAAACAAATGCGGTTAGAATGCAAATTAAAATTTTTTTCATTAAAATTCCTATGCGTCTTTAAAAATATCTTTCATGTCTTCCGCGAGCGGAGCCTCAAACCGGACGGTTTTTGAAGTTTTAGGGTGGGTAAACTCCACGCTGTGCGCGTGCAGCATTTGCCTTTCATAGGTTTCTGCGTCTATGGTTTCCGGGCCGCCGTATTGTTTATCTCCTATTACCGGATGGTTTATGTATTTCATATGGCTTCTTATCTGATGCGTCCTTCCGGTAATAATGCGCACTTCTACCAAAGTATAATTTTCTTTTCTGGCGATAACTTTAAATTCGCTTATCGCCATTTTTTTTGCCAAGGGGTTTACGGACATCAACTTTCTGTTATCCGGCGAACGCCCCAGCGGCGCTTCTATTCTGCCTCTGTTTTCAGTTATAGTGCCTTTTACCGCGGCATAATATATCTTTTTCACAGCCCTGTTTTGCAGTTGTTTTGAAATGCTTATTTTTGCTTTTTCGTTTTTTGCAAAAATTATAATCCCCGAAGTGTCTTTATCAAGCCTGTGCACCAGATAAGGGTTGTATTTTCCTTTCGAGTGCGCTGCCAAAGCGTTTAAAAGGGTGCCCGACGGATGCCCGTAAGAAGGATGCACTACTATTCCCGGGCGCTTGTTGACTATTATTATGTCGCCGTCTTCGTAAATTACGTCGAGTTTAATTTTTTCGGGAATTATGCCGGGTTTGACTTCTTTTTCAAATCCGGTTTCGACAATATCGCCGCGTTTAAGCTTATGGCTGGGCAAAACGGCTTTTCCGTTTACCGAAATTTTATTTTTTAAAGCCAATTTTTGAAAATAAGAACGCGAGTAGTCTTTATAAACCGAAGCCAAAAAAGAATCTACCCTTTCTCTTTCAAATTTTAAATATTCAGTTTTCTCAAGAATTTCTTCCGGCATTTTTACGCACCTTATAAATTACGGTTATCCCCGCCGCAAACAATATCGCCGATATGATCTGCGAAATCGACAAACCGAAATAATTTCCGCCTCTGTAATCCCCTCTGAAGAACTCAACGGCAAACCTCAAAACCGAATAACCCGTAAGATAAAACGCGAGAGACATTCCTTCAGCGTGATTTTTTTTATTGTAAAAATGCAAAAATACAAACAGCGCCAGATTACCGGCCGCTTCGTATAATTGCGTCGGATGCAGGTGAACGTGCTTAACCGCCAAAGAATTCGGGTCATTGAAAACCACGGCCCACGGCAAACCGCATTCCCTGCCGTAACAGCAGCCCGCGAAAAAACAGCCGATACGCCCGAAAAAATGAGCCAGAGACAAAGCCGGAGCGAAAATATCGGTTAATTTGAGAACGGATTTTTTCTTTTTAACGGCAAACCGAACAAAAAAAGCGATAGCGGTTATAAATCCGCCGTAATATACAAGCCCGCCTTCCCAGACTTTGAAAATGTCGAGAGGCGAAGCCGCAAACGAGCCGAAATTGACAAAAATATAGAAAACCCGCGCTCCGATAATTCCGGATATTATCAGCCCGAAAAACAAATTATACAGTTCGTCCTGCGTAAGTATTTCCGATTTTGTTTTTTTTAAAACGTAAGAAACGTACGATAACGCCGCGATAAAAGCCGCCGCGATAAAAAAACCGTAAGTATATAAAGTGATTTTTCCGAAACTGAAAAGGATCGGGTGCATAAAAACCCTCTTAAACGGCAGAGTGAAAATTGAAGAGAGAAAAGCTAAAATACCGAAGCAGCTGCGTTATCTTCGCTTTTAACTCTTCGCATTGCTTTTAAAGACGTCTATGGCAATAAGGGCGGCTGCTGCGCATACGCATGAATCGGCGACGTTAAACGCAGGCCATCTCAAAGAATTGATTCCGAAATCCAAAAAATCAACTACCGCGCCTCTGAATATCCTGTCAGTCAAATTACCCAGCCCGCCGGCAAATACAAGGCAAAAAGCGTACTTTTGCAAGACCGTAATTTTATTTGCGTTAAAATAAAACCATACCGCGATTACGGACAAAATAACGGTTATCAATACGGCAAAAGCAAAATTATTTCCCTGAAATATGCTGAAAGCCGCGCCGGTATTATGAACGTTGGTAATATTAAAAAAACCGTAAACCGGAATTATTTTTATCGACGCGCCGTATGAAACGAAAGAATCTATTATATATTTCGACAGCTGGTCCGCAGCAAACAGAATAAAAGCTGAAAAAAGACAACCTCTCACCCGCCGCTTCGCAGCGCCTTCTTCCGGTTTATCTTTGGAGCCGGAGGGTTCACTGCTACCCCCCTCATCCTCTTGCTTCGCAAGTCTCTCTCCCGCAAGCGGCAAGGGATTAACGCCGTTTTCATTGTCATTGCGGGAGACGAAGTCTCGGAGCAATCCTTTGTCTTTATCTTCACTCTTCACTTTTCACTCTTCGCTCTGCCGTTATTTTACTGCCTCTGCGCATCTGGGGCAAAGCCCGTGTTTAATGCCGAAAATATGTCTCCAGCATCTTTCGCACTTCTCGTATTCCGATTTAAAGGCTTCCACTGAAAAGACATCGTCAGCATCAACCTGCTCAAAAGTCAGATCCCAGCTCCCGAGAGCCAAAGATATCAGGTTTTTGTCTTTAAAAACGTCCGCGTATTCTTTCGAATACCTTATTTTAAGCGCGGCTTCGAGATTCGAACCGATAATTTTTTCCTGTCTTAATTTTTCATAACCCAAAAGCGCCTGATCGCGCGCTTTCAGGATTTTCTCCCATTTTTCAAGGGTTTCGGCCTGCAATATATTTTTGCTGTCCATAACGGGAAAATCCGTAAGAAAAACGGATTTTGCCGAAGACGGCGATATTTTTACTATCTCTTTCCACGCTTCATCCGCGGTAAAAGAAAGTATCGGCGCCGTAAGCCTTATTAAAACGGAACATATTTCAAACATCGCCGACTGCGCGCTGATTCTTTCAGGGCTGTTTTTCGGATCGCAGTACAATATGTCTTTCAGGGCGTCAAGATAAAAACCGCTTAAAAATACCGTGCAGAAATTATTTATCGCTGTCGCCGCTTTATGAAATTCGTAACTTTCATAAGCCGCGGCGGTGGCGTTTATAAGATCCTGCAGGCGGCTTAAAGCGTATTTGTCTATTTCCCGCAAATCTTTAAAATGCAGCGCGTTTTTCACGTCGAAATCGCCTATGTTTCCGAGCAAAAACCTTATGGTGTTTCTTATTTTTCTGTACGCGTCGCTGAGTCCTTTTATTATTTCTTCGGAAATTCTTATGTCTTCCCTGTAGTCGCTTGACGCTATCCAGAGCCTTACGATATCGGCTCCGTATTTGTTTATAAGCTGTTCGCTGGATATCACGTTGCCGAGCGACTTGGACATTTTCTTTCCCTGCCCGTCAACTACGAAACCGTGCGTCAAAACGTTTTTGTACGGCGCGACGCCTTTTATTGCCGCCGACGGAATCAAAGACGTCTGAAACCATCCGCGGTGCTGGTCGCTGCCTTCAAGGTACAAATCCGCGGGAAATTCCAAATCTTTATAATTTCCTGCCGACAAAACGGCTTCGTACGAAACCCCCGAATCGAACCATACGTCCAAAATATCTTCCTCTTTTCTGAAATTTTTGGAATGGCACGACGGGCAGCTCGCATCGGTTCCTTTTAAAAGTTCCTCTTCGCTTAACTCAAACCAGACGTCCGAACCTTTTTGACCGAACAGTTCGGATATTTTGTATATGATTTTCGGGTCTATTAACGGTTCGCCGCAGTCTTTACAGTAAAATACCGGTATCGGCACGCCCCATAAGCGCTGGCGGCTCAAACACCAGTCCGGGCGGCTTTCGATCATTCCGGTAATTCTGTTTTCTCCGTATTTGGGTATCCAGTTCACGGTTTTTATCGCGTCCAAAAGTTTTTTTCTTAAATCATCGTGCTCTACGTTCAAAAACCATTGCGGCGTAGCGCGGAAAATTACAGGCCTTTTGCATCTCCAGCAATGCGGATAGGAATGCTCAAGTTTAAACTTACCGAGCAGTTTCCCTTCTTTTTCCAGTTTTTCTATTATCAAAGGATTTGCTTTAAAAATATTCTGGCCTTCAAATTCGGGAACTTCTTTCGTAAACTGCCCCCTGTCGTTTACCGGAGAAATTACTTCCAAACCGTATTCAAGGCCGGCATGATAATCTTCCATACCGTGGCCGGGAGCGATGTGAACTATTCCGGTCCCGTCTTCCAGGGTTACGAAATCCGCAAGTATTCCTTTCGACAGCCTTTCAAGCAAAGGATTTTGGCATTGTATGTTTACAAAATCGACGCCTTTGGCTTCCAAAACGGCTTTATAACTTAACGCCTTGATTTTTTCCTTTAAACTTTCGGCCAGAGATTTTGCGACTACCGCCTTTTCTTCCCTGCCGTCTTCGAATTTATAAACCGCGGCGATATATTCCGAGTCCCCGTTAAACGCCAAAGCGACGTTTGAAGGAAGAGTCCACGGAGTCGTTGTCCAAATCAAAACGGAAAAATCTTTTAACTTGAGTTCTTTGGATTTTAAGGCTTCCGGCAAAGAAACTATTTTGAATTTGACAAGTATGGAATCCGAAGAATGATCCGCGTATTCGACTTCGGCGTCGGCCAAAGCCGTTTCGCACGAATGGCACCAATATACCGGCTTTTTCTTGCGGTAAATATACCCTTTTTCCGCAAGCTGCCCGAAAACTTTTATTATCGATGCTTCGTATTTAGGATCCAAAGTCAGATACGGATTTTCCCAGTCGGCAAGCACGCCGAGACGCTTAAATTCGTTTTTTTGTATTTCGACGAATTTTTTTGCAAAATCGGCAGCCTGTTTTCTGAAAATCGACCTGTCAACTTTGTTTTTGTCGGTTTTAAGCTCTTTTAAGGCAAGCTGCTCTATAGGAAGACCGTGGCAGTCCCAGCCGGGAGTGTACGGAACGTAATTTCCCATCATGGAGCGGTATTTTAAAATAAAATCTTTTAAAACTTTATTCAAAGCCGTGCCGATGTGTATATGCGCGTTGGCATACGGCGGGCCGTCGTGAAAAATGAATTTCTCTTTATCTTTGTTTTTTTCGCATATTTCGGCGTATAAATTCTCTTTATTCCAATTTTCGACAAAAGCCGGTTCTCTCTGCGCGAGATTGGCTTTCATCTGAAAATCGGTTTTAGGAAGATTTACTGTTTTTGAATAATCTTTTTTCTCAGTGTCCATTTTATATCCTTTAAAAAAAGAAGTTTAGAAGCCCGGAAGCTCGGCAAAGACAAAATCCGCCGCCAAGATTCTAAACCTCCAAGCTTCTAAACTTCGGTCTTTGTAGTTTAAGGTATCGTGTCCAAAACTTCGTCAAGCTCTTCTTCCGAACGTCCGCTTATCTCGATAGTTTTTTCCCTGCCGCGTTCGCCTTTTCTTAAAAATACCATAGATCTTTTTACGTCAAAAAAATCCGACAGAAACTCGCAAAGTTCTTCGTTGGCTTTTCCTTCAACCGCCGGCGCGGAAATTTTAACTCTTAAAATGGAGCCTATTCTGCTCACCACTTCGTTTCTTTTGGAATTCGGGATAACTCTTACTTTTATAACCATTAATGCCCCCTTTGGGGAGTTGTTATTTGCTCAGTTCTTTAGACCGTTTCGCAGCCTCTTGCATCGCTTTAAGCACTGTGGAAGAAAGATTCTGAGATTCGAAATATTTTAAAGCCGCTTCCGTCGTGCCGTTTGGAGATTTCACCGTCTCCTTAAGCGTAAAAGCGGGCGTTTTTGTAACGCTGAGCATTTTTCCGGAACCGTAAACGGTCTGCACCGCAAACGCTTCGGCGATTTCTTTTTCAAGACCCATTTTTTCCGCGGCTTTCTGCATCAGCTCGCACAGATAAAAAACATACGCGGGG
>JAISVT010000051.1 GCA_031271405.1 Candidatus Endomicrobium macrotermitis | reverse complement strand
TCCAATTTAGAGCTGTTCATTTGTTTTATAATCCTATATTTAAAATATTTGCCGGCAAATTCGCGGCATATTGCTTAAAACTGTTTACGCAGGTTCCGGAATAAAAAACTATGGAAAATAGGAAAAAGCCCACTTGGCATTTCCGGAAATCGTATCCGTAATGCCTTTTTTACACATAACCTTTTTTAAACAGATTTTTATACGATGCATAAAACTTCCTTTTTTCGCTTCAGACGGACTTTTCTTCATCCGGCGAAGCGGGGCACGTTCTCGGGTGCCTTACGTCTTTGCCGTGAACCATAAAAATTACGTCTTCGCTGATGTTTGTCGCGTGGTCGCCTATTCTTTCTATGCTTTTGGCGATAAATATCAAATCTACAGCCCTTTGAATCGTTTCAAAATCTGATGACTTGACCATATAATCTTTAAGATCGGAAAAAACCCTGTTTTTCAATTCATCAACTTCGTCGTCTTTGACAAGTACGGCTTTGGCAAGCTCTACGTCGTTAGCATTAAACGCTTTTATGCTGTCCGTTACCATCTGCTGGACTATGTCCGACATTTTGGGAATGTCTATAAGCGGCTTAAGCTCGGGATACTTTAACAAATCAATGGCTCTTTCGCTTATGTTTACCGCTTCGTCGCCCATTCTTTCCAAATCGCTGTTTATTTTCATAGCCGACGTGAGAAAACGCAAATCCGAGCCGACCGGCTGGTTCAAAGCGATAAGTTTTAAACATTTGTCGTCAACTACTATTTCCTGAATATTGACTTCTTTTTCCAGGCAAAAAACCGCGTCCGACAATTTCGAATCTCTTTTGGCAAGGCCGTCTATTGTCGTTTTTATCATATCCTGAACAAGCCTGCCCATATCCATAAGGCGGATTTTCAAATCGTTCATTTCTACTTCAAAGTGTCTCATAAATTCCTCCAAATACAATTACGAATTCAAAATTACGAACCAACGACAACGGCCAAATCACAGTTTTTTATTCGTAATTTTGAATCCGTAATTTATAATTGTCTTTATCCGAACCTTCCGCTGACATAATCGTGCGTTTCTTTTTGAGCGGGGTTTGTAAATATTTTCTCGGTTACGTCAAACTCTATAAGCTTGCCCAGCAGCATAAAAGCGGTATCGTGCGAAACTCTTGCCGCCTGATGCATATTGTGTGTTACGATAACTATCGTGTATTTCTCTTTAAGCTGCATCATCAATTCTTCTATCCTCTGCGTCGCGACCGGATCAAGAGAAGAACAAGGCTCGTCCAAAAGGATAATTTCGGGTTTCACGGCTATGACCCTTGCTATGCAAAGCCTTTGCTGCTGCTCCAAAGTAAGTTCAAGTGCGGATTTTTTAAGTTTATTTTTTATATCGTCCCAAAGCAGCACGGATTTAAGGCTTTCTTCAACGGTTTCGTCAATAACGCCTTTTTTAGACGCTATTCTGTTGACTTTCAATCCGAAAGCGACGTTTTCATAAATGGAAATCGGGAAAGGATTAGGGCGCTGGAAAACCATCCCTACGTTCCTCCTCAAAAAATCAACGTCGGTTTTATCGTCGTAAATATTTGTTCCGCCGATATTGATTTCGCCGCTTACACGCACGCCTTCGATAGTATCGTTTATTCTGTTTATCGAACGCAAAAGCGTGGATTTCCCGCATCCCGAAGGGCCTATCATCGCTGTAATGCGCTTTTCTTCGATATTTATGCTTATGTCTTTAAGCGCATGAAAATCGGTATACCAAAGATTAAATTTTTTTATTTCTATTTTTGTTGCCACAAAAACTCCAAATTACAAATTATAATCAATAACAATTAACGGCAAAAACTTTCCGCCTTTTAATTGTTGTTTGTACTTTGTTAACTTCCGTTATCCGAACCTTCCGGTTATATAATCTTCCGTCTGTTTCTGTTTCGGGGACACGAACATCGTTCCGGTTTTATCGATTTCTATGAGTTTGCCCATAAGAAAAAACGCGGTTCTGTCTCCCACCCTTGAAGCCTGTTTTACATTGTTTGTAACGAGAACAATGGTATATTTTTTTTTCAGTTCAATCATAGATTCTTCGACTTTCGCCGTAGAAATAGGGTCAAGCCCGGAACTCGGCTCGTCAAACAAAATAACTTCGGGGTTTATGGCAAGTATTCTTGCTATGCAAAGCCTCTGCTGCTGGCCGCCGGAAAGTTTCATGGCGGAAGAATCGAGCCTGTCTTTCACTTCGTTCCATAAAGAAGCGTCTTTTAACGCCTGTTCCACTACCGCGTCCTGATCGCTTTTTTTATTTGCGATTCCCAGCCTTTTGGGAGCGTACACTATATTTTCATAAATCGTCATGGGAAGCGGTATCGGCATTGCAAAAAGCATTCCCACGCGCCTTCTGAGCTTTTCCATATTCATATGGAAAATATTGTCTTCGTCAAGAAACACCGAACCTTTACGTGAATAATTCGCATCCAGATCGTTCATTCTGTTAAGAGTTCTCAAAAAAGTGGTTTTACCGCTGTTTGCGGGCCCTATAATCGTCAATATCTCGTTTTTTATAACGTTGATATTCAACGATTCCAAAACGCGCTGACCGCCGTAAAAACAATTTAAATCTTCAACTTTTATTTTATCCATTTATTCCTTATCGGCAGCCCGGCAACACCCTGCCAAAAGTCTTTGCCGGACTTCTGCCTTTATCACCATTTCCTGCGTTTTCTGAAATATATTCTTGCGATTATCGCAAATAAGCTCATAGACAGAACCATCATCAATAAAACCAAAGCTGTGCCGAAAATTATGTTTTTGGGCATATTGGGTATCTGCGTCGAAATAATATACAGATGGTACGGCAAAGCCATAACCTGGTCAAAAGCGGATTTCGGAAGATGCGGAACATAAAAAGCCGCGGCCGTAAACATTATAGGGGCGGTTTCTCCAGAAATTCTTGCTATGCTCAAAATTGCGCCGGTCAAAATACCCGGCAAAGCGTTGGGTAAAACAACATGCCTTATAGTCTGCCAGCGGCTTACGCCCAAAGACAAACTTGCTTCCCTGAAAGAATACGGCACGCTGTTAAGCGCGCCTCTTGCCGTAGTTATAATTACCGGCAATTCCATTATGGACAAAGTCAAAGCGCCGGCAATAATCGAAACGCCGAGCTTTAAAAACATTACGAAAATCCCCAGCCCGAACAAACCGTAAACGACTGACGGGACTCCGGCAAGGTTTACGATTGCAAGCTTTATAATTCTGGTGAGCAGATTATCTTTTGCGTACTCGTTTAAATATATGGCCGCGCACACTCCTATAGGCAAAGTGACGGCTATCGCGCACAAAACTATCGAAAGCGTGCCTATTATTGCGGGAAAAATCCCGCCGCCTCTCATTCCGTCTTTAGGCATGGCGGTCAAAAATTCCCAGGTTATCGCCGAAGCGCCGTTTTTTATAATGATAAAAACAATGACCGATACCGGTATAATGGCAAGTATCGTCGCAAAAAGCAAAACAGAATATGAAATTTTCTGAGACAGTTTAGGATTTAGTTTTAACAATGAAAAAACTCCGTTTTTCAGGCAACTCAGCCGCTTTTGCCGCTGCTATGCATCCGTGCGTCTGAACTTCCATGCATCATTTCTTGCTTTTTCCCAAAAATAAGTCTGCTATAAAATTCACTATAAACGTAATGACAAACAAAACGAGCCCTATGGCGAACAATGATCTGTAATGCATTCCGCCTCTCACGGTTTCGCCCATTTCCGCTGCTATCGTCGCAGTCATTGTCCTGACGGGCTCAAAAATAGAATGAGGTATATGGGCTGCGTTTCCGGTTATCATCATAACAGCCATGGTTTCGCCGACAACGCGCCCGATTCCGAGCATTATCGCCGCTATGATCCCCGGCATCGCGGCTTTTAAAACTATCCGGCGTATTGCCTGCCATTTTGTCGCGCCCAAAGCCAGCGCTCCTTCTTTATACGACCACGGAACAGAACGGATGGCGTCTTCGGATATGGTGACAATGGTAGGCATTGCCATAAACGCAAGCATCACAGAACCCGAAAAAGCCGTAAGCCCCGTAGGAATATCAAAAACAGCCCGCACAAGCGGAACAAACGTGACCATACCGACAAAACCTATAACAACGCTCGGCACCGCGGCCATAAGCTCTACGCAGGATTTTAAAACGTCCTTGACGCCGCTAGGGGCAATTTCGGAAATATACAAAGCCGACATAATGCCTATGGGTACCGCTATTACGCACGCTCCCGCTGTCACCAAAAGCGAACCGATTATCAGGGAAAGTATGCCGAATTTTGCCGGATCGGAGGTAGGATACCACAATTTTCCGGTTATAAAACTTATAACGCCGAACTCTTTAAAGAAAGCAAACCCTTCCTTAAGCAGAAAACCGAATATCATCACGACAAAAACTATAGACAGTATGCCGCATATAAAAATTATGGTTTCTATTATGGAATCTATGGTTTTTCTCATTATTCGCCTTTTTGATTTATCGGCACGAAATCCGTTTCCGCGACGATTTTTTGCCCTTCGTCCGATAAAGCGTAGTCTATGAATTTTTCGACAAGATCCCGCGGCAGGCCGTTTGTATAAAGAAACAAAGGCCTTGATATCGGATATTTACCGGCAATTACATTGTCGTTATTCGGATAAAAATACCCGCTGTTTTCGTTTACTGCTACAGAAACCGCTTTGACTTCATCGTTTATAAAACCCATTCCGACATAGCCCAAAGCGTTGGGATTCTGATAAACTTCGTCATATATGGCCTGAGACGACGGCATAAGCAGAGAGACAGGCGCGAATTCTTCTTTTGCATTTTTATCGTTATGCCTTAAAACGTGTTCTTTGAAAAACATATGCGTGCCGGAATTGCTTTCGCGGGAAAGAATGACTATTTTTCTGTCTTCTCCGCCGACTTCTTTCCAGTTTGTAATTTTTGCCATAAAAATATCCCGCAGCTGTTCCAAAGTCAGCTTGTCCACGGGATTATTTTTGTTTATAAGTATCGCCAAACCGTCGAGCCCTACGATAAATTCAACCGGGGTTACGTTCTTTTCGGCAGCCTGCGCGGTTTCTTTATCTTCTATTTTTCTTGACGACATCGCTATGTCGCAGGTTCCGTTTATCAAAGCGGCAAAACCGGTTCCCGAACCGCCGCCCGTAACGCCTATGTTATAGGAAGGGTTTTCTTCCACAAACTTTTCGGCCCAAACCTGGATAAGATTGACTATCGTATCGGAGCCCTTTATTTGTATTGACGCCGCATACTCCCCGCCTTTTTCACCGGGGCGGGAGCAGGAAAAAAACAGGAAGCACGCTAAAAATAATAGTAAACTTTTTGATATTCTCATTATTTGTTTTTTTGTAAAATATGCAAATACTCTTGCGTTGAAACCGCAGTATGATTTCTATTCTCCGTTTTATCCGCCTTAAATCTCTGATACCGCTGTTTGGCTACGCCGTATTTCCCATACTTTGACATTATCGCCTTAATATCTTTCGGACTCATTAAACCTTCATTATTGTAGCTTAAAAATATATATTTAAACTTTGCATTTTCAATTAAATCGCCGAATTCTTTTGCAACGCCTTTTTTAACGCAGTAAGAAGAACGTTCATAATCTCTTAATCCGGTTTTTCCTTTCGGAATAAAATCGTCATATTTTGCAATTGTATTTAACAGATGATAATTCGCCCCGTATTGCCTCTCATTATAAGGCGGGTCAAGGTATAAAATGTCGCCCGATATTGTTTTGATTAAAGAGTTTGCGTCCTTATTATAAACTTTATGTTCGTTGGCATTTAAGTCAAACATAGCAGGCTCTAAAAAAATTTTTTTTTGCGCCGATTTTTTCAATTTTTTTAAAAAAGCGCCGTAAACAGAAGCCGTATTCGCCACTTTATCGGCGGCTTCAAGAAGCGAAGAAAGCAAAAAATAATATAAATTCTTACTTATCTCTTTATTTGACGACCAAGTTTCTATTTTTTGCCTTACAGCGTCTATTTTCTTGCCGTTATCATCGCTAAAATACTGTCTTTTGCTGCCGCTTCCCAAACAATAATTTTTATAGATAAATCCGGTCTCTATAGGTTTGACGCCGTTTAATCCGTCAATGTATTTTCGAAAATCCAACCGTTTATGATTTTCAATGTAGTTTTTATTTAAAACATAGCTGTAATATTCGCAGTCGTTGCTTATTACCTGACGAACTTCCTTTTTAAAAACACGCCCGACAATCCCCGTACCGGCAAACAAATCGCAAAAAACCTTTTGCGACAAATCTTTGCCCGCAACCGCGCAAATCGTTTCTTTTATAAACGGCGACAATTTAAGTTTTGAACCGATGTAGTTCATTTTTCTTCCGAAAATAATTTTTTAGACACATAATCGGCGGCTTCTTTGCTGATTTTCCTGACACTTTCTTTTCTGTATTCGACAGGGTCGTACTGATAACAACCTTTGCAGCCGAGTTCTTTCGTGTATTTACTGTCTCCGTCATAAAAAGAATACGGATTGCCTTTGATATTTTTTGCATCCCAGCGTTTATCGGTCTGCTTGCATTGTTTGCAAATTTGGCGCTTAACGTCGTTTGCCGCCTTACAGAGAGGCTGAAAGTCTTCGCGCTTTTGAGTCGCTAAATTTGATACCCGTGCGTTATCTTTTCTGCCTTCTTTATGATCAATCTCTATTTTTGTATTTTCGGATTTTCCGTTAATCCCAAGCATTACGCAATTTTTTGTTCTGTAATACTCTTTGATATCTTGGCGAATATTTTGATTGAATATTTTCACTTCGTTAAATCCGCTTAAACGGATAGCCGTAATTTTAGAACCTTTCTTTTGCTTTTCTACTATGTATTTCTTTGCCAGCGGCGAACTGCCTCTCCCGAAATCCAAACCGTTGCTAAGCTGCAAACCGCTATATTTACCGGTAAATTCAGAAACGTTTACCCAGCGGCTTTTTCCGTTTTTATCGGGTTTTGCAAGTTCTAAAAACAATTCTGTTTTTGTCATGTCTAAAATTCCTTTTTGAAAACAAAAACATATTCATGTTTAAACAAAAAGTAGTCGCTTTTCAACGCTCTGTATTTCCAAATTCCGGCTTGTCCCAATTTCCCTCGATTGCCTTCGATATTCTTTACAATTATGCCCTTTAATTTTATCTTAAAGTTGCGTTTGAGCATATCCATGCAGTAAAAACTCAACGGCACAACTTCGCTTTTTTTATAAACATCGCCGATTACCAGAGCAAAATACTTGTTTGTCTCTAAAAACGGCAAAATATTTTGACATACCATTTTGAATTTTTCAACAAACAGTTTAATATCGCCTATTTGCGACAAATCATTCTTATTCTGCGTAAACTTCACTATATCCATATACGGCGGATGCATAATCACAAACTGCGCCGAGTCAAATTTTAATTTCTTTTTAGCCGCCGAATAATCGTTTTCTATCTTGTCTTTGTCCAAAACATCGCCATAGCATAAAGCGTAATTTTTATACGCGCTTTCAGACATTTCGCCTTTAACATAATCTACTATTTCGGAGTTTATGTCAAATCCGACATACTTGCGATTTAACCGCTCGCATTCAAAAAGCGTAGTCCCGGAACCGGCAAACGGCTCTAAAACAACATCGTTTTCGTTTGTATAGCGGCGTATAAGCTGGTTTGGAATTTGAGGAATAAAATTGCCGTGATAAACATTTTTATGTTTTCCGCTCTTATCCCGTTCTTTTATAAGCCAAAGAGAATCAACATTAACATCGCTGCCATTTACATTCAAAGCGTCATTATCATAAACAGGATTTGTTTCGGAAATAAGACTTTGCAATTTTGACTTACCGGCTCTATATCGCTTAATTTTCTTTTTCTTCATAGCATCCGTAGAAGCGTAGTCCTTTTGCGTTTAGGCGGCACAGCAGGCACAAAAAACCCGGCCTATACGTCTTATTCCCATTCGATAGTAGCCGGCGGCTTGTTCGAGATGTCGTAAACTACCCTGTTAGCGCCGTTTACTTCGTTTATGACTCTTGAAGATATGGTGTCAAGCAGCTCATAAGGAAGTTTTACCCACTCCGCAGTCATGGCGTCTTGGGAATTTACTGCCCTTACAACTATCACGTGTTCGTAAGTTCTCGCGCCGGACTTAACTCCTACTGTTTTTACGGGCAAAATTATTGCAAAAGACTGCCATATTTTTTCATAGAGTCCCGCTTTTCTTATTTCCTGCGTTACTATGTAATCGGCTTCTTTCAATATTCTCAGTTTTTCTTCCGTAATATCGCCGATACAGCGCACGGCAAGACCGGGACCGGGCAAAGGCTGCCTCGATATAATTTCTTCGGGCATTCCGAGTTCCCTGCCCAAAGCCCTTACTTCGTCTTTAAACAAAAATTTCAGCGGCTCAACGAGCTTCATTTTCATTTTCTCGGGCAAACCGCCTACGTTATGATGGCTTTTTACGGGAGTTTTAGACCCTTTTACCGAAACGCTCTCTATTACGTCCGGGTAAATCGTGCCCTGAAGAAGAAAATCTATGCCTTTTAATTTTTTTGCTTCCCTGTCAAAAACCTCTATAAACGTATGCCCTATTATTTTTCTTTTCCGCTCGGGATCGGTAACGCCTTTAAGTTTTCCGAGAAAAATCTTTTTAGCGTCGACGATAGTCAGATTTTTGCCGAATTTTTTGCCGAAAATCTTTTTTACCCTTTCCGTTTCTCCGAGTTTTTGCAAACCGTGGTCGACATACACGCAAAACAATTTTTTCCCTATTGCTTTGTGAAGCAAAACCGCAGCCACAGAAGAATCAACTCCGCCGGAAAGCGCGCATAATACCTTACCGTTTCCGATCTGCTCTTTGACCCGTTTAACTTCTTCGGCAATGTAAGCCTTCATCGTCCAGTCGCGCTTTTCTTTACAAACGTTGAAAATAAAGTTTTTAAGGTTTTTGCCGGACAAAAGTTTATCTTCCGAACAAACAGGAATGCCCGATTTGAAGATTTTGGCGTCAGGGCGAAACGCGCCTTTAGCCTTACCGGATAAAATTACGCCCTTTAAATTTTTAAGCCCGCCAAACTCCGAAGCGGGTTTATTTCCGGGATAAATTTCGCAATAAACCTTCTCTTCCCTGACTCTTTTTGCAATAAGCCGGGTGTTTTCAGAACCGAAATCCAATATTAAAATCATTTATTTTACTTCCGAAGAGGTGGTTTCGACAACTTTTTCCTCTTTTAGAGCTGCGGTGCTGCCGTATTTGTTAGGTTCTGCAGGAGGTAAAGCGCATAAAACGATAAGAACAAGCAATCCTAAAGCAGGAATTACGGCTACCAGCTGCAGCCAGCCGCTTTGATTGATATCGTGAAGCCTTCTGGCTGTAATTCCGAGAGAAGGAAGAAGCAATATCAGCGATACTAAAAAACTTAAAATCCCGCCTGAAATAATGCCCAAAACGGTACTGATTGCAAAACTCACCAAAACGAAATACCAAAATTGCTCTCTGGTGGCGCGTCCGCTGAAATTAGCATACTGTTTTGTCACGACGCTCCAAAAATAAACCTTAAACCATTCCATAAATTTGTCCATGCTGTTCCCCCGTTACGGATTTTACCGCAATATTATACTAAATTTTCGCGGAAGTTATATTTTTTTGAGCCTGATATTTTCCTTTTCTGTCCGCGTAAGAAACTTCACAGACTTCGTCCGCTCCGAGAAAAAGAACCTGCGCTATGCCTTCGTTTGCATACACTTTTACCGGCAATGCCGTAGTGTTTGCTATTGAAAGGGTCACATAACCCTCCCATTCGGGCTCAAAAGGAGTGACATTTACAAAAATTCCGCACCTTGCGTAAGTAGATTTTCCGAATGCTATTGTGACGACATCCCTCGGTATCCTGAAATACTCTATCGTTTTTCCCAAAACGACCGAATTAGGCGGGATTATTATGTAATCTTTTACTTTTACGGGTTCAAATAAGTTTTCAGCCGATTGCTTGGGATCTAAAATATTTTCGGAAGTTCGGCAACTGCTTACGGCAGCGTTACTTATGCCGTCTTCATGCATCCGCCGGGATGCTGTTTTCATAACCAAAAACTCATCGGACAAACGCATATCGTAGCCGTACGAAGAAGTTCCGTAAGAAATTACTTTCTTTAAAGAACTGCCGCCGTTAATTCCTGACTCCTGACTCCTCACTCCTAACTCTTTTATCTGTCCCGGCTCAAACGGCTCTATAATTTTATTCTCAATAGCATTCTTAATTATCCATCTGTCGCTTTTAACCACTAAAACCCCTCTCCTGCCGCTTTGCGGCACCTTCTCCCGCTTTTGCCGTTAACTCCTAACCGTCTTTAAAACTACCAGCACTTACTATATCCGCAATCGCGGCAGACAACGCATCCTTCGGCAAACGTGAGCATCGAACCGCACTCGGGACATTCCGGGCACGAACCCGAAAAATTATTGCTGCTGTCAGAAGAATACTGCGCGGAGGGGCGTATATCCTGCGCAACCTGAACGTACGGCTCCGAATTTACGACTTCTTCTACAAAAAGAGCCGGAGTCTGTTTTTCTTTCGCATAAGCTTCAAGAGCTTTTGCAACGGCGTCCGCGCAAGAAAGTATCGCTCCGCCTTCGGCCAAAGTCGGAGACGGGCATCTTATGCCTTTCAGCTGGTTTATAATGTCCTGCTGGTTGACGCCCGAACGCAATGCCAAAGAAACCATACGCGCTACGGCTTCGGACTGGGAAGACGTGCAGCCGCCGGATTTCCCGAGCTGCGTAAACAGTTCGCACGCGCCCTGTTCGTCTTCGTTTATCGTAACGTACATTTTTCCGCATCCCGTATGCATCAAGAAAGTAAAACCCGTGGTTTTTTTAGGCCTGGTTCTTGGCTTTTTTTCTTTAACTTCTTCCTGTACCGGAACGGCTTCTTTCTTGTTTGCGAGGTTTAAAACCTGCAAATCCCTGCTGCCGTCGCGGTAAACAGTCACGCCTTTGCAGCCCATCTTATACGAAAGTATATAAACTTTTTTAACGTCTTCTTTAGTCGCGGCATTAGGAAAATTTACGGTTTTCGACACGGCATTATCCGTAAATTTCTGGAAAGCCGCCTGCATTCTTATATGATCTTCGGGCGTAATGTCCTGCGCCGTAACAAAAACTTTCTTTATTTTTTCAGGAACTTCTTTAAGTCCCAGAACGCTGCCTTTTTCCGCGATTTTATCCATAAGCTCGGCCGAATAAAAACCCTGTTCTTTCGCGAGTTTTTCAAAATAAGGATTCACTTCGTACATTTCCGCATCGTCCAAACAATTTGCCCTTTTATATACAAGCGCAAAAATCGGCTCTATGCCGCCCGAAGCGGACGCGATAATGCCGATCGTTCCGGTAGGGGCAATCGTAGTAGTGGTAGCGTTTCTTATGGGGTTTCCTTTGCCGTATATGCTTTGCTTAAAATTCGGGAAAGCGCCCCTTTTAAGAGCGAGTTCTTCTGAAATTTCATGCGACTTTGACTGTATAAAACCCATAAGTTTTTCGGCAAGCATCAAAGAATCGTGCGAACCGTACGGTATGCCCAAATTTAAAAGCATATCCGCCCAGCCCATAACGCCGAGACCGATTTTTCTGTTGGAACGGGTCGTTTCTCCTATTTTTTGTATCGGATAATTGTTCATATCTATTACATTATCCAAAAAATGAACGGCCGTTTTGATAATGCTTTCAAGCCTTTCCCAGTCAACCTGTCCGTCTTTTATGAACCGGCTCAAATTTATCGAACCCAGATTGCAGGACTCGTAAGGGAGAAGCGGCTGCTCTCCGCAGGGGTTTGTGGATTCTATAAGTCCGGCCTCCGGCGTAGGGTTGGCGTCGTTCATTCTGTCTATAAAAACTATTCCGGGTTCGCCGTTTTTCCACGCCTGATCGACTATTTTGTTGAAAACTTCCTTTGCGTTAAGCTTTCCGGCAACTTCCCTGGTGCGCGGATTATAAAGGTTATAGTCCGTTTCTTCTTCCAAAGCGTCCATAAACTCTTTTGTCACCGCTACGGAAATGTTGAAATTATTGAGGCTGTCATTTTTATCTTTGCAGGTAATAAAATCCAAAATGTCCGGATGGTCTATGCGAAGCATGCCCATATTTGCGCCGCGCCTTGTTCCGCCCTGTTTGATGGCTTCGGTCGCGGCGTTAAAAACCTGCATAAAAGACACGGGGCCCGAAGACACGCCGCTTGTGGTTTTTACGGTGTCCTGTTTCGGGCGGAGCCTTGAAAAAGAAAAGCCGGTTCCGCCGCCGGATTTATGTATGAGGGCCGTATTTTTGAGCGTTTCAAATATGGAGTCCATAGAGTCCTCTATAGGAAGCACAAAACAAGCGGAAAGCTGCTGCAAATGCCTGCCGGCGTTCATCAAAGTCGGAGAATTCGGCAAAAAATCAAGAGACGACATCGCAACGTAAAATTCTTTGATCAAAGGCGCCAAATCCGCGTCTTTATCGTATATTTTATCGGCCTGGGCAATATTTTCGGCAACTCTGTAAAATAAATCTTCCGGTTCTTCGATTATATTGCCGCCGCCGTCTTTTTTTAAATATCTTTTCTGCAAAACCGTAAGCGCGTTTTTCTCAAGTTTCGCTCCGTTTTCGGAAATCAGTTCTTCTTTAGCGTTTTGTGCCATTTTCAAGCCTCCGGTTAATAAAAGTTAAGAAGATAATAATGCCCTGCGCGTTCACGGCTTCTCATTATTATTTCTTAACTTTTAATTGTCTTTTTATATTTTCTTTTTTAAGCTTTTTAAGCTCCGCCATGAAAGTTTCTATATCGCCGAACTTTCTGTAAACGGAAGCAAACCTTATATAAGCCACGAGATCTATGTCCCAAAGTTTATCCAGAATTTTCTGCCCTATAACGCTTGACGGGATTTCCATAACGTATTCCCCGGTCAATTCGTTTTCTATTTCGCTTACTATTCTGTCTATGGTTTCAACCGAAATAGGGCGCTTGCGGCATGCCCTGTCTATGCCGTCCCAAATCTTTTTTCTGTCAAAAGGCTGGCGGCTTTGGTCGGATTTAACGACCATAAGGCTTATTTCTTCCGGCCTTTCGAAAGTCGTGTATCTTTTTTTGCATGCGGAGCATTCCCTGCGGCGTCTTACGGCAGATAAATGTTCAATCGGGCGGGAATCAAGCACCTGATCTTCAAAACTTCCGCAAAAAGGACATTTCATTTGATTGCTCTTAAATTTTATTAGTTAATTGCGCCGGACTGCAAAACTACCGGTTGTAGTGACCACAATACTACAACATACGCGTAGATTTGTCAATGGCTTCTTCTTAAATCTTTTTCGGAGGAATGTGTTCTACCGGTTCGGTTTTCGGTTCGCTGCAAAACTACGGGTTGGGCTGCGGAGGCAATTAAAACTTTTTTGCGCCCTGCTTGACTTTTTGAACTCCGGCGCTGTTGCTCTTGAGGTGAGGGCTGTATTCTTTTGACATGCCGCCCATTTCTTTTTTGTAGTTTTCGTTTGAATATTTGGAGTTTAAATAATGGCTTATGCCGGGAAGCTCAACGACAAAGGCCTTTACTTCTTTCCAGCCGTCTGAAACAAACGATATGATTTTTTTAACTTTCGGGTTGGCTTTAAGCGTATTATAATTTTCCCGTATCGCTTTGGCAAACATGGGCTCGTGCGCGGAAGCTCCGGTTTTAGAAGCCGCCGAAGGCTTAGCCGCTTTTTTGACTGTTTCGGCAGAATTTGTTTTAACCTCCGGTTCGGTAACGATAACTTGCGTTGCGGAGACATTTTGACCGCCTTTAACGGAAGCTGCCCGCGCTATTTCGGAATCAAATTGCTTCTTGCTTTTTCTCTCGTCGCCTACATATGTAAAATCGTTTTCGTCTTCGTTTGCGGACGCCGTACGGCTGTCTTCCTCGTTTATAACCTTGAATTCTTCGGAAGCCGTTGTTTTTTTCTCATCGATGCTGTAAATGAGGCCGCTTTTATCTTCCGCATGCAAAAAATCCGGAACGCAAATAATCGCAGCAAACAGCAAACTTACCGCAACAAAGAAATACCGTTTCACGATTTTGTCTCCTTTGAACTTTTTTCCGTATCCTTGGAAATCAAATACTTCAAAATAAAAGGCGTAACGAAAGTGGTGAGCATTATAACCGCGACAAGAGCGCTGTAATCATCCGAACCGAAAACCCCGTTCTTCAATCCTATTCCGGCAAAAATCAAACCGACTTCCCCGCGCGGCACCATAGAAACGCCGATCAAAAGCCTGTTGATTCCTTTTTTGAAAACTACAAAACCGGCGGCTGCTTTTCCTATAAACGCAACCGCAAAAAGTATCGCGGTAAGCAGAAGTATCGTTCGGTTAGACTCTTCAAACGGATTGAAAACGCCCAAATCAACCTGCGTTCCCATCAAAACAAAAAATACGGGAACAAAAAATACGTACAGAGGCGCGACGCTTTTTTTTATTTCCTCTTTATGCTTTGTAGAAGAAAGTACAAGCCCGGCCGCAAACGCTCCGACTATCGGAGCAAGTCCGACTTTAGACGCCAATGCCGATATTATCAGGCAAAAAGCCACTCCTATTACAAAAACTGACTTTTCCTGCTTCATTTTTGAAACGTATTTAAACAAAGTCGGCGCTATAAGCAGCCCGGCACCGACGGATAAAACCAAAAATAATATCGCGGCCGCGCTCACCTGCGCAACCGTTCCCGCGGTAACCGCTCCGCCGGAAACAAGCTTTAAAACCACGGCAAGTATAACAAGGCCTATTACGTCGTCTATAACCGCGGCTCCCAAAACTATTTTGGCTTCCTGTGTTTCTATTCTTTTTAAGTCCATGAAAACTCTGGCGGTTATGCCGACGGAAGTAGCGGTAAGAACGGCGCCGGCAAAAATCGCCTGCGTAGCAGTCAAACCGAAATACAAAAACACGTAATAGCCGAAGAAATAAGGCAGAATTACACCGACAAACGCAACGGCCGCTGCCCATCCGCCCGCTTTGACAAATTCTTTTATGTCTGAAGAAAGGCCTACTTCAAAAAGCAAAATAATGGCTCCGAGCTCCGAAATGCTTGCCAAAACCGGAGTTTCGGACACAAGCCCCAAAACGCTCGGGCCTATTATAACGCCTGCAAGAAGTTCTCCGACTATGGCGCTCTGTCCGAACCGCACGGCAACTTCGCCGAAAATCTTTGCGGCGACAAGTATAACGGCAATAGCGGTTAAAAATGAATAAATTTCGTGCATTTCAATTATCCTTTATCTCGTTTAAAAGTTCTAAAAAGTCTTTCGGGACGTCAAATCCTGATTTTTGAGCTTTTTCAATATCGTCTTTTGCTTTATCGTATTTTTTAATTTTAAAATACAAAACCGCCCTGTGAAAATACGCCTGGCCGAAATCGTTTTTAATCAATACCGCCATTGTAAAACATTTTAAAGCGGTTGTATAGTCATTTTTTAAAGCATATATGTTTCCAAGCATATCATAACATTCGTAAGCTTCTGGAAAAAGTTCCATTGCCCTTTTTAAAGTTTTTTCGCAATTGTCAAAACGGTGAAAATTGAAGTATGCGCCGGCAAGCTGCTTAAGCAGGATTTCTCTCTCCCCGC
Organism: Candidatus Endomicrobium macrotermitis; assembly: GCA_031271405.1. Classification (GTDB taxonomy): domain Bacteria; phylum Elusimicrobiota; class Endomicrobiia; order Endomicrobiales; family Endomicrobiaceae; genus Endomicrobium; species Endomicrobium macrotermitis. The sequence continues at coordinate 45,633 of JAISVT010000051.1, read as the reverse complement.
AATGCGATATCCCTTCTTCATAAATCTTTGCGGCAGACTCAAAATCGCCTTGTTTTTCATAAATACTTCCGATTGAAACATATATTTTTTCATCGGCAGGAAAATACTTTTCCGCTTGTTCGTAAAACCCAAGCGCCTTATCGTATTCGCCTTCGCGCATATAATATTCGCCTGCTGCCGCATAAATAGACTCGTATCCCAAAATAACGTCCTTTTGAGGATCTTCCAATATCGTTTTTAACAATAACTCCGCTTCGTCTGCTTTACCGGTTATATCCAGAAGTCTTATGCGGTTAATACATGCCGTAATATAAGAAAATTCGTATTTGGAAAAACGGGCATACAATGACAAAGCTTCGCCGTATCTGCCGCTTTCCCCGTTAATTCCGGCTAATAACAATTTGGCGAGAGATTCTGAAGGATCAATTGAAAAAGCCGTTTCTATGTCCCTTTCGAATTCTTTACGCATATTTTTATCGTTTAAAAAATACAAAGCCCTTGTTGTATAAGCCTTTGAAACCTGCCCGGGATAAGTTTTTATCTGGCTGTCAAAAAGCGTTTTCGTGTTGAGCCACTGCCCGGCTCTTATATTTGAAGCAAAACACATTAAAATCAAAACCGCGGATATTAATAAACCGAATGAATATTTTAAATATTTTAAATTTAATTTGCCGTATATAAAAACTATGCAAACCGAGAAAACATATCCCAAACCTATAAAAGGAATATATGTATACCGGTCGGCAACCGGAGACGAACCGGCAGGCAAAATATTTATCACAGGTAAAATAGTAATAAGAAAAAATGCAGCCGCAAAAAAGATAACTTTAGTACGCCGCAAACTGTACAGAACTAAAATAAACGACGAATAAACAAGCGCCGGAGACATCATTATAAAGTTCGGCATAAGTTCGTTTTTCGGAAAGAAAAAAGGGTACATTACCGCAAGTTTAGACGGAATTAAAAATTTATACAAATAGAATAAAAAGTTGAAATGAGCGGATACAAAATTTACGAAGAGCCCGTACGGGTTAAACTGCGTCTTCATTGACGGATCATAATATATGGAATACGTCAGCGCCGAAAATAATACGGCAACTAAAAAGTAAGGAATATAAAACAATATGCTTTTTTTATCGAATTTCCTGCCTAAAAGCCAATCCGTTAAAACCAAAACCGCCGGCAAAGTAACTGCCATGGATTTTGAAAGGCATGAAAAACAGAAAAAAACAAGCGAAAACAGGTAAAACCTGTTTTTATATTTTTCGTCATCCCGGGCTTTTAAATAAAAAAGCAGCGATAACAGGAAGAAAAAAGCGTATAGAACGTCTTTTCTTGAACTGGCCCATGCCACAGGTTCGACATGCATAGGATGACAGGCAAAAATTAATGCGGTAATAAAAGAAATTGGAAAATTATTGCGCGTAATGATACGAAAAATAAAAAAGACCAGCAAAATGTTTAAAAGATGAAGGATTAAATTATCGGCATGATAAAAATACGGTTCTTGACCGAAAAAACTGTATTCGGCAGCGAAAGACAAGTTAACCAAAGGATGGTAAAGACTGTAATGAGGTTTAAATAAAAGTTCTTTTAAATTTTCAAAAGAAAATGATTTGATTTTCCAATTGTTTACAACAAGCAATTTATCGTCAAGCTCAATAAAATCTGCCTTCAAGACGGGATAAAATACAAAAACCGTAACAAAAAACAAAGCAATCAGTAAAAATATTTGATGTTTTTTCATTTCTATAGCGAGAATTTTATGACAAAATCCGGATTTTTTTCCACGGCTTGCCGCAGGGGAACGCTTCATGACAGCCGTCTCTTACGCAGTCGGGGCCGGCATCGTAAAAAAGGACCGGGGCTTCTTTGCGGGCAAGGTTCAGCATTCTGCAGGCCATATCCCTTATTTCCCACTGCGCCCTGTTGCAGCATCTTAAAGCGAAAAAATGCCTTAACTCTCTTGCGTTCATGGTTATTATTATTTTTGTCGAGGAAGCATTGGGCAAAATGTATCTTGCGTCTTCGGCGGGAATTCCGGATTCCAGAAAATATTTGTAAAGTTTTTCCGTCTCTTTTAAAAAATTACCGTATTTTAAAAACAAATCTTTCCGTTTTTTTATCGTTTCGGGAGTAACAAACTCCACGCCGTCTTTAAATTTCACGTATCTTTGGCTTTGCACCGAAAAAGACGCTATTCTGTGCCTTGTAAGCTGGGCAAGCAAAGCGCGCGAAACGCCTTCTATGCCGAAAGAAAACGACGCGTGTTCCAAAACGGAATGATGACCCGACGAAATGACTTTCCCGAGAAGTTCTTTAACTTTTTCTTTGGTCAATTTTTCGGTAATTTCGTCTATGCCCGCCGCGCTGTAGCAAAGCCTGGCGGCTATGGCGCATGTTTTTTCGGGATCTTTGGTAAACTTCAGCAGCTTTACTTTCACAATAAATCCTAGGAAACAATTACTAATTACAAATTACGAATAAACCGCAATACTTTTTGTCTTTGATTCGTAATTTGTTACTCGTATTTTTGAATTGCCGTTTTTAAAACCATTTGACGTTTCTGACAGGAATCGTCTCTTCTCTCTTTCTGCCCAGCGATATCAAATCTATGCTGGCTCCGGTAAGCTGTTCAAGGCGTTTAACGTATTTTTGCGCGTTTACCGGCAGTTTTTTAAAATCCGTAATGCCTTTTACTTTCCCTTTAAAACCCGGTAATTCTTCATAAACCGGCTTACAGCCCGCCTGAACGGTTCTTGAAGCGGGAAATTCTTTGTATATTTTACCTTTATATTTGTATGCGGTGCAAATTTTTATTGTGTCTATATCTTCCATGCAATCCAGTTTTGTAAGTATAAGGTGCTTTATTCCGCTGACTCTTACGCTGTGACGCACTACAACCGCGTCAAACCATCCGCAGCGGCGCGGCCTTCCGGTAGTCGCTCCGTACTCTCCGCCTTTTTCCCTTAAATATTCGCCCATTTCATCAAAAAGCTCAACCGCAAAAGGCCCTTCCCCTACTCTTGTGGTATAGGCCTTTACCACTCCCAAAACTTTCTCTACTTTGGTAGGCCCTATGCCCGCGCCGGAGCATACTCCGCCGGCAATGGGGTTTGACGACGTCACAAACGGATATGTCCCGAAGTCGAGGTCCAGCATTGTCCCTTGGGCGCTTTCGTATAAAACTTTTTTGTTCTTTTTCATTGCGGCGTCAAGCATTAAACTTGTATCGGTCACAAAAGGCTTTATGAATTTCGAAAGAGTTTTATGATCGTCAAGTATTTCTTTTTTGAGTTTGGCGATATTTACGCCGCTTTTTTCAAGCATAGGCGCTTTCTCGATAAGATTTTTCTCAAGAAGATCTTCAAACACGTCTTTTTCTATATAATCTGTCACCCTTATGCCTATTCTTTTTACTTTATCCGCATAAGCAGGCCCTATTCCTCTTTTTGTAGTCCCTATTTTGACCTGCCCTTCTTCAAGGATGCCGTCTATTAATTTATGATAAGGCAAAATAACGTGAGCCTGACCGCTTATGAAAAATCTTCCTTTAACGGGAATTTTTTTCTTATTTAAAAGAATAATTTCTTCCCTTAACGCTTTCGGGTCAACCACGACTCCGTTTGTGATTAAACACATTTTATTCGGGAACAATATTCCGGACGGTATAAGATGCAGAACAAAAGGCTTGTTTTCGTAAATTAAGGTGTGTCCCGCGTTATTTCCGCCCTGATAGCGGACAATATAGTCCGCCTGTTTGGCAAGGTAATGGACTACTTTTCCTTTGCCTTCATCTCCCCACTGCGTACCCAAAACCACTAATGTTGACATATTTGCACCTTCCATAAAATAACCGTCTAAACTATTTGAACAAGTCTAAACGGTTGTATTTGAATGTTATTTTAGCATTTTCAGAGAAATACTTTGTATTTTTACAAGAATTTTGAATTTTTTACGGCGCTTACCTTGGTTTAGCGAAGTATTTTATGTTTAGACAAGGAAGAGGCGAACGAAGTTCACGGGAAACGGTAAATGAGCGAGCCTCTGACGCAGTATAAACTTAAAAGACGAAGCTAAAACGCTCCCACGGGGATTTGAACCCCGGTCGCATGATTGAAAATCATGTGTCCTAGACCCCTAGACGATGGGAGCTTAACTTAAAAATGAGCCCGGTGCGGCTCGAACGCACGACAACCTCATTAAAAGTGAGGTGCTCTACCGGCTGAGCTACGGGCCCTTTGATTTTTAAAAGATTAGACGTCGGACTTCGCTGGGAAGAGAGTGTCTAATTTTAACAACCTGTATAATATAGAAAAAATAATTTTTTTTGTCAAACATTATTTTTAGGGAGCAATGGCAGGCAGGTTGTTTATCCGCAGCAACTTAGAATCCGCCGGTCGTGACGAAGTTTATTACTATCGGTCCGAATATCACTATAAAGATTGTCGGAAATATGAAAAGAACCAAAGGGATAAGCATTTTTACCGGAGCTTCCTGCGCTTTTTTTTCCGCCATGGACGCGCGTTCGTTTCTTGTTTGCGCCGCAAGCCTTTTTAAAGTGTCGGCCATACCCGCGCCGGACTCCAAAGCCATATTTATCGTTCTCACGAAAAATCCCAACTGCTCGACTCCGGTTTTTTGAACCATTTCGTTGAGAGCTTTTTTCTTATCGTAACCGAGAGATATTTTTGACAAAACGTCTTTAAATTCGTCTGAAAGGGGGCCTTTTAAAATATCCGACGCTTTGCCGGCCGCGCCGAAAAAATCGGAGCCCGACTCAAGCATTATCGAAAGCAAATCGGCCATGTCCGGTATTTGCCTGAGTATCGTATCTCTGCGTTTTTTTACTTCTTCTTTGACCTTAATTAAAGGCAAAAAGAAAAATAAAAGCCCTGCGATAAATAAAAAGAATAAGTCGGCGCTTATAAACAAAGAGCAAAAAGCAATGCCCGCGGCAGCGGCAAAAAACTGCAAAGCCATATACTGATAAGCGTTATATTTGGAATAATTTCCGCCGAGAGTTTTTAAGTCGGCGCCGGTTTTTTCGGCATACCCGCGGAATTTTTTATTGTTTATTTTTGATAAAAGTTTTCCGAAATTATCTGCCCTTTTTAAAATAACGGGCATAAGAAAACTTTTACTTTTTTCTTTTTCAAGCGCGTTGTGGACTTTCCCCTCCGTTTCGGCGCGGGAAACTCCGCCAAGCAAAAAGTTCGCGAAAAAGAACAGACTGAAAGCTAAAAATACGCAAAATAGCATTAAATACATAAAATCCTCATTTAAGAAGATCAGACGCACGGTAAAAACAAACGGCGCTGTCATACATCAGCGCATCAATGCCTCTGTTAAAAGTCTATTTCCGTCAGTTTCCTGATTACAAAAGAACCCGTAAGCACCATTATTACCACAATCAAAAGCAGAATGTTTCCCGCTATCGTGGTAAAAAGAGAACTCATCATACCGGGTTCTATGGCATACATCATTAAAATGACGACAAAAGGAATAACGCTGACAATATTTCCGGACATCCTTCCCTGAGCGGTCAAAGCATTGACCTTCGCCTGAATCGCGACTCTTTGAACCGCAGCGTCGGTTATTCTGTCAAAAATGCCGGCAAGGCTTGCGCCCGAATCTTTCGAAATCCTTATCGTATCGATCATAAGGCGGAACTCTTTGCTTGGAGACTGCTCTGAAGTCTCGGACAGTATCTTATCGAAATTTACGCCTAAAGCGGCTTTTTCGGAAATGTTTACGAACTCGCTTTTAATCGGTTCTTTAAGTTCTGCGCAAGCCGTATTGACCGCGTTTACAAGAGATTGTCCGGACTGCACGGCGTTTTTAATAATGCTCAAAGCTTCTATGACCTGCCTGTCTATCAATGCCGCGGCTTCTTTAGCTTTTTTATCCCTGAAATACCAGTCAAAATACAAATACAATCCGCAAAAAATAAAAGCAAAAATTATATTTTGCAAAATAACTGCGGCGGCTAAAAAAACCGTAGACGCAATAATTGCCCGTTTTCTGCCCGCGCTCATGCCTTTAAACGATATTTTTTTCTTTTCGTTTTTTCCGGATTTGCCTTTTATCAAAGAAAACGCAAACAAAAATACCGCAAAGAACGCGCATATGACAAAAAATACCAGATTCATCATTTAAAAATTCCCATATCGACGTTTATTCCGCTGTCCGAAGCGTTTTTTATAAAATCGGGCACAAAACCGGAAGCGCTGAATTCCCCTTTTTGAACTCCGTTTTCGATCCCTTTAGGATTAAACTTAAAAACCGGATTTATTTCAAATATTTTCACGTCATCGGTTTTATTCAAACACGATATCGAAGATATTTTTCTGGTGCCGTCGCCGTAGCGCGTAAGCTGGACTATAACGTGCACCGCCGACGCTATCTGCGAAATTATCGAACGTTCGGGAAAATCTATCCCTGACATTAACACCATAGCGGCCAGCCTTGAAACCGCGTCGGCTTCGGTATTTGCGTGAACCGTTGACATGCTTCCCTCATGCCCGGTATTCATAGCCTGAAGCATATCGAACGCTTCTCCCGAACGGCACTCGCCGACTATAATCCTGTCCGGCCTCATTCTTAAAGCGTTTACAACAAGGCGCTTTATGCTTATTTCGCCCGAACCTTCCGTAGATTTGGGACGGCTTTCAAGACGGACAACGTGCTTTTGCCGAAGCTGCAGCTCCGCCGAATCTTCAATCGTTATCAGTCTTTCGTTTTCAGGTATAAAAGACGATACGGCGTTTAATAAAGTCGTTTTTCCGGTGCCTGTTCCGCCGGAAATTATAATATTTTTCTTTAAAAGCACCGCAATCTTTAAAAATTCGGACATTTCTTTGCTTATGCTTGCGGAAGATATTAAAGATTCGACCGAAAGTTTATTTTTTAAGAATTTTCTTATCGTTAAAACCGAACCGTTTAAAGCTATCGGCTTTATAACGGCGTTTACGCGCGAACCGTCCTTTAACCTTGCGTCAACTATAGGAGATGCCTCGTCTATATGCCTTCCCGTTTGCGCCACAATTCTGTCGATTACCGTCCTCAGCTGTTTTTCATCCGAAAACTCCGCTTCGGATTTAAAAAGCCTGCCGGATTTTTCGATATAAATATTGTTGTACCCGTTGACCATTATTTCCGTAATCCCGGGTTCCTTTATAAAATCCTCGATGGCTCCCAGACCCGCCACGTCGTCGGACAACTCTTTAAAAATCCTTTCCGAAAGCGCGACCGGCAGATTCAAATCAAGTTTTTTCAATATCGCGCCGACTTTCTCCGCCACAAGCTCTTTCAAACGTTTTTCATCGGTCTCATCGGCAAAAAGTTTCATTTCTTCAATAAGTTCGCCGTAAACTTTATTTTTCAAATTCCTGTAAACGCTTTCGCCGGCATAATATTTTTTAGAAATATCGTCCGCAGAACCGCCGGTTTGCGCAGCCAAACCGCAATAGTCCAGCGCTTTTTCCAAAGCAAGGGTAAATTCCGAAGTTTTGTCCCTGTACGAATACTGCGGAGAAAAAATCCGGCGTTCAAAATCTGCCGTAAACCCGGCCGACAAAGCATTTTTAAAAATTTCATTGGAATTTAAAATTTTGTCGGAATGAAACTCGTAATCTAATTTCAGTTTTAAAGGCAGAGGCCTGAAATCATGCGCGGTTTCCGAAGAATAGAGATTTGCAAGCATTACCGCGTTTTGAACCGACACCGCGTCGGAAACAAAAGGCATTAGGACGCATTGAGATTTTTTTATAATTTCAAAAGAATGCCCGCTGTTTTCATCCGGCAAAATCACGAAAACGCGTTTGTAATTTTTATCGAGCATATCCAGCAGATACTCGATATCCGCCGGCGGAATTTCGGAAAGTTTTTTATTTTTCAGCCCCAAAACGAGGTTTGTTCCCGAAGGGGACAAAAAACTTTTAAGCATTTTCAGATTAATGCCGGGCAAAACGCCTATAATATCCTCGACATATTTTATTCCGCTTTTATACAGCGACCAAAAGGCTTCCGTTGCAGGAACGGAAAAATCTACAATTATGTTTTCTTCTTTCGCGTTAGAAGATATCGAAGATAAAGCGTTGGCGATTAACGCTCTTTTAAGGCAGTCGCAGCTGGGAGCTATGGCAAGCATTATTCACCTTTTGCGTATTTGTTTATCATTTCCAGCGCTTCTTTTTGGCGCCGGCTTAAATCTTTTGCCGCGGCGGACGTTTTAATATCCGGCTGATATGAAGTTTTTGAAATATCTTTTACTATATCCGACATTTTCAAAGGTTTTATGTCCGTTAAAGTTTCGTCGCCCGCGGGGCGGATTATGTATTTTAAAATTCCCTTTTCGCCGGCAAGCAGTATAGCCTGCGCCTCTACTACGTTTACCGCCAGGGTAAGCATTCCTTTTCCCTGCGAAAAATCTTCCCCGTCTTTTTTTACCGAGCCGAGATAATTATTTCCCACGGCCAAAACAAGAATGTTTTGAGCGACCGGAAAAACCGACTGATGAAACTGCTTATTATTGTCGGAATACTCAATTATGCTCAAAACGTCTATTCTGCTTCCGGGACTTATTACAAGAGAGCTGTCCGAATCGAAATTTACGGCCAAAGCCTTTTGCCCTTCGGGGATAATGTTAGATATTCCCGTATCCTCATTGGTTTTTGAAACTTTCGTAGAAAGTATCTGCTCGCCCGGCTCAATGGTATTCAACGCTATATAAACGGGAGACCCGTCTTTTGTAAAAAGATTTCCTGCGGCTTCAAACGCTTTAGGCTGCGCGTATTCTTTAGGGACGCTTTTTTCCGCAAGCATATTTTTCTGTATGACGGAACCCTGCGTAATCCGCTGCGCGGCTGCGACAACCTTCACAGGCTCCGCCATTTTTTTATACGTTATTTCCAAATCCGAAAGATACGCATAAGCAAAAAATGCCGCCATAACGGCAAAGATAACGGACAACAATATTGTTTTTTTCATGACTATTTAGTTACCTACGCTACGATTGCTGCTTACATCATCGACATCTGCCGTAGTTACTTTATTTCCTGCATCTACGAATTTGTCTTTTACGTTCCCGCCCATAATTTTATAAGCCCCGAACACGATACCTACAACGACCGCGACAATCAAAATGTACTCAACCATGCCCTGTCCCTTGTTTCTTTTAAGCCAGCCGAAGTTCAACATTTCCTTTCTCCTTTTTTTAATGACAATTACGAATCAATTACAAACAACTATGTTTTCCGCCTTGTTTTTCATTCGCCATTCGTAACTTGTAATCAGCATTATTTTATTGTGTATTCAGCTTCCCCTGCGTTTTTTATATCCAGCGCTCGCGTCTCCGGACAACACTTCGCTTTTGGATTTTATAGTAAGATATTCTCTGCCGGCTATTCTCAAAAGCCTCGGGATTTTATATTTGTATTTTATTTCCACGGAAGACTTTTCTACCCCTGCGGGAGACAAGCCTTTTACGCTTTGAATCATATCCAAAGGGTTGAAATTTGAGATATTTTTAACGCTCAGGCTGAAATCCGACCTCGGAGCGTCGTGAATTTTAACGTTGATATCCAGTATTTCCGGATTCGAATCCAAAGTCCTGCCTATATTGTTTCCGTGGCACAGATAATGCCTTATGTCTTTTTTTATAAATCTTTCGCTGTAAGGCGTATAAGCTATAAGATCCGTTCCGTATCTGGCCGCGCCTGTAATTTGCTGCCACGTAAGCATAATGCGCGCGAACCAAATTATAGTAAAAAGGAAAAAAATTATAAGCGGCGCGATTAACGCCGCTTCAACCAAAGCCTGACCGCCGGATTTTTTTAGTTTATTTGACGAGGACATATTTTAAATAATTACAAATTCAAAATTACGAATTACTAATCAAAGGCAAAAGCTAAACCGCATTTTTATTTTCACTTGTGATTTGCAATTCGTAATTCGTAATTGCTTTTATTATTTTACCAGTTTCCGCCAGATTTTTTCGTTTTCAACGTACCATTTTACGGTATTTTCTATGGCTTTTGCAAATGAAAATTTAGGTTTATATCCGAGCTTTGCAATTTTTGAGCAGTTTATGGCATAACGCCTGTCATGCCCGAGCCTGTCGGCTACGCGTTTTATAAGCGTTTCGGGCCTGCCCATAATTTTCAATATGGTTTTGGTAAGCTCGATATTTGTCATTTCAACGCCGCCGCCTATATTGTAAACTTCGCCGGCTTTGCCTTTATGCAAAGCTATGTCTATTCCGAGACAATGATCTTCGACGTAAAGCCAGTCGCGGACATTTTTTCCGTCTCCGTAAAGAGGAAGAGATTTATTCTGCAAAGCGTTGGTCACAAACAGAGGAACGACTTTTTCCGGATACTGGTAAGGGCCGTAATTGTTCGAGCACCTTGTAATTACCGCCGGAAAACCGTAAGTAATGAAATAAGAGCGCACCAGCAGATCCGAAGAAGCTTTTGAAGCCGAATAAGGGCTGTTGGGGCTTAAAGGAGATTTTTCGGTAAACGAGCCTTTTAGAATGCTGCCGTAAACTTCGTCCGTGGAAACGTGAACGAATTTTTTTATTTTGTTTTGCCTTGCGGCTTCCAAAAGCGAATAAGTGCCGTTGACATTCGTTTTGATAAACTCGCCGCCGCTTGCTATAGAGCGGTCAACGTGCGTTTCCGCCGCAAAATGTATGACAGCGTCAGCGCCTTTTATGCTTTTCTCGACGCGTTTAAAATCGCATATGTCGCCTTTTATGAATTTGTATCTTGTATTTTTCTCTATGTCTCTAAGGTTGTCGGGGTTTCCGGCATAGGTAAGCTTATCGTAATTGACTATTTTATATTTCGGATATTTCTTTAATATATACCTTATAAAATTAGAACCTATAAAACCAGCCCCGCCCGTCACAAACAGTTTCATTATACAGCTCCGGTTGTTTTTATTTTTTCAGGTCTTTAAGAGCTTTTTCCGCCGTCGCGGCTTCTTCTGTGGCGGGATAACCTATAAGGATGTCATTATATACTCTTGCGGCTTCGTCCGCCAAACCGGCTGCCGCATAAAACCCTGCCAAATTCAAATGAATATTCTTCGCAAGAAAATTCGATTTGTATTTATTGATAAATTCGTTCGAATATTTTATAGCGTTCTCATAGTCTTTTTGTTTTTCATAAACGGATATAATTCTTGCCGCCGAAAAAGGCTTAAGAGTTTCCGGCTTTGCATTTCCGGAAACTTCGAAAAGAAATCCTAAAGCTTCGTCATATTTCCCTTGATCGGTCAGCATATCGGCTTTAACAAGGCGCGCCTGGTAAGCCGCCGCCGTTTTCGGAAAAACGTTAATGGTTTCGTCAAGAAGAGCCTCGCCTTTTTTCATATCTCCGCCGCCGAAATGAATATAAGCCGCCGACAGTCTGTCGGAAGCGTCTTCGGCAAAAGACAATGTTCTTGAATAAACGTATAATCCCAAAAATAAAAACCCAAAAACGAACCCAACCACCGTAAAAAATCCGGTTCTGTTGTTTTTAATCTGGTTAAGCACAAAATTTACAATTTTTCCCGATTTGCCGGTATTTTGAGATACTCCGCGCATTTTACGCTCCTTTATATATACTTTGAGACTATTTCCAAAGAATTTTGCCGCATTATCCCGTAATAATCCGCAGGAAGCCCGGATTCCGAAAGAGTTTTTTCTATAATCTCGGCGGTAAGAATATTTTCAGGCGTGTGGGTATCGGTATTTAAAACCAGCCTGGCTCCGGCCTTAAGAGCGGTTTCCGCGACCGTTTTATTTGTAACGCTATGCCCTTTTCTGGTAGTAATTTCAATGTTAACGCCGTTTTTGGCTGCTGCTGCGGCATCGTCAAAAGACAAATGCCCCGGATGGGCAAGTATGTCTATTCCGGCTTCAACCGCGTAAAGGTTTGTCCCGGGAGGAACGGTTTCGGCTACTGTTTCGCCGTGAACCACAATAACTTTCGCGCCGAGTTTTCTGCATTCCGCAGCCGCGTCTTTTATGAGTTTCGGAGGCACATAGGTCAGTTCCGCGCCCGGCAAAACCGTTATGCCGTAATTTTCGGTAAGGATTTTTGCGGTTTTTAATATTCTGGGTATCACAAAATCCATATTTGAAAAATCTATATGGTCGGTAATCGCCATGGCTGAATAACCTTTATACTTAGCCCTGTACACGAGTTCGGAAGGAACCAAAACCCCGTCCGAGTAAAAAGTGTGCATATGCAAATCTATCATTTTCGGCTCCCCGTAATTCGGAAATTATACCAAAAAAGGACATTAAACGACAATTACGGATTGACAATTGTTTTATTTACCGCCACGGATAAAATATCTGTTCTTCCCCTCTGTATTCCTGCTGTCCCTGCGGCGTTCTGCTGAACGGCATATTCGTTTTCAAATCGAATTTGAAAAATACTTCGTGGTATATGCCTCTGATGCGCCATGTCACGCCGAAATTATAGCAGTGCAGATCCCTGTAAAGCCTGAATTCGTGCTCGTTCATTCTTATATACGTAAAATCCAGCTTTGCCGTCGTTCTTATATTGTAATCCAGCCGCCATTTCGGGGTAATCCACAATCCGAAGCCCAAAGTATTGTCGATTTCGTGCGAGCGGTAAATCAGGGCAGCGTTGTTTTCGTAATTCTGGTAAAACGCGCCGAAATTCAAATAGGCTTTTTCGTGTTCTCCTACGGTAAGATCGATTTGCATCGCCTGGAACTTAAAAGGATCCAAAAGCTGCGACTGCCTTATATAAGCGGTTATGTAATATTTGGGCGTGTATATGATTTCGGTAATAAAAGGCGACCATCTCTGCGGCGCGTAAAATCGGTCTTCTCTTAAATTGTAAGAAAGATAATTTCTCACGGTAGTTCTGCTGCCTATATACATATAATTGGTATATGAAAGAAGATTGGTTTCTATCCCGTAATCGTTCGCCGAAGAGTCCGCCTGCAAAGAATCTTTTTGCGATCTTAAAACCGCGGAATAATTTATGTTCCAGTCCATCCAGCTTGTCGCCCTGAATCTGGAATTTAAGCCCGCGGAGTATCTGGTCAATAGCGCGTTTTCCGTTTCTTTAACGTCATTTTTATCATACCATTCCTCGGAAAACCCGAGTGTAGGTTTCAAAGTAATACGCCTGCCGAATCTGAAATCTTTAGTCAAAGAATAATTGAATGTTGCCGTATTTTTATAAAAAAAGCCGTCATGGTCGGAATAATTCCACTGTCTGTAATTATTGTTATATATCAAATTGAAGCTGTTGGTTATACCCCAGAAAATCTTTTTCGGATAATACGTGAAGTTTACCTGCGGAAGAGTTATCGACGTAGTTACATATTCGCCGCTAAAGCTGTCGTAATTGTCGTAGCGTTCGGTAACTACCATCAAATTGCTGTTTTGCCCCTGCCTTGTGATCGACGCGTATGAATGGAGCGAATTCATAGTCCTGTTCCAATCGCCCTGATTGTAATAATTGTTAAAACTGCTGTCGCTCATAAACTCGGCCTGCGACTGTATTGTCCATCTGTCGCCGAGTTTGTGCCAATAATACGGACGCACCGTCCAGCGTTCCATTCCTACTGACAAATCGTTTATGTTATAAGCGTAAAGAGAGGCTTTTGCATTCTGCGAAAAATAGTCGATTTCCGTGCCGTATCCGAGCCCTCTCGCGCCGTAATAATCGGCAAGCGCCCCGACAGAAAACTGATCGCTGAATCTGTATCTTAAAATATTTTTAAGGGAAAATCCGCCGTCGTTCGTATATCCGGGCTCAAATTCGTATTTCAGTTTTGAAGCCGCGCCTTTTCCGCCTTCAAGCGATTTTGTGACTACGGGAAGATAAAAAACGGGGATTTTTCCGATATATAATATCGGATTGTATATAGTGATTCTTTTTCCGACAACGAATTTGCCTCTTTTTGCTTTGAAATAAGTGTGAGGATGGTTTAAATCGCAGGTTGAAAGTTTTATGCCGTTAACGGCGTAAGTGTCTTTGTCACGGCGCACCATGCTTTCGGCGCGCATAAATATTACCGACGAAGCCGCGAAAGTTTCTTTTATTTCCCCGCTTTCGCCGGAGAAACTGTAGTTTACGCTGTCGGCAAAAAAAGCGTTGCCGTCTTCTTCCACTTTAACGTTGCCGTAAGCGTCCATATTTTTTTCGGCAACCTCAAACTCCGCGTAGTCCGCCTTTACCGTCTTTCCCTGCCAGACAAGAACGACATTTCCGCTTGCCGAAATTTTTCCGCAGTCTTGGTCGTACTCGAGATTGTCGGCGTTAATGTCGACTTCGTGGGCAAAAAGCGCGGCATTAAACGACAGAAAAATAAAAATAAAAAAGAGCTTTTTTTTCATTACTGTTTCGGAAGCATCGCCGCGCCGACCACTCCGAGTTTGCTTGTGTATTTTGAAACGATTATTTTGCATTCTTTCACCGCGGAAGCAAAGGCTCTCGATTTTATTTCGCGTTTGACGGGTTCGACAAGATATTTTCCGGCAAGGCTTACGCCGCCGCACAAAACAATCGTATCCGGATTTATAAAATTGAGCACGTCGGCAAGCAATATTCCCAGTTTTTCACCGACATATTTCCATACGGCTATTGCCGCTTTATCGCCTTCAGCCGCGGCCATGGATAAAATTTTTGGAGTAATCCCGCAATGGCTGCCGTTTGTAAGTTTATTTATCGCGGCGGATTTGTTTTTCTTTAAATACTGCTTGGCGTACTCTGAAATATATTTCGCGCCGACAAACGTTTCGATGCATCCCCTGTTTCCGCATTTGCACTTGATTCCGTGAGGCTCAATAGTAATGTGCCCGATCTCTCCGGCGGTGTAGCTTGAGCCCCTGTAAACTTTCTTATCAAAAATCAAGCCGCCTCCGACGCCCGTCCCCAGAGTAACGCACACGAGATTCACCGCCTTGCCTTTAGCGTCGAGCCAAAAAGCGCCTATGGCCGCGGTATTTGCGTCGTTATCGACAAAAACCTTCTTTTTCGTAAGTTTTTCCGTAATTCCTTTCAACGCGACGTTTTTCCACATCGGAAGATTCGGGGAGAAACGCACGCTGCCGTCGAGAAAGTTTATATCGCCGGCTATCCCTATGCCTATGCTTTTGACTTTATGATAATTTTTAAGCTTTGAAGATTTAGATACTATGGATTTTATAACGTCGGCCGGTTTTGCTTTTATGTCCGTCTCCAAAACGGTTTCTTCGACCACGCTGCCGGAAGAATTTACGATGGCGATTTTAATATTGGTGCCGCCCATGTCTATCCCGAGATAAAATTGTTGTTTTGACATTTTTTTCCCCGTTTTATATTTTTCAAAATCTCGCCCGCAAGGTAAAGCGAGCCTATTGCCGCCGCTTTATCGCGGCTTTTTATCATATCCAGCGCTTCTTTTGCCGAACCGGCGCAGTAAACCTTATTTTCGCCGATATATTTTATAAACTCCGCTTTCAAAACGCTTTGAGGCACTGCTCTGGGATTTTTCAAATCCGGCAGAATTACCCTGTCCGCCAGACAAGCTACCTTCTTCACGGTACCATTATAATCTTTTTCTTTCATTGCCGCAAAAATAAAACTTCGTTTTTTTTCGGAATACTTTTGCGAATTCCAGGTTTCGATAAACGCGTCTATTCCTTCTTCATTGTGAGCGCCGTCTATGACAAGCTCGAATTTTTTGCCGTTAAGCGTTACTTTTCTTACGTCAAACCTTGCCGCCCAAACCGCGCGGGACAAAGCTTTTTTTATTTTTTTATCTTCAAAAACATAACCGGATTTTGCCAAAAGTTCAACGGCGCAAAGCGCCGACGCGGCGTTATTAAGCTGATGTCTGCCGGCAAGCGGTATTTTTATGCCGTTTATCTCTCTCCCGATGCCGCGGTAATCGAATTTACTGCCGGATGCGTGTTTTACAAAAAAATCTCCGCCTAAAACAAAAAGCCTGCCTGAAACTCCGAGCGCTTTGTCTTGAATTACTTTTAAAGCCTTCGGCGGAACTTCGGAACAAACCGCAAAAGTTCCTTTTTTTATGATTCCCGCTTTTTCAAAAGCTATTTTTTCAACCGTATTTCCCAAAATTTCACAATGATCCAAAGATATCGAGGTAATTACCGAAACCAAAGGTTTTTCAATAACGTTCGTGGCGTCAAATCTTCCGCCGAGCCCGGTCTCTATTACGGCAATATCGGTTTTTTGCCCGGCAAAATACATAAAAGCTATAGCGGTAAGATATTCAAAATAAGAAAGCCTGCATTGTCTTGCGTATTTTATATATTTTCCCGCTATGGCGTTAAACTCGTTTTTAGGAATACTTTTACCGTTCACTTTTATGCGTTCGGTAATATCGGCCAAATGAGGAGAGGTGTAAAGAGCGGTTTTATAACCGTTTTCTCTTAAGACCGCTTCCAAAAAAGCCGCTGTCGAGCCTTTGCCGTTCGTTCCGGCTATATGAACGCAATTAAGTTTGTTCTGCGGGTTTCCGGTCATATCAAAAAACTTTTTTATTCTTGAAAGCCCGGGTTTCATACCTTCGTATTCTTTTAACGATTCAAAGAACATTGAAAATATCCCTAAAAAACTATTTCTTAGACAAAAACTTCAAAACTTTGGCCAACGTATCTTTCAAATCTTTTCTTTCGGCGACAATGTCAACCATTCCGTGTTTTTCAAGAAACTCCGACATCTGAAACCCTTCCGGCAGCTGCTGCCTTATGGTCTGCTCGATCACGCGCGGTCCGGCAAAACCTATCAGCGCTTTTTTCTCGGCAATATTCACGTCGCCAAGCATCGCGTAGCTTGCCGCGACTCCGCCGGTTGTCGGATCCGTTAAAACGGAAACGTAAGCAAGCCCGTTGTCGGCAAGCCTTGCCAAAGCGGCGCTTGTTTTGCCCATCTGCATAAGAGAAATTATTCCTTCCTGCATTCTTGCCCCGCCGGAAGCCGAAACTATCACCACCGGGAATTTTTTAGCTATGGCGGCCTCGACTGCGCGGACGATTTTTTCGCCTACGACAGACCCCATGCTTCCGCCCATAAACTCAAAATCCATAACGGCAACCATGACGCCGTGCCCGCCGATTTTCGCTTCGCCTGTCACTACCGCGTCGTTCACTGCGGATTTGCTGATTTTATCGGTATATCCCGGAAAATTTAAAAAATCCACGGGCTTAATGTCTTTGTCCGTTTCTTTAAAACTTCCGGCATCCGTCATAAATTCTATTCTTTTGCGCGCGTTAAGCCTGGCGTAATACCCGCATTTGGGACACACCATAAGATTTTCTTCGAAATCTTTCTGAAGAAGTATTTGATCGCATTTTTTGCATTTTGTCCAGATTCCGGCCGGAAGGCCCTTTTTATCAGACGTCTTTGCCTGCTTTGTCAGCATTTTTATTCCTCCGAATAACTACAATTCAAACTTTACGAATTACCCGGACTTTGTCCCGACTACAAATCAACGGCAAAAAGCTTTTTAGTCTTTTATTCGCAATTCGTAATTTGTAACCCGTAATCAACGTTTAAGAAATTCCCTCGGCAAGCAAATCGCCCTGGTCTAAAATGCCCAAAGGCTTATTGTTTTTGCTTACCACCGGGATATTGTCTATATTGTATTCTTTTAAAATTCTTGCCGCGTCAACCGCCATCATATCGGGCGTGATTGTCCTCGGAACTTTCGTCATAACTTCGGAAATTTTCCTTTTAAGTATTTTCCCGTCGCGCTGCAAGTGCCTTCTTAAATCGCCGTCGGTAAAAAAACCCGTTATCTTTCCGTTTTTATCTATAACGCTTGTCGCTCCGACCCTTGTTCCGGTCATCACCAAAAGCGCGTCTTCCACGGCTGCGTTTTCCTTTACCACGGGGTTAGCGCTGCCTTTTCTCATAATATCTTTTACCTGCATGGTAAGTTTTTTGCCGATCGCGCCCAGAGGATGAAACAAAGCCAGATTTTCTTTTTTGAAGCCTTTTAAATCGGAAACGGTCAGCGCCAAAGCGTCGCCCATGGCAAGCATTGCCGTGGTGGAAGCGGTCGGTGCCAGATTATAAGGGCACGCCTCTTTTTCAACGCTGCAGTCTATTATGTACTTGCAGTCCTGCCATACCGCGGCTTTTGTTTTTCCGGTCATTACTATAACGTCCGTTTTCATTTTACGCAGAACAGGAAGAACTTTTTTGATTTCGTCAGTTTCGCCGGAATACGAAAGCATTATCACGGCATCGCCTTTCATAACCATTCCGATATCCCCGTGAAGGCTTTCAGACGGGTGTATAAAAGCGGAGGGTATCCCCACCGAAGACATCGTAGCAGATATTTTGCGGCCTATAAGCCCCGATTTGCCGAGACCCATAACCAAAACGCGGCCTTTGCAGTTTTTTATCAAACGCGCGGCTTTTAAAAAACCGGAGTCGAGATGCTTAATCTGCCGCTCGACGGCTTGCGCCTCTGCCTCAAGAGTTTCTTTGGCTATTCTAAAATCATTCATTTGTGGGTATCTCCAAAACGTAATCCGTAATTTTTAATCGGCTTTTATTTGAGACCGTGCGCATATCTTATAAAAGCGTTCATTTTTCCGTAATCTTTTCTTTTCGGAAGCCTTTCTATCCCGGAATCGCCGTCTATGCCGAACGGAACCGCCGCTTCAAGGACTTGCGCGATATCTTCGGGCTTTATCTGTCCCGACATAAAAAAAGGGACTTTCAAATTTCCGGCTTTCGCGGCAAGCGCGTAATTTTGTTTCATCGTTTCACCGTCGGCAAAAGACGCGTCAAACACGAAATAATCCGCGTTTCCCGCGTAACTTTCAAGAGGCAAAAGCGATTCGTCGTTTTCAAGCCTGAAAAACTTAAAAACTTTTACGCCGAGTTCGTCACGTACGGTTTTGCAAAACCCGGGAGTTTCGTTTCCGTTAAACTGAACGTTTTTAAGCGAACATTTTTTTACGGTTTTTGACACGGCTTTCAGATCTTCGTCCGCAAAAACTCCGACGGCAGCAACAAAGGGAGGAAGTTTTGAAACGATTTCCGAAACCATTTTTTCAGAAACTTTTTTCGGAGATTCTTTTATAAAATGAAAGCCTAAAAAATCCGCGCCTAAATTCGTAGCGTCCAAAGCGTCGTTATAATTTGCAAGCCCGCATATTTTAACTTTAGCCATACTAAACTCCAATTAACAATTTACAATTAAAAAATATTTATCGCCGTATGCCGATGTTATTTGCTTTTGTAAACTTTTTCCGGGTCAAACAATTTTTTGCCGACGGTTTTAGTATTGCCCGTTGAAGTAACTTTCGTAAAAAAACAGCTTCTGTGCCCCGTATGGCAAGCCGCCCCGCCGATCTGGTTGACTTTTAAAAGTATGCAGTCGCCGTCGCAGTCATAGTAAAATTCTTTGACTTTCTGTATATTTCCCGAACTTTCGCCTTTTACCCAGAAAGACTGCCTCGAACGGCTCCAAAAAGTCGCTTTTTTCGTTTTCAACGTTCTTTTAACGGCCTCTTTATTCATATAAGCTACCATCAAAACGGCGCCGTCTTTCCAGTCCTGCACTACTGCCGGTATTAAACCTTTTTCGTCAAATTTCAAAGCTTTTATTACTTTTTCCACTTAAATACTCCCCCCGGATAAAACATGTTTATTTTTTATTATGATTGTGTTCGGTTTCTTTTCCCGTTATTTTTTCCAAAACGGCTTTTCCCGTTGAGGTATTTTTTAAAGCTTCAAGCATACCGCCGACTGCCGTTCCGCCTTTGGAAGAAAACAAATCCATTGCCGACTTAACGCCGGTATTTACGTCGCCCGCATTTGCGATAACTTTGATGTCGGCTCTTCCCAAATTCTTCGCCTGCTCGACGCCGACAGTTTCCTGCGCCTCAACGGTCCTTATGTTGATAAGATATTCCTGATATCCTTTATTTTCACCGATTTTTGCAGCCAGCGTTATCTGCGCTTCGACCGAAGCAAGCTGCATCTTCTTTTCCGCGTCGGCTCTTGCCGCGCCTTCAAGATGAATACCTTCCGATTCTTTCGTTTTGGAATAAAGTTTGCCTTCAGCCTCCAGCTCGAGCTGCTTTCTGACTCCCTCGGCATTGATAGCCAAAGATTCTCTGTAAGCTTCGGAAGAAATGATCTTAACGCTCTTTTCTTCTTCGGCTTTGACTATATTGGCTTCCTTCTTGATTTCCGCAAGTTTAACCTGATTGACTTTTTCAACGGCCATTATCTTTTCAGCCGTCGTTTTAGCCTGCTCCTGAACTTCCTGCTTGGCCTTTTCATCGGCTATGCCGACTTCTTTCATAACCGCCGCTTTTTTCTGTCCGACTTCCTGCGTGGCCTGCTCTTTTTTCAGCGCGACCTCTTTACCGGCTTCGATTTCGGCTTCCTGCGCTTTTCTCATATTTTCCGCGACTTCGGTTCTGGACTCCATTTCAATTTTGGATTTTTTCTTATTCATAATATCCGAAATGACCTTCCCGTCTCTGGTATCGCGGATATCCATAAGTTCTATGTTTTTTACCGGAGTCACGCCCCACGCTTGAAGCTGCTCCTGGACGGCGGTCGTAAAAAGAGCGCCGTACGTGCTTCTTTCCGACATTATGTTTTCAAGGTTGGACTTCGCAAGCAAACTTCTCACTACGCCCCGCGTAATATCGGTAAGCTGTACGAGAAGCTCGGGAAACGTGGAAATTCTGTTTGCGGCGATATTGGAATCTTCAATTCTGTAAAAAGCTTTAACGTCGACCACAAAAGGAAGCCTTTCCTGATCATAAGCTTCATAATTGTTCAGGTCTATGTCAAAAACGGAAGTAGGCAGGCTGATTGTGGTAACGCCTATAAAGGGAATCCACGACGGAAATCTGTAATACGTATTTCCGTTTCCGGAATTTTTTCCGTAGGAAACGGTTTGCGAACGCCTCTGAACGATATCAACCATATTGGTGGGAACGACCCTTCTCAAACTGAGTATCCATTTGATGAAAAGTACAAACAAAATAGAACCCGTTAAACAGCCGACAACCAAAAGTCCGATAACCTTATCGTCAATTTCCATTGTACCCGTCCCTTCGTTTAACCGTTTACCTTACCGGTATATTTTTCGACTTCAAATAATCTTTAACTTCTTTTACGGTAATTTCCCTGAAGTGAAACAAAGACGCCGCAAGGACCGCCGACGCACCGTTTATGCAGGCTTCGTAAAAATGCTCAAGTTTCCCCGCGCCGCCGGAAGCCGTAACCGGAATTTTAACCGCGTCCGTAACCGCTTTTAAAAGTTCGTTGTCATAGCCGTCTTTAGTGCCGTCTCTGTCCATGCTTGTAAGCAGGATTTCGCCGGCGCCGAGCGACTCGGCTTTTTTAGCCCATTCTACCGCGTCAACGCCTGTGTCCGTCTGCCCGCCGTTTATCAAAACGCTCCATTTTCCGGCGGATATTTTTTTTACGTCTATGGCCGAAACTATCCTCCCGCTTCCGAACTTACCGCTTGCCTGCTTAATTATTTCCGGATTTTTTACAGCCGCGGAATTTAAAGAAACTTTATCGGCTCCCGCGTCTAAAATTTTTTGTATGTCTTCCAAAGTTCTTATTCCGCCGCCTACCGTAAAAGGCATTGACACTTTTTCGGCTGTCTTTTTTGCCAATTCAACGGTAGTGTTTCTGTCTTCGTTTGTTGCGGTAATATCCAAAAAAACGAGTTCATCCGCGCCTTCGGAGTTATACCTTTCGGCAATTTCAACGGGATCGCCCGCATCTCTTAAATTTACGAATTTTGTGCCTTTTACGACGCGTCCCTTATTCGTGTCCAGGCAGGGAATAACTTTTACGTATGACATATAAACACCTCTTTGACGTGTCGGATAAACTGATTGCGGCAGCGGAATTTGCCTTACCGCATGTCCGCGCTTCTACGCGTCTAACCTTCCGCCCTTTTAATTGCTTCCTCAAGGTTGAAATCGTCGGTATATAAAGCCGCTCCGACTATCGCGGCAAAAACGCCGTCTTTTTCAAGCTCTTTAAGCTTTAATATGTCGTCAACGGTTTTCACGCCGCCCGAAGCTATTATTTTCATTCCGGTTTTGGCGATTTTTTCAAGCCCGTCAAAATCCGGCCCGGTAAGCATACCGTCTCTTGAAACGTCGGTATACAAAATTTCTTTCACGCCGGACTCTTTCAACTTTTCCGCAAGTTCGAACATATCTACGGGCGTAACGTCTTTCCAGCCGCTGATCGCGACTTTACCGTCTTTTGCGTCGATAGCGACTATGATTTTTTCGGGGCCGTATTTATCGATTGCTTTACGCACTATTTCCGGATTATATACCGCGACTGTACCCAAAATTGCGTGAGACGCGCCGATACTGAAAACTTCTTTTATTCTTTCCATAGTTCTTATTCCGCCTCCGACTTCGACCGGAATATCCACGGAAGCGCATATTTTTTTTATAATTTCTTCATTGCTGTTTAAACCGCTGAAAGCTCCGTCCAAGTCAACTACATGAATCCTCTTCGCGCCTTTTGCTTTCCAAAGTTTTGCGATAAAAACGGGGTCTGTCGAATGAACCGTCTCTGCGTCTATTTTACCCTGTTTAAGCCTTACGGAATTTCCCTGCCTTATATCTATTGCCGGAATTACTATCATATTTGCCTCACCCGAGTTTTGATTTTATAAAACGCCTTTTGTCGAAGGAATTGTTTTTTTGCCTTTGGCAAGCGTTATAGCCTGCCTCAAAGAATGTCCGAAAGATTTAAAAATCGATTCGGCTATATGGTGGTTGTTTCTTCCTTTAATCATTTTTATATGCAAAGTTATGCCGGCGTTGCTTGCAAGAGCGTAAAAAAACTCTTCCAGCAAATCGTAGTTAAAACCGGTTTTCTGAAACAGGATGGAAGCCTCGTAACTCAAATAAAACCGTCCCGACAAGTCCAAAGCGGTATAACTCAAAGATTCGTCCATCGGCAGCAGAAAATGCCCGTAGCGCGCTATGCCTTTTTTATCCCCGAGAGCGGTCTTTAAGGCCTGACCGATCGTTATTCCTGCGTCTTCAACCAGATGATGGTCGTCGATGTGCGTATCGCCTTTTGCTTTCACTTTCAAAGCAATGCCCGCGTGAGAAGCAAAAAGTTCAAGCATATGGTCTAAAAAACCGATTGTCGTGGAAATTTCGGGCTTGGAAGATTTGTCAAGGTTTAATTCTACCGAAATATCCGTCTCTTTTGTTGTTCTTTTGATTTTGGCTGTTCTTTGTTTCATAATTTTCTCAATTAAGCGTCTGGTTTTTTGCGGCTTTGCCCAGACCGAATCTTTCAATTTCAAAAAATTTCATAGCCGATTCAAGCTTGTCCATAAGTTCTATATCGTCAACGCTGTATTCGTGATAATTTGCCCCGCTTCCGGATTTTTTGGACGCGGACTCGTTTATCAGATACAAAAGATAGCCGACTTCTTTCCAGCTTAAATCTATTTTCATCGGATATTCCTTATTTCGGCGGATTTTTTGTGGTATTCCATCCCTTCGGAGCCGGCAAAATCCGCGATTTCTTTATAAGCCTTCGCGTTCTTTTTGTTCATCTCGATATACGTCGTTCTTTTCAAAAAGGTCATAACCGACAAACCGCTTGAAAATTTTGCGGAAGCGTTTGTAGGCAAAACGTGAGACGGGCCGGCCCAATAATCGCCGGCAGCGGTAGGAGTTTGGTATCCGGCAAACACAGCGCCCGCGTTTTTGATATTTTTTACTATTTTCGAATAATTTTTAACGAGCAGTTCTAAATGTTCCGGCGCGATTTTATTTACTTTTTCAACCGCTTTATCCAAAGCGCAAAACTCGATTTCAACCTGTTTTAACGCTTCTTTCGGCAATTCTTTTTTTATCTGCGAGATTTTGTCTCTGCTTTCGCAAAACAGATAAGCTTTGGCCATAGAGTCGTGTTCGACCTGCGCCATAATGTCGGCAGCCGCGTATTTTACCGGAACGCCTTTATCGGCTATTATCGCGACTTCGCTGGGCCCGGCAAGAGAATCTATTGCGACCTGTCCGAAAACCTGCCTCTTGGCTTCATTCACATAGGCGTTTCCGGGGCCTGCTATAATATCTACTTTTTTAATTGTTTTCGTGCCGCAGGCAAGAGCGGCAACCGCCATAATCCCGCCTACGCTGTAAATTTCCGTAATGCCGCAGAGTTTGGCGGCAAAAAGAGTTTCGGCGCTCATCTTATTGGGCGGAGTAACCATAACTATTCTTTTTACGCCCGCGGCTTTCGCCGGGACCGCAGCCATTATAACCGTTGACGGATAAGGAAATCTGCCCCCCGGAACATATATCCCCGCAGACTCGACCGCGGAATAAAACTGCCCGGTTTTAACGCCGTTTTTGTTTCTTACCCAATTTTTTTTGATTTGCGAATATTCGTATTTGTGGTATTCCAAAACGTTTATATACGAAGACTTTATAGCCGCTTTTAAACCGTAAGAAACGCGTTTGGCGGCATCGTCTATCGTTTTTCGGGAGACTTTATACCCTTTTTCCGATAAATCAACGCCGTCAAATTTTTTGAGATACTTATAAACGGCTTTATCGCCGTTTTCTTTTATATCTTCAATTATGTCAGATACGTAGTTGCCCAGCCGTTTTCCGTTCATTCGCAAAATTATACAAAAAATCAAAGGTTTCAGGCAAACGGAACGGCAAAAGACAGGATTATTATGATGTTTGTAAGTTAAGCGGCAGCTCCGGGCAAAAGAGTTACGCAATAAGATATACGGCGGCTACGGCGGAGCAAACAAAAGACGCTCCGGCGGATTTCAGCGTTCTTGAAGCCTCGTTCAGCGTGGCTCCCGAAGCGCAAACGTCGTCAATAATACAGATTTTTTCATTACCGGAAAGTTTGGCGCGGAAAGAATTTGCTATTTCTTCAGCCCTTTCTTCTTTCGGAAGCATTTTAATCTCTTTTGTGGGTTTTATTTTTTCCAAAACTCCGCAGCGGAGGGGTTTATTAAGCTTTTCTGAAACATATTCGGCAAGTTTTAAAGAATAATTTATTCTATCCGGGCTTAAAGAAGGCATATAAACAAAAAAATCAAAACTCTCAAAAAAACCTTTATCCGAAACTGTCTTTTCGCATAATAAATCCGCATAACGTTCAAAAACGTCAATGCGGGTTTTAAAATCTTTTATAAACGAATGAAACCGTTCGCCGTCTTCATAGCTAACCGCGCAGATTAAAGGGATTGAAATATTGCGAGCCATTTTAAAAATTTATCTCGGCGTCTTTAAGAAACGGATGTTTCAGGTCTTTTTCCGAAATAACGGGAGTTTTTGAAGACCAGGATATGTTAAGCGACGGGTCGTCGTATCTGATCCCTCTTTCATGCTGCGGCGAATACGTTTGGGTGCAAAGATATTCGAATTCCGCCGTATCGGAAAGAACTTCGAATCCGTGCGCAAAACCTTCGGGAATGTAAAGCATGCTTAAATTTTCGGATTTCAAATTCACTCCGGCCCATTTGCCGAAAAACCGCGAACCTTTTCTCAAGTCCACGGCCACGTCGAAAATGCTTCCCGCAACGACCCTTACGATTTTGCCCTGGGCAAAAGGATTAAGCTGATAATGAAGCCCCCTCAAAACGCCTTTTGAGGATTTTGAAAGGTTTATCTGCTTTACGGGTTTGTCTATACCGAATTCTTTGAACTTATTTTCCTGATACAATTCGGCAAAAAAACCCCTTGAATCCTCATATTTTTCGGATTCAATCAAAACGACTTCGGGAATGGATAATTTTGTAAATTTAAAAGCCATTTATAATTTCTTTTTTGCCACGTATTCTTCGCCGCTTAAAAGCTTGTGAGACGACCCGTCGGATTCTCTGATCGTAGCATAACCGGTTTTAACTCCAAGATATGCATTTTTCAAATTTTCATTCAGCGTAATCTTCGTATCCGCGCCGAAATACGCGGTTATATTGCCCGGCAGCGCGACTTTTATTCTTTGGTTTTTACTTTTAGTTTCAAGCTTGTGAACTTCTATTGTTCCGCCGATAGGGTCTTTTGAGAAAAATATCCCCTGATGCCTTTCCAAAACAACAAACGCGTTTTTAAAAAACCTGACGGACACGGGTTTTGTCCCGGCAATTATTCTTGAGCCGTATGAAAGCTCCGGAAGTTTTTCCCCCGCTCCGTACGAATGCAAATAGCCCTCGGGCGTCCTTATCTGGACTCCGCCCTGGTTTCCCACTATTTTAACGAATTTTGTCGCGCAAACGTCCGCGGACAACAAAAACAAAACCGCGGCAGACAATAACAGTTTCTTCACATTCGATCCTTTAACGCGGATTTAAAGAAGCCCGAAATCTTTCAAGGCCTTTTCAAGTTTAGATTTATTCGTATCGTCCATTTCGCACATCGGAAGCCTTAACTCCGGCGAACACATCCCGAGCATCGAAGCCGCCGTTTTTACGGGTATTGGGTTTGTCTCTACAAACATAGATTTTGCAAGCGGCAAAAGCTTATAATGTATTTTTTCCGCTTCTTTTAAGTTTCCTTTTTCAAAAGTCCTTACCAAAGACACGACTTCCCCGGGAACGATATTGGAAAGAACAGAAATCACTCCGCAGCCGCCTATGGAAAGCAGAGGAAGAGTAAGAACGTCGTCTCCTGAAATAAGCTCTATTTCCGGTATTGCGGATTTTACCGAACTCATCTGGTCAAGCGAACCCGACGCCTCTTTCACGCCTACGATATTTTTGCAGTCTTTGAACAATCTGGCCATGGTCGCGGTTTCTATGTTTACGGCAGTTCTTCCCGCGATATTATAAAGCACTATGGGAATATCCACTGTGTCGGCAACTTTTTTATAGTGCAGGTATAAACCTTTTTGCGTGGGCTTGTTGTAATACGGGGAAACCATTAAAGCGCCGTCGCAGCCGATTTTTTTCGCGAAACTTGTAAAATGCACGGCCTCGTCGGTAGAATTAGAACCCGTGCCGGCAAGAATTTTCATTTTGCCTTTGGCGTTTTTAACGCAAAATTCTATAACCGCTTCGTGCTCTTCATAAGACAAAGTAGGCGATTCGCCGGTAGTTCCGCACGGCACTATCCCGTCAACTCCGTGCTTTTTCTGGTTTTCGATTACAGCGCCCAAAGCGTCAAAATCGATTTTGTCATTCTTAAACGGCGTAATCAGCGCCGTAAAAACTCCCTGAAACATGCTTCCCCCAGTTAAAAACAGAGCGGAGTTTGGAGAGTTAAGAGCGAAGATACGACTGACTTTTCCGTAATCTTCACTCTTCTCTTTTAACTCTTAACTCTATATAGTTACGGTTCCCTTAAACGCTATTACCGCAGGGCCTTCTAAAATAACGTCCGTTATTTTTTCGCCGTCCGCTTTAAACGATACAGAAAGTTTGTCTCCGCCTCTTGCAACGGCATTAACCGGAGACTTGGCCAACCCTTTAAGCCCCGCAATTATTGCAGAAGCCGTAATGCCGGTGCCGCAGGCAAGGGTTTCGTTCTCAACGCCCCTTTCGTAAGTGCGCACTAAAAGCGTATTGTCTTTTACAGCCTGAACGAAATTCACGTTTGTCCCGGACGGCGAAAATTCTTTATGGTTTCTTATAGCCCGGCCGTATTTAAAAACGTCCGTTTTCTCTATATCGTCAACAAATATCACAATGTGAGGAACGCCGGTATTTATAAAATCAGCGTCAAACTTTTGACTTTCGGCCTCAAGTTTAATATCTCTTTTCAAATCTTTGGGATCGTATAAATCAAGTTTCACCCTGCTTCCCGGCATAATTTCGGCGTTAATTATTCCCGCGTCGGTTTCAAAAATCATTTTTTCTTTTGCCGCTCCTATTTCGTAGGCAAACATCGCTATGGAACGCCCGCCGTTTCCGCACATTGAAGCGTGAGAACCGTCGGAATTCAAATATTTCATTTTAAAATCTTTTTCGGCGCTTTTTTCAAGAAAAATAATGCCGTCCGCGCCCACGGAATATTTCCGGTCGCACAGTTTTACCGCAAGGCTTTGATAGTCTTTTTTATCTATTATATTGTCTCTGTTGTCTATAAGGACAAAGTCGTTTCCCGCAGCGGTAAGTTTTGAAAAGTTGACATCCATTTTAACTCCGTATAATAGTTTCCGCAAGATTCTTTCAGACGGCAAAGCCGTTAAATCTCATTCAGCAGCAAATGCCCGTAGGCAGCTCTTTTTCTTATAAGTTCCGCTTTGGAGCCGTCGACTAAAATTTCAGGAAGAAGCGTCCTGGAATTATATTCCGAAGACATTGCCGCCCCGTAAGCGCCGGCGCACTTTATCAGCAAATACCCGTCTTGGGGCAAAACAGGCAGATGCCTGTCTTTGCCCATAAAATCTCCGCTTTCGCAAATAGGGCCGACAACGTCGGTTTTAACCGTTTTAGATTTAGTCTTTTTTACGGGAATTATATCGTGATACGCGCCGTACAAAGTAGGCCTTATCAAATCGTTCATTCCGGCGTCAGTGATAAGAAAACTTTTCCCTCCGGACTTTTTTCTGTAAAGAACTTTTGCGATCAAATGCCCGGCGTTTCCGACAATAGAACGTCCCGGCTCGAAAATAAATTTTTTGTCTTTTCCGAAAACCGGAAATATTTTAGAAAGAAGCTGCTTCGGCGTTTTGGCTTTATCGGATTTAGAGTATTCGATGCCAAGCCCGCCGCCGCAGTTTATATATTCCAGCTTTATGCCGTTTTTCTCAACTTCGTCCACGATTTTTTTAATCTTTTTTGCGGCAATCTCAAACGGCTCGATATCCAAAATCTGAGAGCCGATATGCGAATGTATCCCCGCCAAAACTATATTTTTCATTTTTTTGGCCGTCAAATAGGCTTTTACCGCGTCTTCGTAAGGTATGCCGAATTTTGTGCCTTCTTTGCCGGTAACGATATAAGAATGCGTGTCGGGATCGACGTTAGGATTAATCCTGAAAGCGATTTTCGCTTTGGTTTTCAGCCTGCCGGCTATTTTATCGATTGCGTAAAGTTCTTCAAAAGACTCGGCGTTAAACATTAAAATTTTATTTTTAAGGGCATATTCTATTTCTTCGTTTGTTTTGCCGACGCCCGCGTAAACTATTTTCGAGGGCTCGAAACCCGCTTTAAGGCATCTGTATATTTCGCCTCCGGAAGTAGTGTCTGCGCCCGCTCCGAGTTTTGAAAGAATTTTTAAAATACGGCCGCTCGAATTAGTTTTGCAGGCAAAACAAATCAAGCCTTCTTTGTTTCCCAAGGCTTCTTTATAGGCTAAAAAATTGTCAGTGAGCTGTTTTTTGGAATAGATAAAAGCCGCGGTGCCGAACTTTTCCGCAGCAGTTTCAAGTTTCACGTTTTCAATATACAAATCGTTTTTGATATAGCGTAACATCCGAACCCCTTTTTTACCGATTAATTTCGTAATGATACAAAAATACTGTCTGCAGTGTCAAAGGAACGCGGAAAGCCTGAAGTACCGGACGTATAGATGCACGGGAAAAAATTGCCGCTTCGGGTTGTTTTTTTTGTCAATAAGTGGTAAATTATAGTCTTTATGGTTATAGAAAGTTTGCAAAACAACAATTATAAAGAAATTTTAGCGCTTAAAACAAAAAAAGAACGCGATAAAAGCGGTTTTTTTATTGTCGAAGGGAAAAAACAGGTCAATGAAATTCCCGGCGGATGGAACATAAGAGAAATCGCGGTTTCGGAAGAATTTTCAAACGGCATAACAAAAAACGCAAAAACTCTGGTATTTTCGCAGCGTCTTTTCGAAAAAATTTCATCCGCGCAGACTCCGCAGGGAATAATAGCCGTCGTTGAAAAAAAGAAATATGCCGCAGAAAAAATCATTAAACAAAACGGATTGTACGTTATTTTGGAAAACATACAGGATCCCGGAAACCTCGGAACGATAATACGCTCCGCCCACGCTTTCGGCGCAAAAGCCGTTTTCGTTTCAAAAGAAAGCGCGGATATATATTCCGATAAAACCGTCAGGTCTTCAATGGGTTCTATATTTCATATACCGGTTTTAGACAATACGGATATAGCTGAAACGGTAAATATTATGAAAAATGAATCCGTTTTTATAACAGCGGCATCGCTTGAAGGCGGTAAAAACCCTGATAAAGACATTTTTAAAGACAAAACCGCCTTAATTATAGGGAACGAGTCGAAAGGATTAAAACCGGAAACCGAAAAACTTGCGGATTTGCTTATAAGAATAAAAATGCCCGGGAATGCGGAGTCCCTGAACGCCGCAATAGCTTCATCCGTAATTATGTATGAATTTTCAAAGAGATTTTAAATTTTCCGATAATAATTTTCTTAATTTTTGAAAAAAATTTGTAAAACGTAACATTTTAGAGAAAAAACAGTCTAATTTATTGAGAGTTTGTTAATGTTAAGCGACATTCAGCTTGTAAAACTTGCAAAAGACGGCCATTTAAACGCTTTTGAATCCATTATAACAAGGTATAAAGACAAAGTTTTTAACATTGCTTTTTCTTTTACTTCGAGTCATTCCGAAAGCGACGACGTAGCCCAAAACGTTTTTTTGAAAGTTTACTCTAACTTGAATTCTTTCGAAGAAAAATCGGCTTTTTCGACATGGCTGTACAGAATTACGGTTAACGAATGTTATAATGTCCTTAACAAAAGAAAGAGCAATACGGTTTCCATAGAAACGGAACTGGCGGGCAAAGACAATCTCTCCCTCAAAGAAGTGTTGGCAGACCCGAAATCCGACGTGGAACAAAATTTCCTTTCGGCCGAAACCCAAAGCATTATAAGAAAAGCTTTGCTGGAACTGCCCGAAAAATACAGAATGATTGTGACGCTGAGAGATATAGAAGACATTTCGTATGAAGAAATAGCGCAAATAATGGAAATTTCAGACGCGAAAGTAAAAGTCTGGCTGTTCAGGGCCAGAAGCAGATTAAAAAGCATTATTAAAATTTAAAACGAGGGCACAAAAATGAAATGTAAAGATTTTGTTTTAAAGTTGAGTCTTTATGTAGACGACAAACTTCCTCAAAACGAAAGGATTTTGCTTGAGGATCATTTGAAATCGTGCAAGGAATGTTTAAACGAATATTTTCTGCTTAAAAATTTAAAGTCTTCGCTTGCGAACCTGCCTGCGCAAAAAGCGGGAGACAATTTCGAAAGCGTAATAATGCAAAAAATCGGAGACAAATTTCAGGAGACAAACTTCATTCCCGTTTTTTTTCAGACGATAAAAGTTTCTCTGCTTACTGCGGTATTCCTGCTCGGAGTCATAGCGACTTTCAATTTCCTTACCCCTGACGTTTCCGCCAAAGACAGTTACGACAATATAGACGCTTTAAACAAATACGTTTTGAAAGACGCGTCGGCCTGCGATAAAATAATTTCGGACTTAATGGGATAAACAAATGTTTTCGATTAAAACTAAAGCCGTAATATTGTGCTTTCTGATATTTGCAGCGGGTTTTGCCGGCGGTTATATGGTCAAAAGCGCGATAAAAAGCAAAGAAATCTACAATTTTCAGTACAGATTCGAAAGGCTCGAACCTCTTACGCAGACTTTAAGTTTAAGCGACGTTCAAAAAGCCCTGCTATTCAATATTCTTGCCGACAATAAAATCGCCATAGACGATATTATGAAAGAGGTTAATCCGAAAATAAAGATGCAGCTTCATATGATGAGAGAAAATATCAAAGGAATACTTGACGGACAGCAAAAAACTATATATATTAGTCTCTTGAAAGAGCATGAAATAAGGCAAATCAGAGAACAGTCCGAATAGTTTTCCGTTACCGGCCGGTAAACGATTGTAACATTTTGGGGTTTTAAGCTGTCTTATATATTAATGATGCCAAAAGGCGTCAATTTAAAAAGGAGAGTACCATGAAAAAAATCATGTCGTTAGTTTTAGCGGCAGCCTTTGTAGGAACGATTTCAGCGGCAGTAATGGCTCAAAAAGCCCCGGCGTTCAAACCTTTCGCAGTTTATGTCGAACATAACTCGAAAGAGAATCATTTTGCCCCTTCCGGATGGATGGGCGATTACGGCGATATTAAGATTAATCTCGCCAGCACCGAAAACCCCAGAAGCGGAAGTTATTGCATCAAAATTACTTACAGCGCAAAGATGACCCAGGGCGCGGGATGGTCGGGAATTTACTGGCAGCAGCCTGCAAACAATTGGGGAGAAAAGAAAGGCGGATATGATTTATCCGGCGCAACGAAACTTACTTTCTGGGCGCGCGGAGCGGTAGGCGGCGAAAAAATAGCCGAATTTAAAATGGGCGGAATCACCGGAGAATTCCCGGATTCAGACTCAATGGCCGTCGGACCCGTCGAACTTAAAAAAGAATGGCAGAAATACACGATCGATCTTAAAGGCAGAGATTTGTCGCACGTCATCGGCGGTTTCTGCTGGGCGGCTTCCAAAGACGATAATTCCAACGGATTCGTAATATATCTTGACGATATAATTTACGAATAAGTTTTATTTCCTTCAAAAAAGGGCAGAGTTTTTAAACTCTGCCCTTTTTTTATTTCCGTAAATCTTCCGCCGCAGACCCTTAAAACTTTCCGTTAAATACTAAATACCGATCGAATAAATAAAACCCGAAAACGGCTTTTGACAAAGAATGCTAAAGTTTAATATCATATTGAGGATATTTTGATAATTTTCAGCAAATTTAAGGAGCGAATAATGAACAACGATTTATTCAACGAAAAACAGGAGACTTTTTTCGCGCAAAACGTAAAGCCTTTTGTAGTGGTGCCTAATCTTCCGGAAATTCTTGCTCCGCTGCTTACTATAGCCAACAATTTATGGTGGTGCTGGAACAGCGACGCCGTAGAGCTTTTCAGGAGAATGGACAGAGATTTATGGGAAGAAACTTACCATAATCCAAGAGCTATGTTGGGCATGGTAAACCAGAAAAGACTCATCGAGCTCTCACAGGACAACAGTTTCGTTTCCCACATGGAAAGAGTAAAAAGCGAACTTGAAAAATATATGAATATGAACACATGGTATGCGGACTCCTGCAAGGAACACCAAAACATGCAGTTTGCATATTTCTCGACGGAATTTGCAATTCACGAAAGTATTCCGATTTATTCGGGAGGCCTCGGGGTATTGTCCGGGGACCATCTTAAATCCGCAAGCGACCTCGGGCTTCCTCTGGTGGGAGTAGGGATACTGTACAGATACGGTTATTTCAAACAATATTTGACTTTTGACGGCTGGCAGCAGGAAGAATACAGCGAAAACCATTTTACGCGGATGCCTTTGCAGCCGGTAAAAAACGAAGACGGAACTTACCTGATTATAGACATAGACACCCCTAAACAAAAAATATACGCAAGAGTATGGAAACTTCAGGTAGGCAGAGTGCCGCTTTATCTTTTAGATACCGATTTCAACAAAAACCCCGCAGACGTAAGAAAAATTACCGGGCAATTGTACGGCGGCGACAGAGAAATGCGCATACTCCAGGAAATAATTCTTGGCATGGGCGGGATAAAACTGCTCAAAGCGCTGAAACTTGACCCGGACATAATACATATCAACGAAGGTCATTCCGCGTTCCTGCTTTTTGAAAAAATGAAAGAATACATAGAAGAGAACGGTCTCTCGGCCGAAGAAGCTTTTCATATGGTAAAAAACGGCTGCGTTTTCACGACGCATACACCGGTTCCCGCGGGAAACGAAATGTTCACAACCGATTTGTTTTTGAAATATTTCGAGGCGATGTCTAAAAAAATGGGAATTAAGAAAGAAAATTTTCTGGCGCTGGGCTCTTTCCCCGTGAAAGAACTTACGGTTAATGCCGAACAGCCGAATTTTTCAATGACGATTCTCGCTTTGAGAATGTCTAACAAAGCAAACGGCGTAAGCAGGCTGCATGCGACGGTAGCAAGAGAAATGTGGTCGGGATTATGGCCTGAAATACCGAGAAAAGAAGTGCCGATAACGCATATTACAAACGGAATCCATACAAACACCTGGATTTCTTACGAGTTTGCCGAACTTTTCGACAGATACCTGGGAGCCTCATGGAAAGACGAGCCCGCAGACCATTCCCTGTGGAACAGAGTAACGCAGATTCCGGACGCTGAAATATGGAGAAGCCACGAAAGAAGAAAAGAAAGGCTTGTGTCTTTCGCAAGGGCAAGGCTCAGACAGCAGCTTGAGAGACGCGGAGCATCCCAACAAATGATAAGTTATGCCGACGAAGTTTTAGACCCTGAAGCGCTTACCATAGGTTTTGCCAGAAGATTTGCGGCTTATAAGCGCGGAGATCTTATTTTCAAAGATTTGGAAAGAATAAAGAAAATTCTCACAAACAAAGATTTTCCCGTGCAGATAATCATAGCCGGAAAATCTCATCCGCAGGACAATATCGGAAAAGAAATAATAAAAAAGATCGTCAATATGGCAAGCGACCCGGAACTGCGCTATAAAGTGGTATTTTTGGAAGACTACGATATGAACGTGGCGCATTATCTTGTACAGGGCGCCGACATATGGCTTAACAATCCTTTAAGACCCGAGGAAGCGTCCGGAACAAGCGGAATGAAAGCCGCAGTTAACGGCGTTATCAATTTCAGCGTTTTGGACGGCTGGTGGTGCGAAGGCTACAACGGCGAAAACGGCTGGACAATAGGTTCCATAGACCGTTATCCGGACAAAGAATATCAGGACGAAGTCGAAAGCAAAGCCATTTACGAAACTCTTGAAAAAGAAATCATACCTCTGTATTACGCGAGAAGAACGGACGGTATTCCGCGCGACTGGATAAAAAAGATGAAGCTTTCGATGAAAACTTTGGGGCCGGTTTTTAACACAAACAGAATGGTCGAAGAATATGTGAGAAAGTTTTACATACCGACGGCGCTGGCGCATGAAAAACTCAAAAAAGACGGTTTCGCCGAAGCCAAAAAGAAAGCCGTGTGGTCTGAAAATATCCGTAAAAACTGGGATTCCGTAAAAATAGTTTTTTCGGACGACAATGTCAAAGACGAAATAAAAATTTCGAATACTCTTACCGTACAGGCAAAAGTAGATCTCGGTTTGCTGGTTCCGGATGACGTAAGCGTACAGATTTACAGCGGATATCTTGATTCCAAACAAGTCGTAAGCGAACAGGAAATAGACGAAATGAGGCTTGTTTCCAAAGAAGGCGACTTTTACATATATGAAGGCAAAGTTTTGACCGACAAAGTGGGACATTGCGGATATACGGTAAGAGTTTTGCCTCAATATTCCGGAGAAATACAATACATTCCCAGAGCCGTAAAATGGCAGCAGAACATATAGAGGCGGAAGACAAGAAGATGAGATGACGGGAAGCAGGGCAAAAGCAAAGAAAAAGCACTGCCCTGCTTCTCAACATTCCGTCTTTCTTGTTTCCGGTTTTTAAAATGGGCTACGATTTTCTTATTTTCGATTTGGACGGAACGGTCATAGATTCCCAAAAAGACATCAGTTCCGCCGTAAATCTGGTACGAAGGGAATTCGGTTTTGAACCTCTTACCGTAAAAGAAGTGCGTTCTTTCCTCGGAAACGGCGTTAAAGTTTTGGTAGGCAAAACCGTTCCCGAACACGACGAAAAAACGCGTAAAAAGGCTCTCGAACGCTTCAATTTTCATTACGGGCGGACTCTTACCGACACGACCGCCGCCTATGCCGGAATAGAAAAAATTCTTAAAAAACTCAAAGCTGAAAAAAAGACGATGGCGGTACTTTCAAACAAAACCGAGATTTTCTCGCGGGAAATAATAAAAAGGCTCGGTCTTTCAAAATATTTTACCGAAGTTTGGGGCGGAGACACGGCCGGAGTAAAAAAACCCGACCCGAAACCGGTTCTGGATTTAATCAAAAAGGCTAAAGCCGAGCCCGGCAAAACCGTTTTAATCGGAGACGGAGAGAATGACGTTAAAGCCGCTAAAGCCGCGGGCATTGCGTCAATAGCGGTTTTATACGGTTACTCCGACATAAAACAAATAAATAAGTTTAAACCGGATTACATAGCAGAAAAACCCGAAGAAATAATAAAATTGGTCGAATAACGGTTAACCCTAAGGTTAACTGTTATTTGTTTGTTCAGGGCTTTGCCCTGTTTATCGGCCGGTACGCAAAGCTCTGTCTGAAGTTAACCGCCGATCATCGGCCGTCAATAACAGGAGGAAACCGTGTTTATCGCGAAACTCATAAAAGAAATCTTAAAAATTCTGCAGACGGACATATCGCCGAACCAAATAGCTTTCGGAGCGGCGGTCGGCGTTTTTCTCGGCCTTGTTCCGGGGATTGCGATGAAATGCGTCTTTTTCTTTTTGATTCTTCTGCTGCGCGTAAATATCGGTTCCGCGCTTGCCGCGTGCACATTATTCGGGGTTCTCGGTTTGGCGCTCGACCCTGCGGCGGACAAAATCGGTTTTTTTATTTTAAACGCGGACTCCCTCGTGCCGTTTTGGACTTACCTTTATAACGCGGAGATTATTCCCCTGACAAATTTCAATAATTCGCTGGTTGCGGGAAATATTGTTTTGGGAATAATATTTTTTGCTCCGGTATTTTTTGCGTCGAAAAAATTCATATCCTATTACAGAACGCACTGGCGCGATAAAGTCATAAAATGGAGAGTTACGAAACTCCTTACGGCCGGAATACTGTCCCACACGATTTTAAAATAACGGAGACCCTAAAATGAAATTTTTCAGGACATCGTTCGTAATTCCGGCGCTGATAATAGCCGCGTTGATAACGGTTTTTTTTATTTTTTATATAGACGTTTATCTTAAAAAAGCTTTTATTTCAGCGGGAGAAGCGGCGTTCGGAGCCAAAGTCGAAATAGGTTCGCTGAAAACCAAATTTACGAATTTTTCCTTAAACATCGACGCTTTAAAAATAGGCGACAAAGACAACGAATTCAAAAACTTTCTGGATATAGACAATATAAATTTCAAAGCGCGGTTTATTCCCCTTCTTTCAAAAAAGGTCATAATAGACAATATGAGCATAGACGGGCTAAAATGGGACACCGCAAGAAAAACCTCCAATAAGCTGCCCGCGAAAAAGAAAAAAGATAAAAATCCGCGCGAAGAAAACTTTCTTGAAAAAACCATAAAAGAAGCCCAAAAGCAGACAATCGCGGAATTCAACTCTTTTCCGGGAGTAAAAAAATTCGACGAAATACAAAAACAAATCAAAGATTTCTCCCCTCAAAGCGTCGTAGATATGGCGGGAATCCGCTCCGTTTCCAAGATCCAGACGTCTTATGTGGATATTATGGGCAAATACGATTCCTACGCAAAAACGATAAATTCCATAGACGTTCAGACGCAAATAAACGCAATGAAAACCGCGGCTGAAAAAATATCCGGGACAAGCATAAAAACGGCGGCAGACGCGGCAAATCTTAAAAAAAATCTGCAGGATCTGGACGCGGGAAGAAAAGAGCTTGAAAAAACTTATAACGATTTAAAGGCAGTTCAGACAAGCATCGCAAAAGACATAACAAACCAAAAAAATATGTTTAAAGACATTTCTTCTCTTATAAACCAGGACGTAGACTCGATTTGCTCGAAACTTTCAATCCCGAATCTTGATTTCAAAAACATAAGCAGAATGCTTTTCGGCGACGCATGGGTCAACAGGGCAGGCAAAGTTCTTTATTATATGGAGTTTATCAGGAAATATATGCCTGAAAAAAGCAAAGAAGACGAAAATAAAACGGAAGTGAAAGAGAGAATGAAAGGCAGAGACGTTATTTATCCCCTAAAGCGCGGGCTTCCGTCATTGCTGATAGAAAATATATCCGTCAGCGGCACTACCGGAGGAGAAGGCAAAGAAAACGTTCCGCTGGCGTTTAAAGGATCCGTCAAAAACATAACTTCCGACCAAAAACTTACGGGGCGCAATACGACGTTTGAAATTACCGGAGACGATGCCGGCCAAAAAATCGGTTTATCCGGCAAATTCGACAGGCTTACCGGTATTGCCGAAGATACTATAGCATTTGCCATAAACTGTACCGACGCCGCAAGGTTCGGCATTCCCGAAACGGATTATACCCCTTCGCTTGAGCAGGCAAAGTCTTCGGCAACCGCTGAGTTTACGTTAAAAGGAAGCGATTTTTCCGCAAAATCGGATTTGTACATTTACGGCCTGATATACGGCGGCGCAAAAGAATTTCCCGAGGCGGATAAAAACATATCGAAATATGCCGGCTCTCTGTGGCAGGGCATAAACGAAATAAAAGTCAGCGCTAAAATAGACATATTGGAAAAAAGCGGCTTGAATTTGGCGTTTTCTTCGGATATCGATACAATTTTAGGACGGCGATTCAACAATATCTTAAAAGCGGCTATAGGCGACGTAAAAGAAACGATAAAAAAAGAAATCACTCTGTATGTGGAAAGCCAAAAGAAAGTTTTACAGTCCGAAGCCGATAAGTACAAGGCAAAACTCCAAAAAGAAATTGACGCTAAACTTAAAGACGTTAAAAAACAGACTGACGATATAAAAGGCTTAATATCAAAAAAAGAAAACGAACTGAAAAAGCAAGCCGCAGCCGCGCTCATACCGTCAAATCTTCTAAAAAAGTAATCTCTATATAAAAAAAACAAGCCGCTGTATTTTCAAAATCAGCGGCTTGTTTTTTATGCTTTTGTGCCCGTTCCGGTCAGGTTCTCAGCTTTACGGAGAGTTCGCCGTCAAGTTTTTCAAGAAGGGCGTTCATATCCGAATTGACTTCTTCGTCAGTCAAAGTCCTGTCGTTATTTCTGTATGTAAGCCTGAAAGAATAGCTTATTTTTCCGGCTCCGAGTTTTGACTCGTCGTCATATACGGAAAACAGCGAATACTCTTTCAAAATATTTCCGGTTTTCATGACGTTTTTCACGGCTTTTTCGATTTTCGCAAACTGAAGCGATTTGTCCGCCGTAACCGAAATATCTCTTTTTACCGAAGGAAATTTCGAATAATGCCCGTACAAAGAAACTTCGCCGCCGTAAACGCTTTCAAGAGACTCTATGTCTATTTCAAAATAAAAAATATCGTCTTTCAAATCGCCGTTTAAAGACGGCTTTAAAATCCCGAATTGCCCGGCAGGTTTTCCCCTGTACACGGCGGCGGCCGTTTTTCCGGGATGAAAATAACTTTTCGGGGAAAGGTTCTCGGTTATCGTAAAACCGTCGGGAAGAATATTTCTTATTATCCCGCCGCCGAAGTAAAAATCATATTTGGGATTTATCTTTTTTTCAGCCCACTTCCACCATTCCTGCCACACATTTCCGTACATTATTGCCGCAAAAGTTTTTCTTTCGCCGTTTTCCGCGTAAATTTTGCCGTATTCGAACAATGCGACCCTATCCGCCCCCTGGCTTGCGTTAAGCATAAGGTTTCTGTACAAAGAAGGCAGCAGCGACGGCCTTAAAACTTCGTTTTCTTTGGATATCGGATTAGCTATTTTATGGAAATATTTTAATCCGAAAAATTCAAGATCTTTGATTTCGGAAAAACTGTAATTTAACGCTTCGCAAAAACCGAGGCCCGAAAGTTTAGATCTGAAATCCGAGACAATTTCCGGAAAAAACGAATTGCTTTTCGTTGAAATCCGAAGCGCCTGCCCGTGAGGGTTCGGTATATTGTCATATCCGTATATGCGGGCGATTTCCTCGATTAAATCCACTTCTTCTTTTATATCGTTGCGCCAGGAAGGAATCGAACAGATTATTATCTCTTTTCCTCCGGATTTTAAATCTATGCCCAAAAACCTTAAAATCTCGGCTATTCTGTTTTCTTCGACAGTATAACCCAAAAGTTTCGACACCCTCGGAACCCTTAAAGCTATATTAGTCTTTTCGTATTCCGCGGTTTTGATGTCTTCTCTGGTCTCTATGCGTCCGCCGGCAATGTCATATATTAAATTTGCCGCGCGCCAAGACGCGAGTTCGGCTATATCCCAAGCCGCGCCTCTTTCAAACCTGTAGGACGAATCGCTTGAAAGATTTAGTTTTTTAGACGTTTTCCTCACGGAAGACGGCTTAAATATCGCGCTTTCCAAAAAAATCGTTTCGGTGTTTTCGTCAATGCCCGAATATTCGCCGCCCATGACGCCGGCTATCGCGACGGGTTTTGCTTCGTCGGCAATCACAAGCATTTCGGCATCCAATTTATATGTTTTCCCGTCAAGAGCAGTCATAGGCTCGTTTTCCGATGCAGTCCTTACTATGACTTTTTTAGAAGAGAGTTTCGACATATCGAAAGCGTGAAGCGGATGACCGAGTTCAAGCATAACGTAATTTGTGATATCTACAATATTATTTATCGATCTTACCCCGCACTTTTCAAGCGCGTCAGACATCCATTTCGGCGAAGGGCCGACTTTCACTCCGGATATTACCGCTCCTATGTAGCGGGGGCATAAATCCGACTCTACTTTGACAATGCTTAATTCCGCAACGTCCAGGGTTTTTACGGCCGGCAAAAGAGGAGTTTTTTTAAGTTTTGCCCCTATTTCCCTTGCTACGCCCAAATGGCTCAGGCAGTCGCCCCTGTTTGTGGTTATTTCCACGTTTAAAACCGAATCGGATTCTAAAACTCTCTCAAGAGGAACCCCTATTTCCGTATTTTCATCCAAGACCAGAATGCCTTCGGAACTTTCTTTAAGGCCCAGTTCCTGCTCGGAGCATATCATTCCTTCGGATTCGACATTTCTTATTTTTGATTTTTTTATCTGAAAACCGCCGGGTAAAACCGCGCCTATTTTTGCAAGAGGTACGATCTGCCCCGCCTCCACGTTTTTGGCCCCGCAAACCACGGAATAATTATTTATGCCGTCCGTAAGCGTACATAAAGAAAGTTTGTCGGCGTTGGGATGCTTTTCTTTGGTTAAAACTTTGGCGGTTATAACATCCGTCCACGCGCCGCCTCCCGAAACGACCGACGTTTCGACTCCTATGGACGTAAGCATGGAACAAAGCGCTTCGGGCGATAAGTCAAAATCGACAAACTTTTTAAGCCAATTATATGATACTTTCATTTTTTGAGTCCTTAATATTATTTTCCGGATTACTTCGGCGTCTTTGCCGCCTCGCAACGGCGCCAAAGCCTTATGGCGTTTATTGCTAACTCCCGGCTCCTAATTCCTCATTGCCGTCAGAACTGTTTCAAAAACCTCAAATCGTTTTCGTAAAACAAACGTATGTCGTCTATTCCGTACTTCAGCATCGTTATTCTTTCCACGCCCATGCCGAAAGCGAAACCCGAGTATTTTTCAGGGTCGCACTTTACGGCTTTTAATACGTTGGGATGCACCATTCCGCAACCGAGAGTTTCTATCCAGCCGGAATTTTTGCATACCCTGCACCCTTTTCCTTTGCAGAAAAAACACTGCATATCCATTTCCGCGGAAGGCTCGGTAAACTGAAAATGAGACGGTCTGAAACGTATGTCCAAATCCGGGCCGAAAAATTTATGGATAAATTCGGCAAGAACGCTTTTCAGATCGGCAAAAGTGATGTTTTCGTCAACCGCCAGTCCTTCTATCTGATGGAACGTCGAAGAATGCGAAGCGTCGGAAGCCTCGTTTCTGTAAACCCTTCCGGGAACAATGACCCGTACCGGGGGTTTTTGTTTTTCCATAACGTGTATCTGGCCGGGAGACGTATGCGTCCTGAGCAGATTTTTCATCCCCTCAAGATAAAACGTATCCTGAGTGTCCCTTGCGGGATGGTCGGACGGAATATTCAAAGCTTCAAAATTGTACCAGTCTGTTTCGATCTCGGGCCCTTCGGCTACCACAAAACCAAGAGATTTGAAGACAGAGCTTATGTCTTCTATCGTTTTTAAAACCGGATGAATGCCGCCCTTTGAAAAAGGAAAATAAAAAATCTGTGAAAAATCCTCTTTTTCCTTAGCCATTTTTTCGTCAAGAACGGCTTTTTTCAAAAGTTCTTTTTTTTGCTCTATGGCGGTTTCAATAGCGTTCTTCGCCCTGTTCGCGTCAGCGCCTATTTTTTTCTTTTCATCCGCCGGATACTGCGAAAGAGACTTCAGAATCTGCGTGATAACGCCGTTTTTGCCGAAATATTCGGTTTTTAAAAGTTCGAGAGCGCCCGGGTCCGAATTATTTATTTTTTGCAGGGCTTCCGAAATAATCTGGTCTATATTATTCATCTCCGAGTCCTATAAGTTTGTTCAGTTTTTCCCTTGCCGTTTTGTAGTCGGGATTTATGGCCAGGGCTTTTGAATACATTTTTTTCGCTTCGTCGATATTGTTTGAAGTTTCGTATATCAAACCTATGTTATAATAAGCCTCGGAATTGTTCGGATTTACTTCCAAAACTTTTTTAAACTCGGCCACGGCCTCGTCGTATTTGTTGTTTACAAAATAAAACTTGCCGACTTCCATATGATCCGTTTCGTTTTTAATATCTTTTTCGCTCATTTAACTTCCTTTACCTTCTTAAATTTTTCAAGGCTGTCCTTAGAACCCACAACCACAAGCACGTCCCCCTGGTGTATTTCGTCGTCGGCTCCCGGAACCATGTTGACTTCTTCCTTTATGTCGGTCTGCCCGTCGTCGTCTACAATCGGTATCTGTTTTCTTACGGCTATAATGTTCAAGCCGTAACCGCTTTTGATTCCCGAATTCCTGATTGTTTTCCCGACAAATTCTTTAGGAACGACTATTTCCGCAAGGCTGTGGTCTTTAGAAAGCTCTATCTGTTCCAAAATATTCGGCGTGATTATGCCGTCTACAAGTTTTTTTGCCATTTCAAATTCCGGATAAACCACGGTATCGGCTCCGAGTTTCGCCGCGACTTTGGAATGCCACAAACTTGTGCATTTTACTATTACGCTTTTAACTTTAAGTTCTTTCACTATTAACGTCGCAAGTATGCTGGTCTCTATCCCGCCTACGGCAATTACGACGCTGTCGCAATCCGCGATTCCCGCGTCAAGCACGGCCTTTTCGTCGGTAGCGTCAACCACCAAAGCCTGCGTAACAAGTTCGCTTATTTTGTTGACTATTTCGGCGTCATTATCCAGCGCAAGCACCTGAACGCCTTTTTTTGCAAGTTCGACAGCCACGTTATAGCCGAAAGTACCGAGCCCGACAACGCCGAATTGTTTCTTTTTCATATTTTACACCTCATGGCGATTTTTTACCGCATGCCTTTACGGGATACTTTTTCGCCGTTGATTCGTAATTTACAATTGCCCGCTACCCTACAAGTATTCTTGCTTCAGGATACTTTATATTCTTTTTTCCCACGGCAGAAGTAGCCATTAAAATCAAAACCGTCAAAATTCCGATTCGCCCGATCACCATAGCCGCTATGACAATAATTTTGCCCAAAGACGACAGCATAGGCGTAATGCCCGCGGATAAACCCAGAGTGCCGAAA
Organism: Candidatus Endomicrobium macrotermitis; assembly: GCA_031271405.1. GTDB lineage: Bacteria > Elusimicrobiota > Endomicrobiia > Endomicrobiales > Endomicrobiaceae > Endomicrobium > Endomicrobium macrotermitis. Next base: position 2,193 of record JAISVT010000051.1, on the reverse strand, counting down.
GCGGACACTGCCTCAAAAACAACATCTATGGCATGCGCTGCGGACGTTTCAATCATAACGAGAGCGGCAGAAAAAAGCGCCATTGCCGCAAAATATATTATAAAGATCGCCAGCGCTTTCTTTACCAAGTCCCAGGGAATTCTTCTTTTGAAAATGACATAATCTTCCTGAGATTCGATAGTGCTTCTGACAAAAACAAAAACAAGCGCGAGCGTGGTGACCTTAAGACCGCCCGCCGTGCTGCCAGGAGCGGCTCCTATGGACATAAGAAAAGACAGAACCGCTTTGGTAAAGTCGTTAAACTGTTCGGTAGGAACGGAATTAAAACCGGCAGTACACGCGCTTATAGCCTGAAACAGGGAATTATTGACGGCTTCAAAAATGCCCGTATTATTCAAAAGACCGGAAACGTACATTTTTTCGGACAAAAAGAAAAATACGAAACCGAAAACGATGATTGAGGCGTAAACCAAGAGAATAACTTTCGTATTTGTCGATAAGTGCAGCCGCTTATACTTATAAGTATCGTATAAATCCACAATTACAAAGAATCCCAAACCGCCGAGCAGCATAAGCAGCGACATCGTATAAAGCAAAACCGGAGATGAGGCATAGCCTGTCAGACTGTCAGAGAACAAACTGAAGCCGCCGCTGCAAAAAGCCGAGACGGAATGAAATATTCCCAGATAAAAAGATTTCAGAAAAGAAAAATGCCCCGCAAAAAACGCCGTAAGAATCACGGTTCCGGCAAACTCTATGGCAAATATGAAAAACATCGCTTTATAAAGGAGCCTTTTCAAATCGCTGAAAGACGAAATGTCGAAAATTTCCTGCATCATGCGCCTGTCTTTCAAAGCCATTTTGCCTATGAGCAAAGTGGCGGCGGTCGAAACAAACATATACCCCAAACCGCCTATCTGCATCAAAAACAGGATTACAATCTGCCCGAAAAGAGAAAAATATTCGCCGATGGAAACGACCGAAAGGCCGGTTACGCTTACCGCCGAAACGGAAGTAAACAAACACGTCAATACGGAAAAATCAAACCCCGGATTTCTTGAAACAGGCAGCAGCAATAATGCCGTTCCCGCGGTTATAAGAGCAAGAAAAAACAGTATTAACGTTTTTGCCGGCGAATAATTCATTTATTATTTTTATGCAGATTTAGCCGTTTCGACAAGCTGTTTGAAAGAAGCGCTGTCATTTACCGCAATATCCGCAAGCATTTTTCTGTCGATGGCAACATTGGCCTTTTTAAGGCCTGAAATAAATCTGTTATACGACATTCCTTCTTCCCTTACCGCCGCGTTCAAACGGATTATCCAGAGAGTCCTGAAGTTGGCTTTATTGTCTTTTCTGCCGACATACGCATAGTTGAGGGATCTCTCAACCTGCTGCATTACCATTCTCCAGCGGTTTTTCTTCGTGGCGTAAGAGCCTTTTGCTATTCTTAAATATTTTTTCTTTCTTTGTCTGGTATATACTGCACTTTTCGTACGCATTTTATACTTTACCCCTTCTAGGATTTATGTTAATTTTTCTTTAGAAATTGTACGGCAAAAACTTCTTCATTGCATTCATGTCAGCCTTATCGACTATTGAGGCTTTTCTGGATTTTCTGTTTTGGTTTCCGGAATCTCCGGTAAGCAAATGTCTTTGTCCGGGCTTTTTATATTTGACTTTTCCCGAACCCGTAACTTTAAAGCGTTTTTTCGCACCGCTGTGCGTTTTCATTTTAGGCATCGCAAATCCTCCGATATTTATTTTATTTTGTAAGTTTTTTCTTTGGAGACAAAGTTAAAAATACTCTTGTTCCCATTGAAGACGTTCTGCCTTCCGGTTCGGCAATGTCGGCCAAAGAGTCTTTTATCCTGTCCATTATTTTTATGCCGAGATCTTTATGCTGCATCTCCCTGCCCGAAAACATGGCGGTAAGCTGCACTTTATCGCCTTTTTCTATAAATTCTCTGGCATGTTTTATTTTCACTTCCAAATCGTGTTCGCCTATTCTGGGCCTTATTCTGACTTCTTTAATATGCGAGATTTTTTGCTTTTTTCTGGCTTCTTTTTCTTTCTTTTCCGTTTCGTACTTAAACTTGGAAAAGTTGACTATTTTGCATACCGGCGGGTTTGCCTGCGGCGAAATTTCCACCACATCCAAACCCTTTGCCTGAGCCATAGACAAAGCTTCCG
>JAISVT010000049.1 GCA_031271405.1 Candidatus Endomicrobium macrotermitis | reverse complement strand
CTTTTTTCCGCTTCTTTCAAAAGCGGAACGCCGGAAGGGATGCCCGGGCTTTTGATTATTATATCCGAATTTAAAATTTCGCCGGAATGCCCGCCGAATTCCGTTTTTACCTTTTTATTCAGCCCCGGCACTTCTTTTTTTTTACCGATATCGCTTGCAAAAACATCGTAACCGAGTTTGACTGCGAGATTCGCCGCGGCCACGCCGCTCTTTCCGAGTCCCAAAACGCCTATTTTTTTTGACATTGATTTTTCCCTTAATGACTAATGCTTGAGACGGCGATCCCCTTTTTTGTCATCCTGAAAAGCCGTACTACCTCAACTTTAGGGACGTAAAAGAAAGTATCGCAAGGATTATGCCGACAATCCAAAATCTTATGGTAACTTTGGTTTCGGAAATGCCGAGCATCTCGTAGTGATGGTGCAGAGGGGCCATTTTGAATATTCTTTTCTTGGTTCTTTTATAGTAAAAAACCTGCATCAAAACCGACATCGCCTCGGCTACAAAAACTCCGCCCAAAATAACAAGTATCAGTTCCTGCTTTATAAAAACCGCGGTCATTCCCAAAATGCTTCCTAAAGACAAGCTGCCGGTATCGCCCATAAAAACTTCCGCGGGATGCGCGTTATACCATAAAAACCCGAGTCCGGCGCCCAATACCGCAAACAGAAAAACCGTTATTTCTCCGGCGCCCTGAACGGGAATGATTTTCAAATAATTCGCTATCTGGAAATGCCCGGCAAAATAAGCGAACAAAGCCAGAGTAAACGCCGCAACGGCTATATTTCCTATCGCCAGCCCGTCCAGCCCGTCCGTCAAATTGACGGCGTTCGAACTTCCTACGATCACTACTATGACAAACACTATGTAAAAAAACGACAGATTGACGAAGAAGTCTTTTAAATACGGAATATCCACAAGAGTGGCAAACTCGGGGTTTGACGGAAAAACGCTCAAATACGCGGCAAGCGAAGCGGCAAAAATAGTCTGCCCGAACAATTTTCCTACGGCCGAAAGACCTTTGCTGTTCTTTTTGGTAAGTTTTAAATAATCGTCCAAAAAGCCCAAAAAGCCGAACCATAAAACGCCGCACAAAAACCATATTATGAACCTGTTGTCAAACCTGGCCCAAAGCAGGCACGAAACGACTATCGACAATATTATGATTAAGCCGCCCATTGTCGGAGTGCCGTTTTTACAGTGATGCGTCGAAGGCCCGTCGGTTCTTACGGTCTGGCCGACTTTAAGCTCTTTCAGTTTTCTTATTATCGGAGGCCCGAACAAGAAACATATCAGCAGGCTTGTAAGCACGGCTCCGCCCGCCCGGAAAGTTATATATTGAAAAACGTTAAAAGGCGAAAAAATTCCGCTGAGCGGATAAAGCAGATGATATAGCACTATCTTTTCCTTTCGTCCAATATTTTGAAATATTGCCTGCAGACTTCGTCAAGGTTCATTCCGCGGGACGCTTTGAATAAAAATACGGATTTCGGGTTTACCGCAGCCTCTTCCAGATGTTTAAGCAGCGTATCCATGGCTTTAAAATGATAAACATTTCCTCTGTTCAGCGCTTCCTTGGTATAAGCCGTCAAATCGCCTATAAGATATACGGATTTTACATTCTGCGAATTTATAAAATCGCCGAGCTCAAAATGATAGTCGTCGGCATTTGCCCCGAGTTCAAGCATATCTCCCAAAACAAGGTTTATTTCGCTGTCTATGTACGCTTCGCATACCCCGCGCACCGCTTCCCTTACGGACGAAGGGTTTGCGTTGTACGCGTCGTTTACCAGGGTTACTCCGGAATGCGCCGTAAAAGTCTCCATTCTCATAGCCGGAGAAACAAAAGATTCTATGCCTTTTTTCACGTCTTCTATGTCATATCCGAGGCCGAAAGCCGCCGCGGCTGCCGCAAGCGCGTTTAATATGTTGAATTTCCCTTTTACCGACATTACTACTTCGGTTGAAGACGAACCGTAGTGAAGGGTAAACCTCTGCTTGTCGGACCAAAGAATCACGTTATTGGCGTAAACGTCAGCTCCGCCGTAAAGAGCGAAAGTAATGACTTTATTGTAAGAATTATGAGGAACTTTCTTCAATATTTCGTCGTCGTTGTTTAAAACGATGAAACCGTCGTCCGGAATTTTTTCCAGCAAATCGCGTTTTTCCCTGAAAACGCCCTGCGGAGAACCGAAAGTTTCAAGATGCGAAAACCCTATGTTCGTTATTATGCCTACGTCGGGGTTCAATATTTCCGATAATATTTTTATTTCTCCGTACACCGAAGTCCCCATTTCAAAAACGCCGTATTTCGTATCGGCTCCGATTTCCAGCATCGAAAGAGGGAGCCCTATCCTGTTGTTGAAATTCCCCTCGTTGGCCACGGTTTTATTTTTTGTGTTTAAAATGGAAAAAAGCATTTCTTTGGTAGTGGTTTTCCCGTTTGAACCGGTAATGCCGACGACTTTTAAATTTTTAAACATAGCCCTGTACGATTTTGCCAATTCGCCGAGAGCCAAAAGAGTGTCTTCGACTTTTATTATTGAAGAAAAATGCGGAAAAGGCTTTGCGAAATCCACGTTTTCCCGCGAATAAACCACAGCGCCCGCTCCGCGCTCTATGGCTTCTTTTATATAATCATGACCGTCGTAATTTTTGCCTTTGATGGCAAAAAATACTTCCCCCTTTTTTACGGTTCTGGAATCCGTCGATATGCTGTTTACGCGCAGATTTGGATCGCCTATAAGGAATTTGCCTTTCACAAGTCTAATCAGGTCTTTCAAGTAAATCGTTTCCATCAGAACTCAAACTCCTTTTGCCCTATACGGCGGGAATCGTTTTTTTGTTTTTCTTTCAAAAGAATATATTTCCCGGCAACCTCAATATCGCTGAAATGCAGTTTTTCCGTTCCTATAATCTGGTATGTTTCATGACCTTTTCCGGCGATCAAAAGAATATCGCCTTTAGAAGCCATCGTTACCGCCTCTTTTATCGCGGTTTCGCGGTCTTCGGCTACTTTATAATTTTTCTTTCCCGTTCTTTGAACGCCGACTTCTATATCCAAAATTATCCGTTTCGGGTCTTCCGTGCGCGGATTATCGGAAGTTATAAAAACAAAATCGCTCATTTCAACGGCTGTTTTGCCCATCAAAGGCCTTTTCGTGCGGTCTCTGTCGCCGCCGCATCCGAAAACGGTTATAAGCCTGTTATGTTTAAGATTTTTTAAAGCCGAAAGAACGTTTTTTAAAGCGTCGTCGGTATGAGCGTAGTCTACAACCGTTTCAAAATCCGATCCGCCGCCACCGATCCTTTCAAGCCTGCCGGGAGCCTGCGGCGAACCGTTTAACCCTTTGACGGCATCTTCAAAACTTACACCCAGGCTTACCGCACAGCCTAAAGCCGCCAAAGCGTTATAAACGTTATGAAGGCCTATGTGTTTTATGCTTACTTTTTCTTTCTGATTTTCATATACGGCATTAAAACTTGTGCCGGAACTTTCAACCGAAACGTTTTCCGCTTTAAAATCCGCTTCTTTATTTTCTGCGGAGTAAAGTTTTATTTCGGCGCCGATACCGGATTCCGACAGCTTTATCCCGTACAAATCATCAGCGTTAATTATAGCATACTTTTCGGTTCTTTTCGTCCCTTTTCCCAGGCCTTTAAACAGCATTGACTTGGCTTCAAAATAGCTTTCAAAATCCTTATGAAAATCCAAATGGTCTCTTGTAAGGTTCGTGAAAGCCGCCACGTCAAAATCTATCCCGTAAACCCTGCCCAGGCTCAGGGAATGCGATGAGACCTCCATTGCAAGATGCCTGACGCCGGAATCCGACATTTCCCTCATCATTCTGTACAAATCCGCAGACTGCGGCGTAGTGTTATCCGCTCCGAAAACTTTTCCGGCGTATCTGTAATTTACCGTGCCTATTACTCCGCACGGTTTGTTCACGCTTTTCAATATGCCTTCGAGCATATACGTTACAGTGGTTTTCCCGTTTGTTCCTGTGATTCCGGCTATTTTCATTTCCCTGTCCGGATAACCGTAGAATTTCGCCGAAAATAAAGACATATAATGAAAAATATCTCCCGTTATTATCTGCGCCGCGGGAACGTTTTCATCGTAAGAATCGGAAACGACGGCAGCCGCGCCTTTTGCCAGAGCGTCCATTATATACTTTTTTCCGTCAGTCATATGCCCCGGAAGGGCAAAAAACAAATCTCCCTTGACGGTTTTTCTGGAATCGTAAGAAATCCCGGAAATTTCGATTTCGTCGTTTCCGTAAACAGCCTCTTTTTCCACCGGCAAAATATCTTTAAGTTTCATTATTTATCCTTTTTGGGAGCGCTGCGCATCCCGGCCTCAGCCTTACTTTTTCACGGGCAAAAAAGTAAGCAAATAACCCGTTCGCATTAACGGCGGCACGGCAAAGACAACTCCCCGCTCCTAATTCCTGACTCCCGCCTGTTTTTTAACGTCATCTTTGGGAATATTGAGATATTCCGCGATCCTTTCTGCGATCCTCGCGAATACCGGCGCCGCCACCGAAGACGCGTAATAATCGCCTTTGGCGGGTTCGTCAATCACGACAAGAATTACGATTTCCGGCTTTGAAACCGGAAAAAAACCGCAGAACGACGTTATGTAATATTTTTTCGAATACTTTTTGGTTTCGTCTATTTTTTGCGCCGTTCCGGTTTTGCCGCCGACGGAATATCCGTTTATTTTGGCGGACTTTCCGGTTCCGCTGTCAACGCTGTTTTTCAAAATTTTTCTCATTTCCGCGGAAGTTTCTTCGGAAATCACCCGCCTTATTTCTTTGGCTCCGAAATCGGAATTTTCGGCATCCGCGCCTTCGATATTCTTGATTATTATCGGTTTCAGAAGCACTCCGCCGTTTACCGCAGCGGAAAACGCGTTTACGGTCTGTATTCCGGTAACCGCTATTCCCTGCCCGAAAGAAATTGTCGGCAGCGATAAAGCGTTCCATTTTTTTTCGTGCTCAAGAATGCCTTTTTCCTCTCCGTTTAAATCTATTCCGGTCAAAGACGAAAACCCGAACTTTCTTATGTAATCGTAAAAGAGAGGTTTTCCGAGTTTTTGCGCTATTTTGATCATTCCTATGTTTGACGACTGAGCCATAATTTCGTAAATCGAAGCGTACCCCTTTATTTTGTGATCGTCTCTTACCGTATGCGCGCCTATTTTATACCTGCCGTTTTCAAGAAAAAACTTTTCGGACAGAGTCATCTTATTTTCTTCCAAAGCCGCCGCAGTCGCGACTATTTTGAAAGTGGAACCCGGTTCGTGGTTGTAAGATATCGCCAGATTTTTCAAAACTTCGGCGTCTTTTATCTTTCCGGAAGTATCGAAATCCGGAAATGAAACCATCGCGAGTATCTCGCCGCTCGACGGCCTTTGGACTATGCAGAAAGCCCGTTTGGCTTTATTGCTGACGAACGCCTTTTCGAGTTCCTGTTCCGCTATAAACTGGATTTTTTTGTCTATGGTGAGTTCTATCCCGCGCCCCCTGATTTTTGTTTTATCGACGGGATTGTCGCTTATCATTCTTCTTCCGTATTTATTGTATTTTGTCACTACGGGTTCGCCGTAAAGGTAAGAATTGCATATTTTTTCTATTCCGGACAAGCCGTTTCCGTCTTTGCCCACGATTCCCAGGATATGCGACAGCATCCTTCCTTCCGGATACTGCCTTACGTATTTGCTCTCGAAAGCTATTCCCCTGTCTATTTTCTCATCCTTTATTTCTTTTACCGTTTCGTAATCGAGATTGTACGCCAAAGGAACGTACGCCGTATCGCCGAATTCTTTCAGGTTCTTTTGCTTTATCTCTATTCCGTAACGCGCCAGCCCGCTTTTTACCCTGTCGAAATTTTTTATTTCGCGCGGGTCTATGTACAAAGAATATTTCATTACGCTGGTAGCCAGTATCCTTCCGTTGGAATCGATTATATCTCCCCTTTTCGGGATTTCTATATTTTCCCTTCTTATCATTTTTTCCACGGATTCGTTTATTTCGGAATATTTTATTATTTGTATGAAGGCAAGTTTGAAAAACACGGCAAAAAAACCGAGAAGTGTAACGGCGGCTATGATAGATACCCTGTTAATCCGTTCGTTTTTTCTGTTTAACATTTTATTTATTCGATATAGACTACGGATTTTTCATCCGGCTTGAATAAATTTTTTTCCTTCGCTATCCTGTCCATTTTTTCAAGCGCCAAAATGGAATTTATCCTGAACTTCAAAGAATCGTTTTCGGCGTTGATCATATCGTACTGCGAGTGCAGGGAGTTCACTTTATATTCGAGCCGCACCGCGGCGGTCTGTTCCCATATGTAAACGAAAACGCCTAAAGCCGCCAGTATCAAAAACAATAGAGGTTTATACATCGGTTCTCTCCGCCGCCCTTATCTTTGCGCTCCGCGCGCGCGGATTTTGCCTTATTTCGTCTTCGGAAGCCGTAACGACTTTTTTTGTAAGTATTTTGTACAGATTATCCGAAGCGTTCTTTCTGAAATTTTGCTTTACAAGCCTGTCTTCCAGCGAATGGAAACTTATTACGGCTATCCTTCCCCCGGGATTTAAAAGTTCAGGCGCGTCGCCGAGCAGAGTTTCCAGATTATCTATCTCGCCGTTTACAAAAATCCTCAAAGCCTGAAAAACTTTGGTGGCCGGATTGATTTTCCCCTCCGGGCGCTTTACGGAGCGTATTATGTCCTGAAGCTCCAAGGCCGTATTTATTATCCCTTTTTTCCTGCGCAAGATTATCGCTTCGGATATCTGCCTGGAAAAACGCTCTTCCCCGTATTTATAGAAAATGTCCGCCATCTCTTCTTCGCCGTATTTGTTGACTATTTCTTTGGCGGTAAGCGGATTTCTCGAATCCATTCTCATATCCAAAACTTTTGAATTGAAAGAAAATCCTCTTTCCGCGTCGTCAAACTGTTTAGACGAAACTCCGACGTCCGCCAAAATGCCGTCGACTTTGCCTATCGCTCTTTCCGCCAAAGCGGCCTTAATGTTTTTAAAATTGTCCCTTATGAAAACCGCCCTGCCGGAAAAAGATTTTTCTTTTTCCTTAAACTGCTCAAAAGCGTCTCCGTCCCAGTCAAACGCGACGATTTTGATATCCTTATGTTTTTCAAGCAGATAAGAAGTGTGGCCTCCGCCGCCAAACGTGCAATCGACGTACGTTCCGCGCGGATTATTGACAAGATATTGAGACGATTCCGAAGGCATAACAGAGATATGGTACATTTGCGCACGCGCCTATTTGATAAACATCATTTTAAAAGCGGCTACAAAAAGAAGAACGGCAAAGCATTTTTTCAGGACGTGTTCCGGCAGCGAAGTGGCAAAATAAGCCCCGATCAACCCGCCTGCTATAAAACCGACTCCTATCAAGGCGGCTATACCCGGATTAACGTAACCCTTTTTGTAATAGACGATCATTGAAACGAAGCTCAGCATTATTATGGCAAGAGAAGCGCCCTGTGCCTGATGCTGCGTCATTTTGAGAAAAATAACCATAAGAGGGATTAAAACAATCCCTCCCCCTACGCCCATAAGCCCGCTTAAAATCCCGCCGGCCAAGCCGATACCCAGACAAGTTAAAATATCCATAATTTAGAAGTTTAGAAGTTTGGAGGTTTAGAAGCCTTGCGCTAAACTTCCAGGCTTCCGAGCTCTCTAATCTTCTGCCGTTAATCGGAGGTTTAGAAGCCTTGCGTTAAACTTCCAGGCTTCCAAGCTCTCTAATCTTCTGCCGTTAAAGGGCGGATCATACACCGAATTCTGTCTCCGGTTTCCCGAAGCGCAATCATTTCTCTGCCGTTAAAATCGCTTTTAACGGTCAAGCGGCCATACTTCGGCCTTGCTTTCCGGTAAGGATTTAGCCGTTTCACTTTTTGCGTTGCCGCAAAAACTTATCCCCTTGCGGGGATACTCCTGCCGTTTCCGGCAAAAGCGTCTCTGTTCGCACCTTTACTCTTACGAGCCGCAGGAATTGCCTGCTACCGTTTTCGGCGCCGAAACAAAGTTTCGAACGCCGGTAAAGTTCGGACTTTCCTCTTTGCAAACACATATAGCAAAGCGATTGCAATCCGCCCGCTTAACAACAGTTAATTATTATTTTTTTAAAAGTATTCTCGAGCAATTGTCGCAAAATACCAAATCGTGGCATTTTTGAGCCTGATTTATAAGCTGAGGCCTTAAAACCATTCCGCACCCGCCACAGCTTTCCCCGTCTATAAGGACTATGCCCTGACCGTCTCTGCCTTCGCGGATTCTTTCATACTGGTCTAAAATCTTTTGATTGACTTTATGTTTATATTCTTCTCTTTTTTTTTCGATATCCGCTATCGATTCTTCGTCTTTTTTCGCGGAATTTTCGATCTCGCTTATTTCGGATTTCATTTTCTGCTCGAATTCCCTCAGCTCGTTTTCGGCATTTTTTACAACCGGAGCTTCGGCGTCCATTTTTACCATAAGCTCCAGAATTTCATCTTCAACGGCGCTTTTATCCGCTTTCGCCTTTTCGATTTCCAGAAGCATGGCTTTATATACGTCGTTCGATTTTATGCTGTTTAGTTCGGCGGAATTCTTGGCGACGGCTTTTTCTTTTGCATCAAGAACGGCTTCTTTTTCCTTCTTTAAAGAACTTAAATCCACAAAGTTTTTCTTTTTCGCTTCAGTATCGGCTTTTCTGTCTTCAATTTCTTTTTGCCTGGCCGCTATAATGCCGGGAACGCCGGCAATATGATTTCTTAAAGCCGCAATTTTAATATCGTATTCCTGAAGATTGTACAACAGTTCCAAATCCTGTTTTAAATTTTCCATTTACTCCCCATTAAGACGAATATCAGTCTAAATTTATTTTTTGTAAAAATGGGTATGACAGGGTTCGAACCTGTGGCCGCTCGCGTGTGAGGCGAGTGCTCTTCCGCTGAGCTACATACCCGTAATCGGTTCAAAATTATAGCATATAGCGGCAATAAAAAAAACCCTTGATTTCTCAAGAGTTATTTATATTTTTTATTAATTGGGCCTGGTAGGACTTGAACCTACGACCATTCGATTATGAGTCGAGTGCTCTAACCAACTGAGCTACAGGCCCGTGAAAAACGTTTGCAAATTATACTTAAAAATGCTTTTTAAGTCAAATTTTCAGGGGAGCGGAACGGAAAAGGCTAAACCGGCCCTGTCTTCCGCATTTCCCGAGTGTTTTTATCCGGGATCCATTTTTGCCGAAAATAATAATGTTATTCCTTATGTCTGTCAACAGCCGGCAAGGTACGGCAGTCAACCCGCCTATCCTACTCTTTTTATGTCCGCGCCGAGTTTTTTTAGCTTTCTTTCGAGATGTTCGTATCCCCTGTCAAGATGGTAAATTCTCGAAACGCTTGTCTGTCCTTGCGCGGCAAGGCCGGCCAAAACAAGGGCTGCGCCCGCTCTTAAATCGGAAACCATTACAGGCGCTCCCGAAAGTTTTTCCACTCCGTTTATATCTACCATTTTGCCGTCAACCGTTAAATCCGCTCCGAACCGCTGAAGTTCCGCGACATGCAAAAATCTGTTTTCAAAAACGTTCTCTTTTACGCACGATCTCCCTTTTAAAAGACACATCAAAGCCATCCACTGCGCCTGAACGTCCGTGGGAAAACCCGGGTAAACTTCCGTGCTTACGTCATGCGGTTTTAAATCTTTTACCCACTTGGCGTAAATGGTGTTTTCCGTCTGTTTTATAAAAAGCCCTGCTTTTTCAAGTTTGTGTATGACGGATTTAAGATGCGCCGGATTTACGTCTTTCAGAAGTATTTCGCCTTTTGTAATAGCCGCGGCGATCAAATAAGTTGCCGCTTCTATCCTGTCCGGAATGACTCTGTGCCTGCACCCGTGAAGTTTGCCGGCGCCTTCTATTGTTATTGTTTTTGTACCCGCGCCCGAAACATTCGCGCCCATTTTATTTAAAACGTCAGCCAAATCTTCTATTTCGGGTTCTCCGGCCGCGTTTATTATTCTTGTCGTCCCTTTTGCCAGGACCGCGGCAAGCATTAAGTTCTCGGTCGCGCCGACGCTCGGAAACCTGAACTTTATATCCGCTCCGCGCAGGCCGTTTTTAGCCGAAGCTTTTACGTACCCGCCCTCGACTTCTATTTTAACGCCGAGTTTTTCAAACGCTTTAAGATGAATATCTATCGGTCTTGCGCCTATCGCGCAGCCGCCGGGCAGCGAAACGTCCACTTTATTCATTCTTGCCAAAAGAGGACCCATTATCAAAACGCTCGCGCGCATTTTTCTGACCAAATCATAAGGCGCTATATGTTTGTACTTCCCCGACGCCGAAGCCTTGAACGTGCTCCCCTTTTTAACGCTTTTTTTGCCTATAAAATTCAAAAAAGATACCGTCGTATCTGTATCGGCAAGAGACGGCACGTTGGCAACGGTAACCGGCTCGTCGGTCAAAAGGGACGCGAATAATATCGGCAAAGCCGAATTTTTAGAACCCGATATTTTTACTTCGCCTTTAAGTTTTTTCCCGCCGTTAATAATTATTTTATCCATTGAATTTCCTTAAATTCCGGCTTTCAAAATTCTGGGCAGACCGGCATAATCGTTTATTATTTTTATATGTTTAAATCCCGCGTCCTGAAATATTTTCTTTATTTCGCCGGACTTATTCGCGTTCAGCTCAAGAAAAATCATTCCGCCCTCATTCAAATAATCTCCCGACTGCTTCGCGATTTTTTTATAAAAAAACAAACCGTCATCCGGCGCTGTAAGCGCGATTTTAGGCTCAAAACCGAGCTCCGGCTCGAGCCGCTCGTATTCTTCCTGCGAAACGTAAGGAGGATTTGAAACGATTATATCAAATTTCATATCCATGAGATTTTCAAAAACGTCGCTTTTTACGAACTCTACGCTTTGTACGCCGTTTAAGCCGGCGTTTTTGACGGCCGTTTCCAAAGCTTTTTCGCTTATATCCGACGCGGTTATTTTTTTAAACAAACCCGATTTGGCAAGGCTTACGGCTATGCAGCCCGAACCCGTGCATAAATCCAAAACGCCCGGTTTTACTTCTTTTAAAACTTCTTCGGTCAAAAGTTCGGTTTCGGGGCGCGGAATCAAAACGTTTTCGTTTACGTAAAATTCATACCCCATAAAACCGCAAAAACCCGTTATGTACTCTACGGGTTCTCTCTTGGAACGCCTTAAAATATAATCGTCAAAAACGGCGGTTTCGTTTTCGGAAAGTTCGCGGGTTCTTATCAGAAAAAGTTTTGAGCGGCTCGTATTCAAAATAAAACTTAAAAGTATTTCGGCTGAAGATTTGGCGTCGCGCAATCCGCACCCCGTCAATATATGTTCGGCGTTTTTTAACGCCGAATAAACGTCATTTGGCTGTTGGCGGGACGGCTTATTATCAATTTTCATTTTTGAGTTTTGCTTCCGTGTCGGATTCGATAAGTTTATTGACAAGTTCGGACAAATCTCCGGCCATAACTTCGTTTATATTGTAAACGCTGTAGCCTATTCTGTGATCGGTTATCCTGTTTTGCGGAAAATTGTAAGTTCTTATTTTTTCCGATCTGTCTCCGGTGCCTACCTGCTGCTTTCTTTCGCCGGCAAGTTTTTTGTCATGTTCCAAAACTTTCTGTTCGTAAAGTTTAGCCCTTAGCACCTTAAACGCCTTTGCCCTGTTTTTTATCTGGCTGCGCTCGTCCTGACAAGCTACCACCAGCCCGGTCGGAAGATGCGTGATCCTTATTGCGGAGTCCGTTTTATTTACATGCTGGCCGCCGGCTCCGGAAGCCCTGTAGGTATCTATGCGGAGTTCGTCCATTTTAATTTCAACGTCAACTTCTTCGGCTTCGGGAAGAACGGCAACGGTTACGGCCGAAGTATGTACTCTTCCCGACGCTTCGGTTTCCGGAACGCGCTGTACCCTGTGCGCTCCGCGTTCGAATTTGAAATAACGCCAGACCCTTCCGCCCGAAACTTCAAAAATGACTTCTTTATAGCCGCCGAGACCCGTAGGGTTTGAGTCCATAACTTCGTATTTCCAGCCGTTTCTTTCGGCAAATCTTGTGTACATCCTGAACAAATCGCCGACAAACAGCGCGGCTTCTTCCCCGCCGGTGCCCGCGCGGATTTCGACTATGATATTTTTATCTTCGTCCGGATCGGGCGGTATAAGCAAAACTTTTATTTCGGATTCCGCCTTCTCTTTTTGCTTCGCCAATTCTTCATATTCCGCCGAAGCCATTTCTCTTATTTCGGCGTCGTCAGATTTCTTCAGTTCTTCCGCGCCTTGTATGTCCGACAAAAGTTTCGAATACTCCGCGTATTTTTCGGAAAGAGGCAGAAAATAAGAATGCTGTTTCGTAAGTTCGCGGTATTCGTCCTGATTAGCGACAACGGACGGATCGCCGAGTTTCTTTTCGATTTCTTTGAATTGTTCGTTTAGAGATTTCAGTTTTTCCAAAAACATATGTTTACCTTTAAAAACTATTTACCGCTGCGCGCGCAAAAAAATATGACAGAGGCCTTTTCCAAGCGCCCCTGTCATATGATTTTTATGTTAAGCTATTTCTTTTCTTTTGTTTCTTTGTCTTTCTTTACCGCGGTTTTTGCCTTTTTAGGCGAGGTGGTAAGAATTTTCCCCGAAGTTTTTCTCGGCGACGGAACTTTCTTTTCGGCTTTCTTTCTCACTACGGTTTTGCCTTCGGTTTTCGCAAAACGCTTCTGGAACTTCTCTACTCTTCCGGCCGTGTCTATAAGCTTCTGTTTGCCGGTAAAAAACGGATGGCAATTGGAGCATATTTCAAGTTTAATGGCAGGCTTTGTAGAACGAGTTTTAAAAGTATAGCCGCAAGCGCACGATACCGTGCAGTCTTCATATTTCGGATGTATTGCTTCTTTCATTTCTAAACGTCTCCTTTTATCAAAAATTGATACTAATTATGCAATAATCTGATGCTTTTGTCAAATTTTCCGGAAGCGCTTTGGTGAGCGCTGCGCCCCCGGCCCAACCATACTTTTTGCAGACGTTCAAAAAGTATGCAAAAAAACTGCCGCAGAACGCACTCGCGTTAAGGGCGGCACGGCAACGGCAAAAACTCTTACCGCTTAAACTATTTCTTTTTATTGCCGAGTTTCCAGGACAGATATGCGCCTATAAAACCGTCTATTCCGCCGTCCATTACAGCCGCTACCTGCGACGTTTCGTAATCGGTGCGGTTGTCTTTTACAAGCTGGTAAGGCATAAACACGTACGAGCGTATCTGGCTTCCCCATTCTATGGCGCCTTTTTCGCTGTAGTGCTTCTCATAAGACACCCTTTGTTTTTCGCGTTCAAGTTCGTAAAGTTTGGCTTTCAGCAGCTTCATCGCGGTAGCCCTGTTTTTTATCTGCGAACGGTCGTTTTGGGACTGCACTATTATTCCCGTAGCCAAATGAGTAATTCTTACCGCGGAATCGGTTTTATTTATATGCTGGCCGCCGGCGCCGGATGCCCTATAGGTATCTATTCTTATGTCTTTGTCTTCGACCGTAATATCTATATTGTCTTCGACTTCCGGTATTACGTCAACGGAAGAAAAAGACGTATGCCTTCTTTTGTTCGCGTCAAAAGGCGAAATCCTGACAAGCCTGTGAACGCCTATTTCCGACTGCAATAAGCCGTAAGCAAACTCGCCTTTGATTATCATGGTGATACTTTTTATCCCGGCTTCGTCGCCGTCCAAAATATCCACTACTTCCGTGTCGAAACCCTTGTCTTCCGCCCATCTGGAGTACATTCTCACAAGCATTTGCGCCCAATCGCACGATTCCGTGCCGCCGGCGCCCGCGTGAATGGACATAATGGCGTTATTTTTATCGTGCTCTCCGCCGAGTTTTGTTTTCGTTTCGAAAGAAGACAAATCTTTTTCGAGTTTTTTGCTTCCTTCTTCGATGTCTTTTAAAATAATTTCGTCGTTTTCGGCTTCGGCAAGTTCTTTTAAATCGTTTAAATCTTTTACGCGCATATTCATGTCGTTCCAAATGCCGCAGAGATTTTTTAAATTGTCGAGTTCCGACATGACTTTTTTCGCTTTGTTTTGGTCATTCCAGAAATCCGGGTTTGAAATTTCCGTTTCAAGCTCTTTGATCCGGTTCATTTTAGAATCGACATCAAAGAGACCTCCTTAATTCGTTTATTCTTTCCTTTTGGTTTTCCAGCATAGTTAATTCTCCCTGTTTTTTACGCCATCCTCCCTCCCGTCTTCGGGACATGGAGAGGCGTACGGTATTACAAAATCAATATCGCCGCAAACAAAAATATCAAAATCCAGACGCACAGTTTTATAAAAATATCGCCGTAAGACGTATAGAGCGTCTTAAAATCGTTTTGAAAAAACTCGCTTATTATGAGAGCTTCCGATGACGCCGGAGTTGAAGAGATTATTCTGCCGGACGCTTCCACGACGCCGGACACTCCTGAATTTGCCGACACCAAAACGTATTTGCGGTTTTCGACCGCCCTGAAAACGTTCATCATAAAATGCTGGTAAGGAGCCGCCGTATCGAAAAACCACGCGTCATTGGTATGGTTTGTCAGCACTTTCGCTCCGCTGCGGCAGAGTTCCCTTGATATTTGCGGAAAGAAATTTTCGGAACATACCGTAACGCCGGCAAATACTTTGCCGTAATTAAAAACGGTCTTATCCGAACCTTTTTCAAAATTCCCCATATCGTTTAAAGCTTTGAAAAATTTGCCGAGCAGTTTCCTGAAAGGCACGTACTCGCCGAAAGGCACAAGGTGATTTTTTTTATGAACGGATTTGTATTTTCCGCCGGTAAACCCGAAAACCGCGTTATAATGTTTTCCGGTCTTCGCGTCTTTATAAGGCGCCCCTATAAGGTTTAACCCGCCTGACGTTTTTGAAATCTTTTCAGCCGACAAAAGCGATTCGGAGTCGTCCGGCAGAAAACCCGGAACGGCGGCCTCGGGCCAGACGGTCAAATCGGTCACGCCGTCGGAAATTTTATCGCCGTAATATTCAAGCGTATAGAGTATTTCGTCTTTATAATTTTTATCCCATTTCTTGTACTGGTCTATATTCGGCTGGACTATGGCCGCGCTGAATCCGCCGTCTCCGTAGAATTTGAATTTATCGAGCCTGAAAGCCCCGAAAACCGAAAGAACAAGTATAAGCGATACGGCCGCGTATAAGTATTTGCTGCCTCTTTTGCCGGTCATCCAAAAATAAAAAAGCGCATTGCAAAAAACCAGCGCAAAGGACACGCCGTAAACTCCGGTAAATTCCGCGATTTGTATTATCTCGGTAAAACGGTACTGAGAATATCCGGCAAGCATCCACGGAAAACCGGTTAAAATGTAAGTTCTGGCATATTCCAAAATGACCCATACGGCGGATGCAAAAAGGGCAAGAAGCCATAAAGACGAAATATATTTTTTGGCGATTCCGAAAAACCAGCCCCAAATCCCCCAATACAAGGCCAGATAAGCCCACAGCATGCCCGAAGCCGCAAAAGCCTGAATATACGAGCCCGTATTAAAATGAAGCATGGGAATAAGCCAGTAAAGACCTGCCGCGTTAAAAACAAAGCCCGACAAAAACGCGTAAAAAAACAATTGTTTTGCGTTTGAACGCGATAACACGAAAAATAAAGGGACAAGCGCGATCCACGCCAAAAAAAACAGGTTTATTTTCGGGAACGCCGCCGCCGCCGATAAACCCGCTAAAATACAGAGAAGAATATTTTTATATATTTTGTTTGAAAACATAATCAAGCCAATTAACAACAAAGACGGAACGGAAGTCCGAAAGCCCGGCAGCTCGGTAACGTCCGAAAAACGCCGTTGCCGGGCCGCCGGGCTTCCGCATCTGCCGTTATTTCCCGCAGCATTTTTTATATTTTTTTCCGCTGCCGCAAGGACAGGGATCGTTTCTGCCTATTTTGTTTAAATCTTTAGGCTTGACCCGCTGACTGCCGGTTTCCGGATTTTTCAATTCGGGATTTATTTTCGAATCGCCGCCTTTATACTGCGTCACGTCCTGCGGAGGTTTCATCATTCCCTGCGGTCTTACGTCAACCTGAACTTTAAAGATATATTCTACCGTGCTTTCCCTTATTCTTTTCATCATCGATTCGAATAAAGAAAACGATTCTTTCTGATACTCGATCTTAGGATCTTTCTGGGCGTAAGCCCTGAAACCTATCCCGCGCCTTAACTGGTCGAGTTCGTACAAATGGTCTTTCCACGACGAATCTATCATCTGCAGCAAAACCATTCTCTGTATGTGCGACAGCAATGCCGGAGTCAGCTGTTCTTTTCTTTTTTCATAAGCTTCGATGATTTTAGAATTTAAATCTTCAGAAAGCGCCTCTTGCGTCACATAAGTTATCGCGTCCTTATCCACCTCGTACTTTATGCCGAAAGTCCTCAAAATCCACGTTTCTATGCTTGTCCAGTCCCACTCTTCGGGATATTTCGCGGTCGCCCAAAGCTGCACTTTTTCTTCGGCCGATTCCCTTATCATATCTTTGACCGTTTCGGTTATGTCTTCGCCTTCAAGGATCTCGTTTCTCAGCCTGTAAACCGCTTCTCTCTGCTTGTTCATCACGTTATCGAAATCTATAAGCTGCTTTCTTATGTCGAAATTCTGCCCTTCGACTTTTCTTTGGGCGCCCTCAACGGCTTTCGATATCAAAGGATGCTGTATGTCTTCTCCCTCTTTAAGGCCGAGCCTCTGCATAAAAACGCCTATTCTGTCCGAACCGAAAAGCCGCATAAGCTCGTCTTCGGTAGAAAGGAAAAATCTCGAAGAACCCGGGTCGCCCTGCCTGCCCGAACGTCCTCTGAGCTGATTGTCTATTCTGCGCGATTCGTGCCTTTCTGTCCCTATAATGTGAAGCCCGCCGAAAGATTTGACTTCTTCGTTTTGCACGGCGTCTCCCGCGCCCAAAACGATGTCCGTTCCTCTTCCCGCCATATTCGTTGCGATAGTCACGGCGCTTTTCGCGCCCGCGTTAGCGATGATCTGCGCTTCAAGTTCGTGGTATTTGGCGTTCAAAACCTGATGCGGAATGCCCTTTTTTCTGAGCATTGCCGAAAGCCTTTCCGATTTTTCTATGGATCTTGTGCCGACAAGAACCGGCTGGCCTTTTCTCCACGCCTCTTCCACTTCGTTAACTATGGCATTGTCTTTTTCCCTTTCCGTTCTGTAAATAACGTCGGGGAAATCTTTTCTTACCATGGGATTGTTTGTAGGGACCTCAACGACCCCCAGCTTGTATATTTCCCAAAATTCCGCGGATTCCGTAGAAGCGGTGCCGGTCATACCCGCGATTTTTTTGTACATTCTGAAAAAATTCTGGAAAGTTATCGTGGCAAGCGTCTGGTTCTCATCCGCGATTTTCAAATTTTCTTTTGCCTCAACCGCCTGATGAAGGCCGTCCGACCACCTTCTGCCCGGCATAAGCCTTCCGGTAAATTCGTCGACAATAATCACTTCGCCGTCTTTTACCACGTATTCGACGTCGCGCTGGTAAAGATTGTGAGCCCTTACCGCCTGCGTTATGTGATGCACCCATTCCGACTGCAAATCGTCATAGATATTTTTCACGCCCAAAATCCTCTCCGCTTTCTGGACGCCCTGTTCGGTCAAAACTACGGAATGGTTTTTTTCGTCCACAAGATAATCGAACCCTTTGGACAGATCCACACCTTCGTATTTTGCTTTTATTTCTTCGTTTTCGGTTATTTTTCTGCCCTTGAGCATAGGGACGATTCTGTCGGAAATATAATATTTTTCCGTCGACTGCTCGCCGGCTCCGGAAATAATCAACGGGGTTCTGGCTTCGTCTATCAAAATCGAATCGACTTCGTCTATTACCGCGTAATTTAAAGGGCGCAGAACTCTGTCTTCTTTCGCAATGACCATATTGTCCCTTAAATAGTCGAAACCGAGTTCGTTGTTCGTTACGTAAGTTATGTCGCAGTTGTAAGCCGCGCGCCTCTCTTCGTTGCTGTTGTCGTGGGAGACGTTTCCGACCGTAAGCCCGAGTTTTTCATGAATGCTTCCCATCCACTCTTTGTCTCTTTTGGCAAGATAATCGTTGACGGTGACGATATGTACGCCTTTTGCGGGCAGGGCGTTCAGATACGACGAAAGCGTGGCGACCAAAGTTTTTCCTTCTCCGGTGCGCATTTCGGCAATTTTGCCTTTATGTAAAATATATCCGCCTATTATCTGGACGTCAAAATGCCTTAATCCTATGGTTCTTACGGACGCTTCCCTTACGCAGGCAAAAGCTTCCGGCAAAATATCGTCGAGAGTTTCGCCTTTTTCAAGCCTTCCGCGAAATTCGGCGGTTTTCGCTTTCAGCTCTTCGTCCGAAAGTTTTTGTATCGAAGGCTCCAGCGCGTTGACTTTTTGCACTATCGGCATTATCGCTTTGATGTCTCTCTCGTTCTGCGACCCGAAAATCGCCCCTAAAAGTTTCTTTAACATTTCTTTCCCCTTGATGATATAAATATATAAAATCGTTTAATTATATAAATAAAAAATGAAGTTTGGAAGTTCGGCAGCCCGGTAAAAGAAAAAGCGTCTGCCGAACTTCCGGGCTTCCGGTCTTCAGTAGTAAGTGTATCTTCTCATATGTATCGAAAACAGGATTCCCGCGGCAATCATCGATGAGACCATTGAGGAACCGCCGTACGAAAGGAATAAGAGAGGAACGCCCGCCACGGGCATAAGCCCCGCGACCATACTTATGTTTATAAGCGCGTAAAAGGCAAACATAGCGGCTATCCCTATCGCGACCAGAGAGCCGTACCTGTCGCGCGCTTCTCTGGATATTACCAAAGCGCGCCATATGAAAATAAAATACAACACTATAACGGCCTGGGAAAAAACCCAGCCGCCTTCTTCGCCTATGACGGAAAAAATGAAGTCCGTATGCTGTTCGGGAAGAAACCCGAGCTGCGTCTGCGTGCCTTTTAAAAATCCTTTGCCGAAAACTTTGCCGGAACCGATGGCGATTTTAGACTGTATGACGTTATACCCCGCGCCGCGCGAATCGGTTTCGGGATATAAAAACACAACCATTCTTTTTCTCTGGTAATCTTTAAGCGTTTTTTCCACGGATATGGAAGCCACGCAGCCGAACATAACCGCAAACCCGAGCAAAACGGGATATATTATCGAAATTTTAGTTTTCAACTTCCACAAAAACCACCATACGGCAAACAACAGAACTACCACGGCGACCGCCGCGTAAAAAATACCGATGACATTGCCCTGGACGAAATTTACAAAATGCCCGGCCAATGAAACGGGATTCATTACGAATTCCTGAAGTTTTAAGAACTCTATAAACAAAGGTATTCCGACGGTCAAACCGCAAAACAGGGATATGCACAAAAGATAAAACGGTTCCGCTCCCGACGCGTACAAAAGGACAAGCGTTACCAAAAAATACGCAAGCGTTGACGAAAACGCCGGCTGCATCATAATAAGGCAAAAATGCCCCATAAGTATGGCGAAAGTATATGCCAGCGCAGACGGTTTTCCTATGTTTCTCCAGTTTTTGTCCAAAAACGATGCAATTACAAGAATGTAAACGAGTTTCGTTATTTCAACGGGCTGAAAAGACAAAGGACCTAAATCGATCCAGCGTTTGGCACCGTTCACTTTTACGCCGAAAATAAGCACGGATACCAGAAGAATCAAAGACAGCGCGTAAATAACCTTATCGAACTGCTTGTAATACTGGTAATTGAAACTTGCGGTTGCAAGCATACATACAAGCCCGAGCAAAAAAGCCGCCGTCTGAACGGTTATGTATTTGGAAGAAACGCCGTAATTAAAACTTGCGGAATAGACCGCAAACACGCCGATCGATACAAGCGCCGCGAGAGCGGCAAAAAGCCATATGTCAACTCCGGTTATAAAACGATGGAAAAAACTTTTTTCATGAATCATCTTTTTACCTTTTTGCCTGTGCGTCCGGCTCTTCCTGCGGTTCAAGTCCGAAATAAGCCTCGTATATTTTTCTGGCTACTGGCACGGCGTTAAGGCCGCCGCCGCCGCCGTGTTCTACTATGACCGCAATGGCAATTTCAGGATTATCCGCGGGAGCATAAGTCACAAACCACGCGTGGTCGACTTTTTGCGGGTTTTCCGCGGTGCCGGTTTTGCCGGCTACTTTTATTCCGGGCAGCTTGCTTCTTCTTCCGGTTCCGTTTTCCACGGTTTCTATCAAAGATTTATGCAGCAGGCTCCACGTTTTGTCGGACAGTTCTACCGCGCTTTTCGTTTCTACCGTATGCCCGTACATCTTTTCGCCTTTTATGTTTACGATATTATCCACTATGTAAGGCCTGTAATAAACGCCCCTGTTAGCCACGGCGCTTATCATAGCCGCCATTTGCAAAGGAGTAACGTCAAGCGCCCCCTGCCCTATTGAAAATATCACGGTATCTCCCTGAAGCCACGACATTTTGGTACGAGATTTTTTCCATTCGGGGGTAGGGATAAAACCTTTTTTTTCATTGGGAAAATCTATGTCCGTTTTTTCGCCGATATGAAAATCCGCGGCATATTTTCCTATATTTCTTACGCCGAGTTTCAGTCCGAGTTCGTAAAAATAAGTATTGCACGACTGCGCAAGCGCCGAAATCAAATTTACGTTTCCGTGTCCGGTTTTAAGCCAGCAGGTGTACCACCTGTCTCCGAGTTCGAAACTTCCGGTGCAGTAATACGCTGCCTTCGGATCTATATTTAAAACTTCCAAACCGGCGACAAAAGTTATTATCTTAAAAACGGAGCCGGGCGGATATAATGCCTGAAGAGCCCTGTTAAAAAGCGGAAGTTTTTTATCTTTAAGGTATTTCAAGAAGTCTCTGGTTCCGGCTTTGTTCGCGTCAAACCCGGGCGAAGAAACCAGCGCTTTTACGGCTCCGGTTTTCGTATCTAAAACCACTGCCGCGCCCCTGCCGGTCGCGCTGTTTTTCAAAGCGTCATAAGCGGCGTTTTGGAGATTTTGGCTTATCGTCAATTGTATGCTGCCTCCGATTTCCGGAGGAACGTATTTGAACGCTTTTGTCTGATGTCCTTTGGCGTTGACTTCAAGCTGCCAGCCTCCGTCAACTCCCTGAAGGTATTCGTCGTACTGCTGTTCAACGCCGCCTCTGCCTATATAATCGCCCATCTTATAGCCTTTTTCGGACAACCTCTCTATTTCGTCCGCCCTTATTTCTCCGGTATATCCCGTAACATGGCTGTTCGGTTCGGCAAAAGGGTAAACTCTTTTAGGCTCTTTGACCACGGATATGCCGCTTAAAACAAGTTTTTTCTCCTGGATTTTAAACATTTCTTCCATTGTCAGGTTCTCGGCAAGTTTTACGACTCTTCCGTAACGCCAGCTTCTGTCTATGTTGGGTTTTATGTCTCTTTTTAAAATCGCGCTAAGCTGCTCTATGGTTTCGTCCGAAGGCGTTTCCTGCTGTTCGAAAGGGTAAAACAAAGCGACGTAAGAAAAATCGTTGCCGACCATTGTCGAGCCGTTGTCCGAATATATAATTCCCCTCGGCGCGCGTTCGTGCGTGTTGTACATCCTCTGCTGTTCGGAAATTCTTTTGTAATGATTCCCTTTTACGATTTGAAGGTAAAAAATCCTTGAGGATATTAAAATAAACAATAACGCAAAAAACACAAGTATCATCTTGTGTTTTTCGGTAAACATCTCATAAGCGAATTTATCTTCTCTCTGCCAAACCATTTAAGATACCTTTGAGCCGTTACAATTCCCGGCAAGTTCCGGAATCCCGCTTTACCGCCGCCTGTCACCCTGCGCACCGCAGCTGCGCGCAGCGTAAACTCCGCCGCAGTGTCTATAAATTGATTCTGCAGCTCCGTGCAGAATGACAACGAACAACAAAGCGATATAAACCTGCTTACAAATACCTTTTTGAAAATGCCGAAGCGAAATTCAAAACCCAAAATACAAGCGGCGTTATTATGACGGTAACCGCTATTTTAAGCGTCCCGGTAAGAGTAACGGCAAACGGCTCGTAATTTCCGCTTCCTTCGGGCAAAATAAAATAAATCGCGCTGAATCCCGCCCAATAAATTATGTTTGCAAAAAAAATAGCCGCGACCTGTGCGGCAATTTGATCTTTATCGAACTGCCTGTTAAACATACCGGCAAAATATCCTATAACGGTAAGCATCAAGGTTCTAGCCCCGAATACGTCCGTTGAAAACGCATCCCACGTAAGCCCGAAAGCAAACCCTGCGGTTTGCGCTCCCATCCTGCCGCGCGTAAAACCCAAATATATGACGGCTATCAAAATAAAATTGGGAAATATGCCGTTTACGGAAAGATATTTCCCGAAAAAAAACTGAAGCAGGCAGAAAAAAGCGTAAAAACAAATGTAGGATATCGCTTTTCTCATTTGACATCGCCTTTCGGGACCAAAATAACGGCCTCGTATAAAATATCCGACTCGAAATAAACTTCGGCCAAAGCCGTTTTAAAATCCAAAGAATTTTCTTTTGAAACGCTTTTGATAACGCCTACGGGCATACCCGCGCTAAATACGGAACTGTACCGGCTTGCTATAATTTCGTCGCCGGGTTCAACGTTTGCGTTTAAAGGTATGTAGGTTATTTTAAGCATGCCGGAACCCATTCCTTCGGCAAGACAGCTGATTTTTTTATCTTTGATTTCAACGGGAATAGCGGACAAAGAATTTGTTATAAGCCCTACTTTAGACGACCCGCCGCGCGCTTCCGTTATTCTCCCTACGGCGCACAACTGCCCGTTGTCTCTCAGCATAACAACCGGAAGTTCCTGATACAGGCCTTTTTCGGAGCCTTTGTCTATGATAAGCCATTGAAACCAGTCGTTCGGCTCTCTTACGGTAATTCTGGCAAACACGGACTGCGTGTCTTTCATTTTCGGAACGTCCAAAAGTTTGACAAGGCTGCCGTACTGCTCCATAACGATATCGTAATTTCTCAGCTTATCTGTAAGTTCTTGGTTTTTTTGTCTGTATAAAAGATTTTCCTGGCGGATATATACGACGGACTTTATATTTTCCGCAAACGAGCCTGCATATTGGAATATTTTGTTTGCCGCGTTGACGTTGGGATAAGAAACGTAATAAACGAAGTTTTTTATGAGCCCGACAAACGGCGTAGATCTGGCTATTATAAGCGCAAATCCGGCCGCGACCAAAATTATAAAAATTATGTCGGCATATTTATTTTTTCTGTTGCTGTTAACCATTTTCGTATTTTACATTAATATACGAATAAAATAAAGAAGAACAGATGCATGGATGCGCAGAGGCTTAGCAAAAACAAAACTATGCGGCTGCCATGCCGAGCATGAATGAAGTTATCGCTGAAAAACCGTTAAAAACTATAAGGATTCCGGCGGCTATAAGGATGCTGCCGGAAATGATTTCTATAATGCGGTAATGTTTTTTTACGGCGGCAAAAAGTTTTAAAAATTTATTTATAAAAAGAGAGGTCAGAAGAAAAGGAACGGCAAGGCCTAAAGAATAAGCCGACAGCAGCCAAAATCCGGATGCGGCGCTCCCCTGAACCGAAGCTGCTATTAAAACGGCCGCCAAAACAGGACCTATGCACGGCGTCCATCCCAAAGAAAAAGCCGCGCCTACCAAAAACATTCCCGTCATTCCCGCCGCGGAAGATATTTTGTCAAATGCCGAAAACTGCCTGTAGAGAAAGTTTATCTTTATAAAACCCGCTATATGCAAACCGAAAACAATTACGATAATTCCGCCTATATATCTTAAAACGTTTTTATTTGCGCCTAACAAACCGCCGAGCCATCCCGAAGACATTCCCAAAATGACAAAAACCGTACTGAAACCCAAAGTAAACATAAGGGTTTTAAAAAACGTTTTTTTTAAAGATTTTGCGGAGTCTCCCGCGATAAAAGAAATAAAAGCGGGTATTATAGGAAGTATGCATGGGCTTATGAAAGTGGCGATTCCGGCAAAAAAGCTTGTTAGAAATGTTATATTTGTTTCATTCATAAAAAACAATTTTTGCAGTTGATTCGCAATTCGTCATTCGTAATTTGTAATTGCCGTTAAACTATCTTTCTATCGCGATTTTGCCTTTTGTTACTTTACCGTCTGAATCTATGTGGTATATATACACTCCGGAAGCAATTTTGTAGCCCGACTTGTTTTGAACGTCCCACATATAGTCGCCGTCGGCATCGGCTTTAGCGTCAAAAACCATTTCCCCCGCGATATTGAAAATCTTTATCTGCGCGCCGGCTTTAAGATTGGCAAACCTGATCCCGGAATTGCCGTGCCTGGACGGTTTATAGGGGTTGGGGTAAGCGTAAATGCTTTTATTTAAAGGAGTTGCCTCAAAATTAATATCGCTTTTTGAAGCCGCTTCCACGGTATAGCTGAAATTTTTAGGTTCAAATTCGTAAATACGGCTTACCGGCGTAATAATATAAGCTCTTAAATGTTTTGCATTTGCTATGCTGTACTTACCGTCAATAGCAGTGACTGCCGTAGAAGTAGTATTTTGAACAGTATCGTAAATGTGAACTTCGATATTCCCGGCAGGGCTCCCTTTAACTGTTATCTGTCCGCCGAGATTGTAAATATCGCTGAAAAAAGGCATCACTAAAACATACTTTCCCGCGGCGTTTATATTTGCTTTTATTCTTAAACTTGCGGTATCGGTGCCGGAAGATTTGATTATCGTTTCCTGCTGCGGATAATCGAACGATTCGGGCGCATGATAATAGGCAAGCCTTATTTTATCGGCAGTCCCGCTTGAAAAATGGAGATCCGCGGCGTCAATATAAACGGCAGTTTCGCTTATATTATTTGCGGCGGCCTTTACTTCAAAAGCCGCAGGGAAATAAATACAATCCGGATTTGTCGCGGGAGCGGCAAATGAAGATATTGCGACTTTATCGGTATATTTCGGCAAGCCCAAAGCATACCAGCCCGCGTTTTTGTCATAATACATCGCGCCTAAAGAATCGTATTTTAGAGGAATAAAGTTACCGCCGGCAATGTTTGTTGAAACCGCGACAAAAGTGGTCATCGGCGGGACTTCCATTTTGCCTACAGATGAAATTCCGCCCGCATTATAGACGTCAAAAGTTTTATAACCGGAAGTGTTATTAAAAGCAAAAAAAGTATTTTGGCTGCCCTTTTTCATCGCCGTAAAAAACGGGCTGTTTGAAATATAATCCGTGCTGACTTGCCCGTATTCTCTGAAAAAATGAATAAAATTGTATGAAAAAGACAGGCTGCTGCCTTCGGTTGCTGCCGGCATATTACCCCAATCGGACAAAGCTCCATCAACATCGTACAGAGCTTTATACCTTAACAGAATGTCCCTCCAGGTAGAAGTACTCTGACTTACTGTCTCTTCGCTCATTTTCGTATAAAACTTATTTGCCGCCGCCGTATCATAACCCATATACAACATAGACGGAGTAAGCGGAAGTACCCATATCCCGTATTTTTCCTGCGGAGCCGTAGAGTTCCAATGAGTTATGTATTTTAAAGCGCTGTCGAATAAAATGCCTCCGCGGTGCGTATAAGCAGCCGGGTAAGTTTCATCATATATATCGAAATAATATTCATCCGAAGCTCTGCTTTCGGTAGCATATCCGTACATACCGAGCTTTATCCATTCATCATTGTTTGTCACAACGCCCCAAAGATAAATTGCCGCCCATGCATTCATTGCTTCAGATATCGATTCCTGATCGCTTCCGTCATCTCCGTTATCGCTGGCGCCTTTTCCGTTTGCCCAGCTGTGCCCCTCATAAACGTCAAAATTTCTTAAAAACGGGAAACTGTTATTGCCGTTTTCACCGGGCCTGTCGGGGCTTGCAAAATCTCTTACAAGCAAATTAGTTATTTTTTTATACTTATCGCTTGAGGCAAACTCTTGGTCATACATTGCAAGTATCGCCGAAGCATAGATGAAATATCCGTAATGAAAATGATGGTCGTTGTACATCTCCTCGCCGAACCCGAATTTGCCTCCGTCTCCGCTGTCCTTACTGGTAGGATTAGGAATTATTCCGCCCCATGTGCCGTCATACTGAAAGAAATGGCCTGAACCGTTATACCACGAAGTAAGCTCGGTTTTTAACTTAGCTATCATGTCGTTGCGTTCGGTAATTTTACCCGCCTGATGAAAAACGGTAATAAGATTTGCCGCATTCGCAATTGTTTTGCCCCTGCGGTATGTGTTATTAAAACCGCCTGCTACATTAAAAGACTTTTCGTTATTAATGTATGTGTCGAACACAGAACGGCTTGACGCCGGAACTTCATAAGTCAAATGCGGCAGTACGCCGTAAAAATTATGTTTTGTCTGAAAAGACTTTCCGCTGTAAACCTGCATTTTTCCGCGAAGAGTTGTATATTCCTTAAGCTTTGCAGACAGCAGAGTATTATTTCTCCATTGATGCGGATACAAAGCAAACAGGGTATTTCCGTTCTGATAGTCAATATCTGTCCGTTTTGGTTCCGTTTTATATTCAAATGTCGTAGTAATTGACAAATCGCTGTTTTTTGTCCAAGTAGCTTTCGTGTCTGTTATAAAATTGTACGCGTACGGGCGATACGCATTAAATAAATTTCTTGCATCGGTATCCGAGAGTTCCGACCTGGTGCCGAGATAGGCAGTTACAAGATACCTCTCTCCTGCCGGCAAATTTATTCCCTGCGTCCATCCGCCGTCAAGCGTCGAAAAAGTTGTCCCGGAAGGAGCGTATACGGCATACCACTGCTCCTGCCCCGGGACGCCTTGTGATATAATTATTCCGTCCGTCATAGATATTATCGTAGGAGATGCAGGCCACAACGCTAAATACGGATATGTCCTATCGGAAAAAACGCTATATGTGAAAATTCCGCCTTTTACAAAAGTCGTAGTCATTTTTACATTAGCATTTACGGTATCGCTTATTTCCGCGGTTACAGACCAATCGGAGAATGACGTTACTTTTAGCGGTGCCGGATTTTGAATATATGCTTTCATATTCGGGGCAGAACTAATACATAACTGTAACATACCCGTAGGAGCCTGACCAAAATCATTTCCGCCTGACCTTACACCGGCGCTTGAGGCTATGAGCTGATAGCCTACGCCAACCTTATCCGTATTATATATATCTTTTATAAATTTTATGTTAGCCGTACCCAGTGACATCATTGTAGAATGAGTTGCTTGTTGTGCAGACCCGCTATGCATATTATCAATATACGAAGCGCCCCACCACCTGTTTGTAGGATACGCATAGGGCTGGACAGACATCCTTGCCGTAGGGCTAGGCATTGCGGAAGGGACATTGCGAAGAAGAGAAGAGTCAGGATTTTGCGGAGCGGCAAAAACAACAGCTCCTAAAGACGCTGTTAACATAATAACGGCAAAACATATTCCTGTTTTTTTCATAATATTGTTCATTTTATCACCAAGATTCTGCATTTTTCCACACTTGTCTTTCCGTTGTATTTTTTTGTTATAACCGCAAGATATGTTCCGTTATACAATGCTTTTCCCGAATTGTCTTTACCGTCATATATGATTTCAGAAAAACCTTGACCTGACGGTTTATAAAACGTTTCGGATTCCCATACTTTATCGCCGTATTCCGAATAGAGCGATATCTGCGCCGTTCCGGATTCGGGCATCTCAAAAACAAATCTCGTCTGCTGCCCTCTCGCCGGATTAAAAGGATTTGGAGCATTGAAAGCTTTTTTCCCTATATTTGCAGTACTAAAATGAAATATATCGCTTTCCGCACTATCGCCCTCATAATTCGAGGCCAAGACTTTCCAGTAATAGTGTTTGCCGTATTCCGCCGGAACGGTACGATATCTACCCGTACCGTTATATATTTCCGTCCACGTATAACTGCTTACGGCATTGTCATAAGGCCCTGCTATTTTCAGCGAATACGTTACGTTTGGAGTCGGACAAAACCATTCGATTAGAACATTTGCCGCTCCGATTATATCAACTACATCTTTGTCAGGGCTTACTTTTACCGGAGGAAGCGGTATATCAAATGCCCTAAAAAAGAAAACTTCGCTCTCTTCGGTAATGCCTGCAGAATTTGCCGCAGCGACTTTCCAATAATAATATTTATCAAGTTCAAGCTGCGCAGAGGTATGTTTTGTACCGCTGCCTGAATATTTTGTTACCCATGAATAAGTACTTGTAAGATTATCGTAAGGACCGGCCATTTGTAAAGTATAAGTTACGCTCGAAGTACCGCAAAGCCACTCTAAATCAACATTCATATTACTGACTTTTTCACCTACAGCATTCGGGCTTATTGCTATAGGTTTTGAAGGAATATAATTTGGCAGGATATACTTATCGCTGTTAAATGTTTCTATTCCGTCCGTCAACTCAACTTCATAAGAATATTCCGTTTGAGCTGTGCAAATCATCTTGACTGAAACAGAATAATCAACCCCTTTGGCATAGTCAATATCAACAGGATCAACGGCAGACATTGGAAAAGGACTGTCTGCTACAGGAACTCCGTCAGCGTAAATATGGACTCTGGGGAAACCGGATATTGGAGCTTTTTCACTGAAATTTTTATACTTCACCCTAAACGTCATATCATGATCGGGTTTGGTTATATAAGCCGGACTGGACACTTTATTTACAAAGTTTGCATTATCACTATATTTTAATGAGGTAAGAGCATTATTGATGTCAACATTATATGATAACGCCCTAAAAGTATTTTCACGGTCTGCTTCATTATAGTTATCTATGTAAGGCACATATAGGACTTTGTTTTTTACAAACGGTTCTCTCCATGGATTCTGCTTAGATATCTGAATGCTGTCAAGCCAACCATACGCAGAAATCATACCCGAATCTGCGCTGTATCTCCCGGGCAAATATAAAGTTTGAACCACCTGATTTTGGTAATTATACTTGATTAACCTTGAAACCCCTGCCCTTGTGCTGCCCATATATAGAGCATTACTATAAGCAAACAGATAATAAATCCCGCTTTCATCCGCTCCAACAAAACCCATCATATAGACATCATTCCCAAGACTCATATCAAGAACCCTATCAATAATAATATTTGAAATTATATTTCCCTGTTTATCAAGCAAAGCAACAATATTATGTAAATAATTTCTGACTCCGATAGGCTCCCACCCTTCTTCTGCTACAATAAAGACTGACCCGTTATTCAAAAACTGAATATCTATAGGACTGACAAGCAGCCCGCTTTTACCGGAAAACTCCTTAACAAAGATCTGTGTTCCCGAAGAATCTATTTTTTGTAAAACGAGTTTTGTCCCGTCTTTTACAGATAAAAGATAAATATTGTCATCTTCATCGGTTATTGCCCTAAGCAAAAGAGTTCTTTCCGAAGTAGTTGGCATAGGAGCGCTGTATATAACAGAATAGGCTCCCGTTTGTTTATTAATTTTATATATCTCTCTTTGTCCGCCGGGAACACCATTGTTATTATAAACGGCATATAAAAAATCATTGTTTTTTGAAAGAATAAGCCCTTCAGGCTCTATGCACGACTTAAGTGTAGTTCTGGGAGTAATGCTCCATTGCTCAATATTGCCTGTATATTTTTTTATCGAATCATAACCTTCATTGTAACTCAGCCTAGCTTCCGGGGAAACATTGCCGGCAACATAAACGTCATTATTAATATCTCTTGAGATTTTGAGATTTCTATGATCCTGCGTCCCGTAATAGCTATTTGTCGAATAAATAGTCGTAGGAATGCTGAAAGGAGTAGTGGTTACGGTATAACTATCATAATTTACTGTGTATAAAAGCCCAGTGTCTTTAACAAAAAATTCATTAACGCCATCAAACCGGTTTATTCTTATCGCTCCTCTCACACCAAAGTTTTGTGCTTCACTGATCGTTCTGCTTTTGAAAAAATCCGTGTCTTTTTTTATTTCTTTTGCAAATACAGGAATAGAAAAAACGATTGAAAGAATAAAAATTATAATAATAGTTTTTATAAGATTCATTTATTGTTTTTCTCGGGTGATCAATGGTTATATAAAAACTATATCCTCTTGCTCATTTTCAATTGGAATTCGTCGTAATTGTTTTCAACGTATATGTCCATTCCGTGTTTTTTCATATAATAATTGAAGCGGTTCAAGCTCACAATATAATCGACCAAAACATACACCCCTGCGCCGAAAAGAACGACTCCGGCAAGGCCTTCATATACGTTATTCATTTCTTCTTTATATTTTTTGTCCCAGGTATAGTTGACGTTTACAATTTCAACAAGACTCCCATCGTCAGACCAATAAGGATCAGGGCTACCGAAAGGATCATTGCCATTCGCATCCATACGAGAATAAAAGCTGTGATTTTCCCAATTATTGATCTGTCCAACTTCTGATGTGTAAAGGATACTCCCTATACCTGTAAAATCGACAGGAAATCCTGTAGGATTTCCTCTATAATCGGGGGCCGGATAATAAAAACCCGACTGATATCCAGTACTTCTATATCTGACTTCAAATGTAAGCTGCTTCAAAGTCACATTCCCTGTGTTTGTAATAGTACCTTTTGCATTTAATACTCGCTCTACCCCACCAAATGGAGTATAATTCCACATACCGCTAGCGGTAAAGCTTACCGCAGGCTTAGAAATATCGATTTTTACCGTTCTGAAACCGTCATAAGCCAAAAATCCGCCGCCGACTACAAGCAAAAGGCCGTACAGTATTCTGTATTTAGACCTATATTCGTTGAATTCTTCATAATTTCTTCCGCCGTAAGCAAAAGCGGCATTGGCGAAAACGCATATCGATAAAACCAAAACTATAAATTTTCTCATTTCGCCTCATTCGCAGATTTTATTTCTTCCAGAAGTTTAAACAAATCTTCCGGATAAACGGGTTTTTGCATATATCCGGCAGCGCCGAGTTCTTTTGCCTTTTCTTCGGTAAAAACTATCCCCGAACCGGTTATAAAATAAATGCTGACCGAAGGGTTAATTTCTTTAAAATACGGAAACAGATGGTCGCCGTCCAAATCCGGCAGCATAAGATCCAAAAAGATAATATCCGGATTTTCTTTTTTAAAAACCTCAAGAGCTTCGTCGGCATCGCCGGCGCAGCAAACGAAAAACCCTTTCCTTTGTATAATACGCGCCATATTGTCTCTGGCGTAAACTTCATCATCGACAAGCATTATTTTAATCATAGTGAAATTTTACCAAAAACGAGGATTAAAGACAATTGGAAAACGGCAGATGCATAAAGGAATAGATGCACGGCTGCATGGTAGCGGCGTTTGTCTTTGCTATGCGCCGATGCCTCAATGCATCTAATTACCGGGCATT
This sequence comes from Candidatus Endomicrobium macrotermitis, assembly GCA_031271405.1. GTDB lineage: Bacteria > Elusimicrobiota > Endomicrobiia > Endomicrobiales > Endomicrobiaceae > Endomicrobium > Endomicrobium macrotermitis. The sequence goes on along the minus strand of JAISVT010000049.1, from coordinate 20,933 downwards.
TTTAAATGCCATAGTATTTATTTTCAGGCAGTCCGAAAGCGGACTCGATGACGGTTATTTCTCCGCCGGTTATCGCGGCGACATCAAATCTTATATCGCTTCTTATATGATTTTGCTTCAGGTACACAATTGCGGATTTGATTATTTTTTGCTGTTTTTGAAACGTTACGGCTTCCTGCGGGGCGCCCATATCCGAAGATTTCCTGTATTTTACTTCTACAAAAACCAAACATTTTTTATGCTTCGCGATTATGTCTATTTCGCCGTACTTCGTATTAAAATTGGTTTCGATTATTTTATAGCCGTTTTTTGTTAAAAACTTAGCGGCCTCTTTTTCTTTATCAAAGCCCGTTTTTCTGGCGTCAGCCATTAGAATTTCCCGAATAAAGTTTTACCGGAGCAAAGGTTTTACGGTGTATCGGGCATGCTCCGTACACTTTTAAAGCCTCAATATGGACTTTTGTTCCGTATCCTTTGTGCTTTTCAAATTTATATAAAGGATATTGTTTTGAATATTCGAGCATCATTCTGTCTCTCGTGACTTTTGCAAGTATAGAAGCCGCTGCTATTGCTGCGCTTTTCGCGTCGCCGTCTATAACGGCTTCCTGTTCAAAAGGCAAATCCGGTATTTTATGGTTTCCGTCAACCAGACATAATTCCGGCTTTACGTTTAAACCCGATACGGAATTTCTCATAGCGGTAAAAGTAGCCTGTAAAATATTAATTTCATCGATTACGGCATTATCGGCAGACGAAACGGCGTAAGCCAAAGCCTTTTCTTTTATTATGTCAAAAAGGATTTCTCTTTTTTTTTCAGTAAGCTGTTTGGAATCGTTTAAATAAGGAATGTTTATATCTTGAGGAAGTATCACGGCCGCAGCAGTGACAGGCCCCGCCAAAGGGCCGCGTCCCGCTTCGTCAATACCTGCCAGAAGTTTAAAGCCTTTATCGCAGTAGTTTTTATCGAATGAAAATAAATCCATTTTAACGACCGCCGTAATTTCCGGGTGTTTTGGCCGGGAATCCAAGTTTGCCATACGATGTTAAGGATATAAAGAATAAACCCTATTTTTTAATTAAAGCCGGTGTCCATTTTGACTGCTGTTGACGTCCCGAAATCCGTTATCGGGAATTGGGCTCTTGTCATTTCACCACTATCGTAATAATTTTGTTTTTGACGTATATAAACTTTACTATCTGCCTGCCGTTAAGATGCTGCGAAATCTTTTCATCGTTTTCGGCTTGTTTTCTTACCTGCTCTTCGCCGCTGTCGGCCGAAACTGTTATTCTTCCTTTCAATTTACCGTTTATCTGAACCGGAATTTCAATTTCGCTCCGGTTTATAAATTTATCATCGTAAGCAGGCCATCCTGAAGACGAAATGCATGAACTGTTTCCGAGCTTTTCCCAAATTTCTTCGCTTAAATGAGGCGTAAACGGCGCCATAAGCAGAATAACCGCTCTATACGCTTCTTTGGAAACTCCCCCGTCATTGCCGTGGAATTTATATGAATACAAAGCGTTTACAAGCTCCATAACGGAAGATATCGCAGTGTTGAACTGAAATTCTTTCTCTATGTCGCCAGTAACTTTTTTTATGGACTGATGAGTTATTCTTAAAAGTTCTTCTTTATCTTTTTCTGACGCCTGAATTGCCGCGTCAGCGCTTTGCGCTTCCCCGCAATGGCAAACGATATCGTAAAGTCTCCATATCCTGTTGATAAATCTCCAGCAGCCCTCAACGCCTTCGGTTGACCAGTCAAGCTGTTTCTGGGGCGGAGCGGCAAACAAAATAAAAAGCCTTGCCGTGTCGGCTCCGTACTCTTCGACTATCTCATCGGGGCTAACAGTATTTCCTTTTGATTTGGACATCGCGCTTCCGCCGAGCGTTACCATCCCCTGGGTTAAAAGATTCGTAAAAGGCTCATTATCTCTTGCAAAACCCAAATCCCTCATAACTTTGTACCAAAACCTGGAATATATCAGATGCATACAGGCATGCTCTATCCCGCCGACATACCGGTTTACGGGCATCCAGTAATTTAATTCTTCGCCGTCAAAAGGCGCGCCGTCATTATGCGCGTCGCAGTATCTGGCATAATACCAGGAAGAATCAACGAAAGTGTCCATGGTATCCGTTTCTCTTTTTGCGTTTGCGCCGCATTTGGGGCATTTTACGTTTAGAAAATCCGCGCTCGTTTTTAACGGAGATTCGCCCTCTCCCGTGAATTCAATGTCTTCCGGCAAAGATACCGGCAAATCTTTTTCAGGCACGGGTACGGTTCCGCATACCGGGCAATGTATAAAAGGTATCGGAGTTCCCCAATATCTCTGGCGTGAAATAAGCCAGTCTTTCAATTTAAAGTTTATCGTTTTTTTGCCGAATCCCTGTTTTTCAACCCATTCCGAAACAACTTTAAACGCTTCCGTAGATTTTATCCCGTTGAATCGGCCTGAATTTACAAGAATGCCTTCGTCCTCGTAGGCTTTTTCCTGAACGTCAAAGGGCGTATCGCCACCGCCTTTAATAACTTCGATAATAGGCGCATTGTGCTTTTTTGCGAAATCGTGGTCGCGCTGGTCGTGGGCAGGCACGGCCATTATCGCGCCCGTGCCGTAACCCGTTAAAACATAATCCGCCGTAAAAACGGGAATCAAATTTCCGTTGACCGGATTTACCGCTTTTATCCCTTCAAGGCAAACGCCGGTTTTATCTTTGCATTGCGAACGTTCGATATTGGATTTAGACGCGGCCGCGGCTACATATCTTTCAACTTCAGCGTAATTTGTTATTCGGGGCTTAAGTTCGCTTATAATTTCGTGTTCCGGAGCTACGACCATAAAAGTAGCGCCGAAAAGAGTGTCGGGACGCGTTGTAAATATCTTTAATTTTTTACCGTTTTTATTGTCGCCGGCCGCCAGGTCAAAATCAACTTCCGCGCCGAAAGATTTTCCTATCCAGTTTCTCTGCATAGACAAAACCTGTTCCGGCCATCCGCCGAGCTCTTTGTGCCCTTCAAGAAGCTCGTCGGCATAATCGGTAATTTTTATAAACCACTGCTCAAGTTCCCTGTGTTCCGTAGGATTTTTACATCTCCAGCAAACGCCTTCCGAAACCTGTTCGTTTGCCAAAACCGTATTACAGGAATTGCACCAGTTAACGGTCGCTTTTTTCCTGAAAACAAGCCCTTTTTCCCACATTTTTATAAAAAACCACTGATTCCATTTGTAATATTCGGCGTCGCAGGTCGCTATTTCCCTGTCCCAGTCGTAAGATATGCCCAAAGTTTTAAGCTGTTCTCTCATACGGGCAATATTCTGCTTTGTCCATTTTGCGGGATGAATTTTATTTTTTATTGCGGCATTTTCAGCCGGCAAACCGAAAGCGTCCCAGCCCATAGGATGAATAACGTTTTTACCGTTCATCTTATGAAAACGCGCAAAAACGTCGCCTATGCTATAGTTTCTGACATGCCCCATATGAAGGTTTCCCGACGGATAAGGAAGCATGACAAGACAATAATATTTTTCTTTTCCGTCCTGCCTGACGGCTTTAAAAATTTTATCGTCCGCCCATCTTTTCTGCCACTTTTTTTCAACTTCCGAATGATTATAATCTGACATTTCAACCTCTGGTATATTTTTAAAGAACCTCTTCGGCCGTCACCCTGCGCAAGGCCGCATGGTCTATAAATTACAGATTTCAGCACACAGCGGCTACCGGATCTGATTCGTCTGCTTCTTCAACAATACAAAATGTTCCAAATTTCCTTTAGGGCCTTTGAGTCCCGAATCGGCTTCGGAAATTATTTTAAAACCCAGGCCCGACGCAAAATTTTTAATTTTATTTATGGCCTTTTGCCTGAGATTTTCGTCTCTTACAACGCCTTTTTTTATTTCGGACGGCTCAAGTTCGAACTGAGGCTTGATCATCGCCAGAACAAAACCGCCGTCTTTGACGGCTTTATACGCCGAAGCAAGTATTTTGTCCAAAGAGATAAAAGAAACGTCTATTGCTGCAAAATCCATCGGCTCTTTTATCAGGGAGTTGTCAAAATATCTGAAATTTACGTTTTCTATGTTTATTACTCTGGGGTCTTGCCGCAGCTTATAATGAAGCTGGCCTGTGCCGACGTCTACCGCGTAAACTTTAACGGCGCCTTTTTGAAGCATGCAGTCCGTAAAACCGCCTGTCGAAGCGCCTATATCGATACATATAAAACCGGAAACGTCTATATTTAAAGCATTTAACGCCGACTCTAATTTCAGCCCGCCGCGCGAAACGTAAGGGTTTACATTCTTAAGTTCTACGGCATCTTCTTCGCCGATAAGCGCGCTCGGTTTATACTCGGCCTGCCCGTTAACCAAAACGCTGCCGCCTATAATAAAAGCCTGCGCTTTCGTGCGGGTTTCGGCTGAACCGTTTTCAAAAAGGAAGACATCCAAACGTTTTTTACCTTTCTTCTTTTCCATTTTTTACGGCAACCCCTCACCCGGGACTTTGCCCCGCCCTCTCCCGCAAGGGGCGAAGGAAAAACTCTTTTTGTCACCCTGAAGCTTCATACGGTGTAAATCAAAACATCAATCTTCGCCGTTATTGAACTGCCGTGCTGCACAGCTTCGAAGTTTGGCTGCCGTGCATCCACCTCTAAACTTCGCCGCAAAGCGTCCCTGCCGTTATTGCAGCATCTTCAATGCCGTTGCGGCTATATTTTCTGCGGTAAGACCGTATTTTTTTCTTAAAACTTTCAAACTTCCGTGTTCTATAAACTTATCGGGAAGCCCTATGCACTCTACGCTTGCGCCTGTGCCGAACAGCAAATTTTTAACGCTTTCGCCGAAACCGCCTATCAGGGCGTTTTCTTCGACTGTGATGAATTTTTTTGTCTTTGAAAACATTTCTTTTATTATTTCTTCGTCGAAAGGCTTTAAAAATCTCATATTTACGACAGACGCTTTAATATTTTTTTCGGCAAGCGTTTCGGCGGCTTTAACGCATGTCTCCACATGATTGCCTATGGCAAGCAGGCATATGTCTTTGCCTTCCGAAACTACTTTAGCTTTTCCTATCTGCAAAACCGAAGGCGCCATATCCAAGGCAGCTCCGCTTCCGGCTCCTCTCGGGTATCTCAAAGCGCACGGTTTGTTTGAATTAAAAGCGGTTTTAAGCATATGCTGAAGTTCATTTTCGTCCGCCGGAGCCATAATTATCAAATTCGGGATAAAATTCAAATACGAAAAATCAAAAGATCCGTGATGCGTTCCGCCGTCTTCTCCGACAAGCCCGGCTCTGTCCAAAGCAAAAACCACCGGAAGATTTTGCAAAGCCACGTCGTGGATTATATTGTCCAAAGCTCTTTGCATAAAAGTCGAATATACCGCGCAAACCGGCTGCATTCCGTCGGCGGCCATGCCGGCCGCGAAAGTAACGGCATGTCCTTCGGCAATGCCTACGTCAAAATATCTTTCCGGAAAATGTTTTGCAAACTTATCGAGTCCCGTTCCCTCGGGCATAGCCGCGGTTATCGCGACAATTTTATCGTTAGCGTTTGCAAGTTTTACGAGAGTATCGGAAAAAACCTGCGTATAAGTAACTTTATCGTTTTTCGCGGTTTTTCCGGTATTTACGTCAAACTTTCCGACGCCGTGAAATTTTGTAGGATCTTCTTCCGCGGGCTCGTAGCCTTTTCCTTTTTTGGTTATAACGTGAAGCAGAACAGGCCCCTGCATATCTTTAATATTCGTAAGTATCGCGGTGAGATTCGATATATCATGCCCCTGCACGGGACCTATATAAGTAAAACCCATTTCCTCAAAAAGCATGCCGGGAAAAAGCATCACTTTCGCTCTTTTTATAAATTTCCCGAAAGGCGAACCGAAAGAATGAAAACGGCTTATGGTCTTCATAATTTTCTGTTCGGCTTTTTTAACCATACCTATGGTCAAAAGTTTTGCAAAATAACCTGCGATCGCGCCGACCTTCTGCGATATAAACATCTCGTTATCGTTTAAAATAACAAGCATATCTTTTTTCAGATGCCCCGCGTTTTGAAGGCCTTCGAAAGCAAGGCCGCCGGTCATAGAACCGTCGCCTATCACGGCTACGACTTTATAATCTTCTTTTTTCAAATCTCTTGCGGCGGCAAAACCCAAAGCGGCCGAAATCGATGTTGACGAATGCCCTACGCCGAAAGAATCATGCTCGGATTCCGAACGTTTCGGAAATCCGCTAACGCCGTTGTGGGTCCTCAAAGTTTCAAATTTCTCTCTGCGTCCGGTTAAAATTTTATGCGCGTATGCCTGATGACCGACGTCCCAAATTATTTTATCCTTGGGGGAATCGTAAACGGAGTGAAGAGCAATTGTCAAATCTACGGCTCCCAGGCTTGAGGCAAGATGCCCGCCGTTTTTTGACACGGTCTCCACTATTTTTTTTCTGATTTCCGAAGCGACTTCAGGCAAGAGTTCTTTTTTGATTTTCTTTAAATCGTCCGGGCCGTTTATTTTGTCTAAAATATTCAACTTATGTCTCCGAATTTTTCGTGATTGCCGTTTCAGTATTTTCTTTCCGTCATATAATCTGCCAAAGCGGCCAGCTTTTCGGCTTTCTTTCCGAAAATCTTCAAAGCGTTTTTGGCTTTCTTAACGTGTAACGCGGCGTTTTTCTCGGCCTGTTCTTTGCCGAAAAGCGAAAGTTCGGTCAGTTTATCGTTGTCCCTGTCGCTTCCTTTTTTTCCGAGAAGTTTCTTATCCGCGTAAACGTCCAGAAGGTCGTCCGCTATCTGAAAAGCTATTCCCGCGTTGATGCCGTAAGTTTCAAGCGCTTTAAGGCTTTTATCGTCGGCTCCAGCCAAAACGGCGCCGATTTTTAAACTTGCGATAAGCAAAGCCGAGGTTTTTGTCATTTGTATATATTTCAATTTTTTCGAAAGAAAAGATTTATTCTTTCCGCCCCATTTTCCGGCAAAAATAGTATCTTCAGCCTGCCCGCCTATCATCCCTTTATATCCCGAATATACGGACAGAATGGAAACCGCTTTGATTATGTTTTTATTTTCCGCGGATGATTTTGTTATAAGGTCAAACGCTTCGGTAAGCAAAGCGTCCCCGCACAAAATGGCAGCGGGCTCCCCGAACTTTTTATGATTTGTCGGCTTTCCCCTTCTTAAATCGTCGTTATCCATAGACGGCAAATCGTCGTGAACCAAAGAATACGTGTGGATATATTCCATAGCGCAGGCAGCGGGCATAACTTTTTCGGGTTTTACGCCGAACAATTCCGCGGCTAAAAGGACAAAAACAGGACGAATCCTTTTTCCGCCGGCAAGCATGCTGTAGCGCATTCCCTGCGGCATTATGGCATTGCCTTTAGGCAAAAATTTCTTCAAAGCGCTATCTACAAGCTTATTCTGTTTTAAAAGATATGATTTTAGATTCAAGGTTAACTCCGTTGATTTTCTAAACATCCGCCCTATCAAGGACGGTATCAATTTCTGCCGGTAAATTGTTCTTTATTTCCGTCAAGCAGTATTTCGATTTTCTTTTTGGTTTCGTTAAGTTTTGCCGAACAAAATTTTACAAGTTCCGCGCCTTCGGAAAACAAAGCGAGTGCATTGTCCAAATCCGGATCCGCGTTTTCCATTTTCGAGACTATTTCCTCAAGGCGTTTGATAGCAGCTTCAAAAGACTGTTGTTTTTTAGCCATTTTTTATTTCCTCTACGCGTGCTTTAAAATTTCCTGCGGAAAGCATTACGCTGACATTATCTCCGGCGCTCAGCGCTTTGGTTTTTTTTACTATATTTCCGCTTTCGTCTTTAACTACCGCGAAACCTCTTTTTAACACGGAAAGCGGCGAAACCAAATACAGCTTATGAGAAAGATTGGCCGCCGCGGATTTTTTTAAAGCAAAAATATTTTTAACCAGCAGGCGAAGCCTCTCTCCGAGTTCGCCGACATATTTTATTTTGTCCTCATATATGAGATACGGCTTCACAAAAGCCCTTGACGACGAAAGGATTTCAAGTTTTTCAGTATTGTCTTCATAAATAAAATTTATGCCGTCAAACAATGCGCGGCTCATATTGCCGAGTTTGTTTTTAAGTTCCGTTTTGCCTCTTACGGCCATCTCGGCTGCCGCCGAAGGAGTAGGCGCGCGCATATCCGCGGCAAAATCCGCTATGGTAAAATCCGTTTCGTGTCCCACGCAGGAGATAACCGGAATCTTGGAATCAAACACGGCTCTTGCCACGGGCTCGGTATTAAACGCCCATAAATCTTCTATGGAACCGCCTCCGCGCCCGACAAGCAAAACGTCCAATTCTTTATGATTTTCATTCAAATATCTTAAGGCTGCGGGAATTTCTTTTTCCGCTTCCTTTCCCTGAACTCTCACGGGATAAATAAGGACTTCAACGTTTGCGTTTAAATTGTCCAAAACTTTCAAAATATCGTGCAGAGCCGCTCCGTCCCGCGAAGTGACTACGCCTATTTTGTTCACAAGTTTGGGTATCTCGATTTTAACCGATTCGTCGAAATATCCTTCCGCTTCAAGTTTCTTTTTAAGTTTTTCAAACTCGGCGGCCAAACCGCCTATACCGAAATTTTCAACCGACTCGACTATAATCTGGTACTCGCCGCGTTTTGGATAAGAGCTTATCCGCCCGCGTACTAACACTTCCATTCCGTCATGCGGTTTAAAAGTTAAAATTTCCTGCGCATCGAATATTACGGCTTTTATCTGCGAGTTTTCGTCTTTCAGACTGAAATACGCATGCCCCGAACCGTAGAGCTTATAATTTGAAATTTCGCCGCGAAGCCAAATTTCGGGATAAGAACCTTCCAAAACGTGTTTTATTTCATTGCTTATCTGCGAAACGGTGTAGATAAGCCTGACGCTATACTTTTCGCCGTTGAAATCAAACTCAAGTTCTTTTGACATTTTGCCTCGCAATAACGGCAACTCCTAACCCGGGGCTTTGTCCCTCCCTCTCCCGCAAGGGGCGAGGGAACCATTTTTGCCGTTAACTCCTCACTCAAAACAAAATCTTAACTTTTCGCTCTTCAATCTTCACTCTGTCTTACTTCGCGATGTCCTGCGCTCTCGTTTCCCTTATCACGGTTATTTTTATCTGTCCGGGATATTCGAGTTCCTGCTCTACTTTCTTGGCTATATCATGCGCTAAAACCTGCGCCTGCTTATCGTCAACGTCTTCGGGTTCGACAAGAATGCGCACTTCCCTGCCGGCCTGTATGGCATACGCCATAGAAACGCCTTTGAATTCTTTCGCGACTTTTTCAAGTTTTTCAAGCCTTTTGAGATAATGCTCCACGGATTCTCTTCTTGCGCCGGGCCTTGCCGCCGAAATCGCGTCTGCCGCGGCTATTACGAAAGCTTCAGCGCTGTTGGGAGTTTCAAAACCCTCGTGGTGAGAAAGAATCGCGTTTATCATTTTAGGCGATTCGCCGTACTTTTTGGCAATATCGGCCGAAATCTGGTGATGCGTGCCCTCTACTTCGTGATCGACGGCTTTTCCCACATCGTGAAGCAAGGCGGCTTTTTTGCAGAACATGACGTCAAGCCCGAGCTCTCCGGCTATGGCGCCGGCAAGCCAGGTCACTTCCAAAGTATGCTGAAGCTGGTTTTGTCCGTACGAAGTCCTGTATTTAAGTTTTCCGAGAAGTTTTATAATTTCGGAATTAAGCCCCGGAACGCCGGCGTCTATGGCGGCCTGTTCGCCGACTTCTTTTATGTGAATATCCATTTCTTTTTTTACTTTTTCAACCACTTCTTCGATTCTTGCCGGATGTATTCTGCCGTCGGCTATAAGCCTTTCGAGAGCTATTTTCGCGATCTGCCTTCTTACGCCGTCAAAAGCGGAAACGGTTATGGCTTCGGGCGTGTCGTCGACTATCAGATCTACGCCGGTAGCCTGTTCGAAAGCTCTTATGTTTCTGCCTTCCCTGCCTATGACCCTGCCTTTTATCTCGTCGTTCGGAATCTGCACGGTTGAAGTCGTAATATCCGCGGTATGGTCGGCCGCGATACGCTGTATGGCGACGGAAATAATTTCTTTGGATTTTCTGTCCGCGTTATCGCGCGCTTCCTGCTCTATTCTCTGCGCCAAAACCGCAGCATCCTGTTTGGCTTCTTCTTCCATAGCGCTTACGAGCTCTTTTTTTGCCTCTTCGCGCGTCATGCCCGAAATTCTCTCTAAAACTTTTTTCTGCTCTTCTTTAATCTTTTCAGCCTCGTCAAATTTAACTTTAAGGCTTAATTCTTTATCGGCTACGGCTTTCTCTTTGCCGGCAAGAGCTTTTTCTTTCTGTTCCAAGGAGTCAAGTTTGCGCTCCAAATTTTCTTCGCGCTGGTTAAGCCTGTTTTCCGTATTTTGCGCGTTCTGCTTTTTTTCCCTTATTTCCTGCTCAAACTCTTTTCTTTCTTTATCGACTATCAGCTTTGCGTCGAGCATCGCTTCCTTCGATTTTGTTTCGGCCATCAATTTCGCTTCTTTGATAATCCTTTCTGAAACCTGCTCTGTTGACTTCGCATTTATTTTCGCATATACGAGACGCAAAACAAATCCTGCTACAAAGGCAACAGCGGCGGCTATAGCTATCACAATAATGTTTTCCATTTCCCCGCTCCCATTTTTTAACTGCAAATTACAATTTTCAAATAACAAAGTTCATTTTTGGGGTTTTCGTAAAGCGAAAACTCATTAATTCGGTTTCGGCTCTGCCGAAACACCGCAATTGTTAATTGTTTGTTCTTTGTACTTCGTTAATTCTTGATTGTCTCTATTATTCTTTTTTCCGTCACGATCATGCCTACGGGCAAATCGTATTTTCCCGCGGGCAGTTTGTCAGTAATCTGAAAATCGTAAGCAAGACCTATCGTTTTTTCAGGCGGAACGTTCTGAAGCCATCTGTCAAAATAACCCTTTCCGTAACCCGTTCTGAACCCGTTGTTGTCAAAAGCGATTCCCGGCACAAAAACCAAATCGATATTGCTTTTATCGATCAAATCTTCGCGGTTTATCTCGGGCTGCCTTATTCCGTACACGGACTGGTAGGCGTCTTCTATTCTCGCTATTTTTACCGCTTCCATTTTTCCGTCGCCCGGATTTTCTATTGTCGGAACGGCAACGGTCTTTCCTTCTTCAATCGCCGACGTTATCATAGCGTCTGTCGCGACTTCCGAACCGTAAGACAGATAAAACATAACCGTTTCCGCTTTCTCGTAAACGGGAAGTTTTATTATTTTTGAAAAAATCACGCTGCTGTAAGCAGACGCCAGAATAGGGTCTATTCTGTTTCTCAAATTCAAAAACTCATATCTTACTTTTCTTTTTTCTGATTCCAAAGAGTCTTTCACGGATTTTCCCCTCGTAACCTTCCCCGGACGGTTTATAAAACTCGACGGGATCGGTCCAGTAATCCTGCTCTACGTAATGCCCTTCATAATCGTGCGGGTATTTGTACCCCTGCCCGTGACCCAATTCTTCTCCGTCAAGATTTGCATCTTTCAAATGGTTGGGTACGTTTCTTGCTTTGCCGTTTTTAACTTCGGACAAAGCCTTTTCCACGGCCAGATAAGAAGCGTTTGACTTCGGAGCCGTAGCCACATAAACCGCAGCCTGCGCCAAAATAATCCTCGCTTCAGGCATTCCCACAAATTCAACGGCGTTTAAAGCCGAAACCGCAAGCATCAAAGCGCGGGGATCGGCCATGCCCACGTCTTCGGACGCGCAGATGATTATTCTCCTTGCGATAAAACGCGGATCTTCGCCCGCCGCAAGCATTTTCGCCATCCAGTAAACCGCGGCGTCGGGATCTGTACCCCTCATCGATTTAATGAACGCGGAAATATGGTCGTAATGCGCGTCTCCGGAGCGGTCGTATAAAACCGCCCTTTTCTGCATGGATTCCTGCGCCACGGCAATGTCGAAAACTCTTATTCCTTCCCCGTTCATTTTGGTGGAAAGAACGCCTATTTCAAGGGCGTTAAGAAGTTTTCTGGCGTCGCCTCCGGCGTTTAAAATCAAATGCTCTTTAGCCTGATCCGACATTTCCACTTTAAATTTCCCGAGACCGTTTTCGCCGTCAGCCAAAGCGGATTCGAGAATTTTTAAAAGAGCGTCTTTTGACAAAAGCTGAAACTCAAAAACTATGCTTCTTGAAATTATCGCCGCATTGATATAAAAAAACGGGTTTTCAGTCGTAATTCCTATCAGCGTTATCGTTCCCCTTTCAACGTCCGGAAGCAGTGCGTCCTGCTGCGAACGGTTGAAATGGTGTATTTCGTCGAGCATAAGAATCGTCTTCTTGCCCGACATTTCAAGCCGCGCTTTAGCCTGATCGATAATTTTTCTTATATCGGCGATGCCTATCGTTACGGCATTGGCTTCTTCGAAATAAGATTTCGTTTTAGATGCGATAATTCTTGCCAAAGCGCTTTTTCCGGTGCCCGGAGGCCCGAAAAATATTACGGAACCCAAATTGTCGGCTTCTATGGAACGGCGCAAAAGCTTTCCGTCGCCGACAATATTGTCCTGACCCATAAAATCTTCAAAACTTTTAGGAGCCATTCTTGCGGCCAAAGGCTTGTTCTTACCTGCCGCCGCGTTTGTTAAAAAATCCGTTTGGGACATATTGACACCGTAAAGTTAAAGAAAAACCCCGCAGCGCCGTGCGTCTTAAACGGTTTAAAGCCCATTTTTTTAAGTGAGATACAGTGGCATGTGCCCGCGAGCATACGCTCGACTGCTGTTCTCCTGAATAGACTTGTAGGAATAAACACGCTTAAAACAAATCACCAACGCTGCAGGGAAAATATACGAATATTTCAGCCTGAATAGTCTGTTTCATCCAGTTGTTTAATGAGCTCTTTAATCTTTCTCTCATAATTATCTGAAATATTTTCCTGTAAATTTTCTAATCTGATCAATTCTTTGGTGATTTCAACAACCGTAGAAGCCGCTATTTTCCAGGTATCTACAACTTCGGGATTGGCTTCTTTTACTTTCTGCCATGTGTCGTTTATACGGCGTTCCAAAACGCTGAAACTTAAATCGTCCATCTCTTCAAGATTAAGAGATATGGGGATTCCCATAATTCTCGTGTTAAGTTTGTTATCCATATATTAAGACGCCTTTGCCGTATCGATTTTCTTTAAAATTCTTTCAATTTTCAATATGGCATGTTCGGCGTTTTTTTCAATTTGAGCAAATTCGTTCATTTTTTGCGAGTATTTCTTGCGTTCCTGCTCATAAAAACCGAGGGTTTTGTTCAGAGATTCTATCTCGGCTTTGAGTTTCATATTCTCGTAATTCAGTTTTTTTATTCGCTCGGCCGCTTTTTTCACTTTTACGGACAAAATTTCCAAATTTCCCATGGCAATATTCTATAATTTGCGGATATAATTGTCAAAGTGACAAAAGCAGGTTTTAAAATCCTTTGTTTTGTCGGCGAAAGCCGGCATTCATTTTTGCAAAAAATAATATTAAACGGCTAAAACCCCTCGCTTCGATCGGATTTACTTCTCTCTCACAGATAAAGTTTTTTGCTGCCGCCGCCGCTGCCGGTTGTTTTCCATACAAAACAAAAAACTGCTGTGTTTTTGCATAGCAGTTTTTAACTATTTGTCATTTATTGTTATTTATTTCGGAATTATCCCATTATGCACACTGGTAAAGTCCGTCATCCTGCGCGTAGCCGCAGGATCTATAAATAACGGCTTTTCTATAGACCCTGCGAGAGACTTCGTCTCCGCAGGGTGACAACTGCCTGTCAGGGCATAATTCAGATTTATTTTAATCCAGTAATCCCAATTTCTTTGCCAAACCCAAAAAAGTTGCCGTATTTCTTTTTTAAATCTATTCTTTCAAACGGATAAAACGTAAATTCTAATTTTAATTCTCTCTCTAAGCCGTCAAAAGAAAGAAAAAATAAGTTTCTGTTAAAGGACTGTGAAAATTGAATATTTTTAGCGCCAAACTTGCTTTTATTTATAACTAAAAACAAATTTAAATCCGAAGAATTTATTTCATTTTCCGAAAAAAATCTAAATCTTCCGAGTACCTGTGCCGCAAATAATATTCAGACAAAGCCGTACCGCCTGAAAAATAAAAACTACCATACAGTTGAGGAGTTTAATCAAGAAATTGTTTTTGTTGTTTAGTAAGAAGGCTTTTTGCCATATAAAAGATACTCGCAAAGTTTTCTTGTATCGGCATCGATATTCAAAACAGGCAAGTATTTTTTCAACTCTACCCTGTTTATTTTTTCATTTTCGGACAAACCGTAATTCAACTGCTGTTCTAAACGCCAAACAGCATAAGCGGATGGATTTTTCTTAAGTTTTAACGTATTTGTATTCCGGTTTCTCATGCTGTAATTATATAAAAATAATACTTATTTATATGTTTATTGATTGTCTTTACGGTATACTATTTTCCCGCCGACTACGGTCAGGACTGCTCCGCCCTGGAATTTTCTTCCTATAAAAGGCGAATTTTTGCTTTTTGAAACTATGCTTTCTTTTGTAAATTCATAAGAATATTTCGGATCGATTACCGTAATATCGGCTATGCTGCCTTCTTTGAGGCTTCCCCTTCCTTCAAGATTAAAAATTTTTGCGGGGTTTAATGTCATTTTGGCTATTGCTTCGCTTAAAGATAAAACTTTTTTATCAACAAGTTCGTTCAACACAAGGCTTAATATGGTTTCAAAACCTATTATGCCGAAAGGAGCCAAATCGAACTCTTTATTTTTTTCTTCGGCCGTATGCGGAGCATGGTCTGTGGCTATGCAGTCTATGGTTCCGTCCGCAAGGCCTTGTTTTATTGCGTCCACGTCTCTTTGTTCCCTTAAAGGAGGATTCATTTTCGTATTCGCATCGTAAACTTTTACCACATCGTCGGTAAGCGTAAAATAATGCGGGCAGGTTTCAGCCGTAATTTTTATGCCTTTCTTTTTAGCCTGTCCGATTAAATAAACGGAACCCGCGGTCGAAACGTGGGCTATATGCAAATATCCGCCGGTAAGTTCTGCAAGCATAATGTCTCTTGCGACCATAACTTCTTCGGCTTGTCTGGGTATGCCTCTTAAACCCAAAACCATCGACTTTTTGCCTTCGTTCATAACGCCGCTTTTGCTGAGTTCTTTATCCTCGCAGTGGGAAATCACCGGAAGTTTAAACATTTTCGTATATTCCAAAGTACGGCGCATTATCTGCGAGTTTGAAACAGGCAAACCGTCGTCGCTTATCGCCGCAATACCGGCTTTTTTAAGAACGCCGATTTCCGAAAGCTCTTCGCCTTGAGAGCCTTTTGTGGCGCACCCTACGGGAAAAACGTTTACAATGCCTTCTTTTTGGGCTTTCAAAAGTATAAATTCCACGGTAGGCGCATTATCTATGACAGGCTTAGTATTGGGCATACAAAAAACGGTAGTTATGCCGCCTTTAGCCGCCGCCTGCGTGCCGGTTTTAATCGTCTCTTTGCCTTCCTGCCCGGGTTCCCTTAAATGAGAATGAACGTCAATAAGCCCCGGAACGGCTATTTTGCCCGAGCCGTCGTAAATCTCGTCGGCAGCTCCAGAAAGGTTAGAGACTATCATTCCGTTTTCAACGAATATGTCTCCGGTTTTATCTTTATTTTGCGAAGGGTCGACAATTCTTACGTTTTTAATTTGAAGCCGCATTTTTTTTCACCTTGTTGTTTGGTTTTAAAAGATACAATACCGCCATTCTGACGGCGATCCCGTTTGTGACCTGCTCGTTTATAACGGCGTTCGCGCTGTCGGCAACTTCGGAAGATATTTCTATCCCCCTGTTCATAGGCCCGGGATGCATAATTATCACGCCCGGCTTGGCTTTTGCAAGCCTTTCTTTTGTGACCTGATAAAGCTCTACATACTCGTGAACCGACGGGAACAAATTTTCCTGCTGGCGTTCGAGCTGTATTCTTAAAATATTTACGACGTCTGCCGCTTTTATGGCTTCGTCCAAATCGTAAAAAACTTTTACGCCGAGGCTTGCAATATTCGAAGGGATCAAAGTCGGCGGCCCTGCGACCGCGACTTCCGCGCCCATTTTAGTCAGCGCCCATATATTGGATTTTGCGACTCTGGAATGAAGTATGTCGCCGACAAGGAGAACTTTCAAGCCCTCTATCTTTTTCTTTTTTTCATACATCGTATAAAGGTCAAGAAGCCCCTGGGTAGGGTGTTCGTGGAAGCCGTCGCCGGCGTTTATTATGGAAGCGTTTAAATTTCTTGCAAGAATATCAGGCGCTCCGGCAAGCGAATGCCTGATGATAATGTAGTCCGCTTTCATCGCTTCAAGGGTTTTGCCCGTATCTATAAGGCTTTCGCCTTTGACTACGCTTGAAGCGCTTACGGCGATATTTACGACGTCCGCGGAAAGGCGTTTTGCGGCGATTTCAAAAGAAGTTCTTGTTCTTGTAGAAGGTTCGTAAAAAAGAGTTACTACCGTTTTTCCTATCAATGTAGGGGCTTTTTTGACGGATCTTGTGAAAAGATCTTTGAAAGGTTTTACCGAATCCAAAACTAACTGCAAATCTTTTTTGTCCAGATGTTCTAAACCAAGCAAATCTTTGCGGTTAAGAGACATATTCCCCTCTTTATTATAAAATAAAAACTTTGTCCTCGCCTTCCGTTTCTTTGCACTGAACCTTTACTTTTCCTTTGGTAACATGCTTAATTCCGACATAATCGGCTTCTATCGGAAGCTCTCTGTATCCTCTGTCGACCAAAACCGCAAGCTGTATGGACTTAGGCCTTCCGAAATCCATAAGCACGTCCAAAGCAGCCCTGACTGTTCTTCCGGTATATAAAACGTCGTCGACCAAAATTATGTTTTTCTGGCTTATGTCAAAAGGTATGACCGTATCTTTTATAACCGGCATATCCGAGCCGAATTCATCCAGGTCGTCCCTGTAAAGGGTGATATCAAGCGTACCGAAAGGGATCTGCGATTCCTGAATCTTTGCAAGCGCCGCGATTTCGGATAAAATTCTTTTTGCTATATAAACGCCCTTGTTATGGATGCCCACAACGGCAAACCCCGAAAGATTTTTATTTTTTTCAAAAATCTCTTTTGAAACTTTCTCTATGGCTTTTTTAAACGATTGAGAATCAAGTATTATTTCTTCCATTATTTTCCTTATAGTATTTCTATAATTCCTATTTTTGCGTCATACCGTTGAAAAACGGCATCCATTTTAAAACACAGATACCGGCTTCCGTCGGGATGACAGCTTTATTGCTGCAAATATTTATCAATCCCGTCCTTTTGAAGTTTTAAATCTTCTTTTATGACCGCTTCCGCCTGCTTGTTTTTATACTGTA
This sequence comes from Candidatus Endomicrobium macrotermitis, assembly GCA_031271405.1. Lineage (GTDB taxonomy): Bacteria > Elusimicrobiota > Endomicrobiia > Endomicrobiales > Endomicrobiaceae > Endomicrobium > Endomicrobium macrotermitis. The sequence goes on along the minus strand of JAISVT010000049.1, from coordinate 3,562 downwards.
TGAGCTTTTCTTTCAACGAATTGTCGCTCACGGCTATTATTTGGGCGGCAAGTACGGCCGCGTTTATTGCACCCGCTTTTCCGACTGCAACCGTCGCAACGGGAACGCCTTTAGGCATCTGCACTATGGCAAAAAGAGAGTCCATACTCGAAAGATTTTTCCCTTCCATAGGAACGCCTATCACCGGCAAAACCGTTTCCGCGGCTATAACGCCCGGCAAAGCGGCGGCCATTCCCGCTCCGGCTATAAAAACTTTTACGCCTGACGAATGCGCGCCGGCTATGCATTGCTTTAAATGCCCGGTAGTTCTGTGAGCCGAAGCTATATTGAGGCTATACGACAAACCGAATTCTTTTAAAGCCTTAACGGTTTCATTCATAACCGCCAAATCCGAACCCGAACCTACTATTATCGCAACGTCAGTTTTATTGTCCATATTTTCCCCTCAAACCTGCTTTTGATTCTGAAGCGCTTTTTGCGCTATATCTTTTCTGTAATGCATATTTTTAAAAGATATGAGTTTAACCTGCGAATATACTTCGTCTATAGCCGTTTTTATATCTCCGGCAACAGACGTAATTCCCAAGACCCTTCCGCCCGCGGTAAGGATTTTTCCGTTTTCATTTTTTGTCCCGGCATGAAAAATTATCGTATTTTTATCTTCAACGTTTTCCAGCCCCCGTATTTCAAACCCAGAATCGAATTTCCCGGGATATCCGCCCGAAGCCAAAACCACGCAAACGGCAGCCCCGTTTTTCCATTTGATTTCAATGCCTGAAAGTTTTTTATCTATGAGAGCAAGGCTTATATCGGTCAAGTCGGTATCAAGCAAAGGCAAAACGGCCTGGGTTTCAGGATCTCCGAAACGGCAGTTATACTCCAAAACATACGGCGTATCGCCGTTCATAATTACTCCGACGTACAATACGCCCTTATAATTCAGCCTTTCGGATTTTATTCCTTCAATCGTCTTTTTAACTATTGTATCTTCGACTTTTTTCGTAAGTTCTGCCGTTGCCAAAGGAGCGGGAGCATACGCGCCCATTCCGCCGGTATTTAAGCCTTCGTCGTTGTCGTTTGCCCGTTTATGGTCTTGAGCGGCAGGCATCATTGAATATGATTCGCCGTCGGTAAAAATGAGATATGAAAGTTCCTGGCCGTCAATAAATTCTTCTATGACAATGCTTGATCCGGCTTTGCCCATGGCGTTGTTTGCCATCATTTCTCTAACCGCTTTTACTGCGTCGGCTCTGCCGTCGCACATATAAACGCCTTTACCAGCGGCAAGCCCGTCGGCCTTAACGACTGCTTTTTTATTTTCTTCCCATGTATTTAAGAAGTTTAAAGCGGAATCTATATCGTAAAATTTATGAAATTCGGCAGTTGGTACTCCGTATTTTTTCATAAATTCTTTGGAGTATATTTTGCTTGATTCAAGTTTTGCCGCTTCTTTTGAAGGCCCGACTATTTTAAGACCTTTCCCTTCAAAAAAATCTACAATACCTTCAGCCAAAGGGACTTCGGGTCCGACAAAAGTAAAATCTATCTCATTCTCATCGGCAAAAGCTGCAAGTTTTTCAAACTCGCTCACTCCGATTTCCACATTTGCGGTATTGGCAAACGATAATTTTGTCCCGCCGTTTCCGGGAGCGCAATAAATATGTTCTATTGCAGGATTTTGAGAAAATTTCCAACATATGGCGTGTTCTCTGCCTCCGCTTCCGATAACTAAAACTTTCATTAATAACTCCGGATTATTGAATACAGCTCAATTGTCTTTAACTATGCATCAATGTATCTAAACTTCCGCACATCGCCGTTCTAAAAAATGTACTTATCAAAAATCTTAACCGCCAGTATAAACATAATGAAAGACAGTATCAGAGTAATGATCATCGCTTTCCAGCTCTGCTTGATTATGTCTCCGGTTTTATTTGAACCGCTTTCTTTATTTTTGCGCAATTCAAAAGCGTACTGGCTGCGTATTTCTTTGCTTAACTCCGCGTAATCCGTAAAATCGGGACAAGTATCGTTTTCAGCCAGCCATTTTCTTTTAACCATACAAAAAATTATACCCTTGCCCCTGCCGTCAATACTGTTGTCTCCCTGAAAGAAACAATTAACGCATTGCCCCATAATCTTATCCGCCTTTTAGAAGTATTAAAATTTAACTCGTATAATTTTACAAAATATTGCGCATTTTTTACAATAATAACCAGTAAAAACAGCCTGCCGCAAGACCAAACCGCGGCAGGCTGTTTTTCAGAAACCCGTATCGTAACGGTTATGCGGCGCCTGACAAGGCGGCATAACCCCGATAGTTATGATTACAAATTAACCGTACTTTTCCAGATTTTTGAAAGGTTTTCGGATTTTTCTGAAAATCCGGTTTTATCTTTTACGCTTTCAAACTCTATATTGTTATCGCCGGTAACAACGCCTATTTCGGAAATTTTCATTCCTTTGAAAATTTCTTTGAATTTCTTTGCGTTTTCGGGGCTTACTTCGACTATAAACCTTCCGTTGCTTTCGGAAAACAAAATTTCAGCGGCAGTTAAAGGCTTCATTACGGGCACGGCGTCGATATTTATCTTCACGCCTTTTTGCCCCGCAAAAGCCATTTGACTTATTGCCGCGGCCATACCGCCGGCGGAAACGTCATGGCAGGCTTTTATCAAGCCTTTGTTTGCCGCTTTGTAAATGCCGCGCATAATTTTTAAAGATTCTTCCGGATAAACTTCAGGCACGACTCCGCCTTTAACATTGTTTGCTCTGGCAAAAGCGCTTTGGCCGAGTTCGTTTCTTGTAATACCCAAAACCATTACGATATTGTCCGCGCGCTTAAAGTTCATTGTCATAGTATTTTTTACGTTATCGACAACGCCCATCGCGGAAATCAAAAGAGCGGAAGGTATTGCAAAAGTCTTGCCGCCTACGGCATACTCGTTGTATAAACTGTCTTTGCCGCTTATAAACGGCACGCCGAATTTTTTGGACATATCATAACAGGCGCGCGCCGAAGCGACAAGAGAACCCAAAACTTCCGGCTTATTGGGGTTTCCCCAGCAAAAGTTATCGAGCACGGCTGTCCTGTCGGGATTTGCGCCTGCAGAAACGGCGTTTCTCAGAGCTTCCTCAACGGCAGAAGCCGCCATTTTGTAAGTATTGACCTTACCGTAATGGTGGTTAAGCCCGTTAGACAAAGCGATGCCCTTTTTTGTGCCTTTAATCACTTTATCCGGGCATATTACGCCGGCGTCAGCAACGCCGCCCGCGCCCTGTACCGGCTTAACAACCGTCTGCCCCTGCAGATCGCTTTTGTAGCGGCTTATAATTTTTTCCTGGCTGCACACCGACAAATCCGCCAAAACTTTTTTCAGCGCGTCTTTGATTTTTGCGCCGTCAAGTTTTACCGGCTTTTGAAGCGTTTCTTTTGCAGGAGTATACGTCGCTTTCTTTGCCGATTTCGGAAGACCCGTTCTGTGCAGGTATTCCATATCCAACTGACCTACAATTGCGCCGTTGTACGTAAGAGTAAGTTTTTTATCAGCGGTAAATTTAC
>JAISVT010000026.1 GCA_031271405.1 Candidatus Endomicrobium macrotermitis | reverse complement strand
CTGTCTTCATCGCTAAAATGATAAACGGATAAAGCAAACAGTTTAGGGATATTTCTATAATCCGAAATATAATCATTGTTTTCTAAAATAAGAGTATCGTCATCCAAATAAACATAATCGTACTTCAGGCTTTTGCCGTAAACCGCTGCAATAAGCAGTATCAGTACGGAAACAAAAACAAAAGTTTTATGGTTTTTTAAAAAATTTAGTATTTTCATTTTATCCGCTAAATAAAAAAGGGCAGCGGCTGCTTCTGCCGTTGCCCTTTTGTTTAATGACGCATATTACAAAGCTATGTATTTTGCTTTTTTGATGCCCGGTATTTTTAAGATTTTTTCCGTTGTCGCGGAGGGAACTTCGCCGTCAACTTCTATAATGGTAAGCGCTTCCCCGCCGGCATTTTTCCTTCCGACGTTCATTCCGGCTATGTTAATGCCGCTGTCTCCGAGCGCCACGCCGACTTTGCCCACAACGCCGGGTTTATCGTCGTTTACGATTAACACCATTCCGCCTTCGGGAGCAACGTCAACGGTCAGTCCGTTAATTTTTACTATTTTAGCGTTTTTATCGCCGAAAAGAGTCGCAGACACCGCGCTTTCCGACTTATCCGTAATTATTTTTGCGCTGATAAGACCCGTATAATCTCCGGCGGCATTATCTTTAATTTCTTTTACTTTTATTCCCCTTTCTTTGGCTATCAAGGGAACGTTTACGGAATTTACTTTTATGTCGAGAATTCGGCATAAAAACCCTTCCAAAAACGAAATCGTAAGAGGGCTTACGTTGAAATCCGCTATATTTCCGAAATAGCTTATTTCTATATCTTTAATTCCGCCTTCGGCAATCTGTCCGGCAAAAGAGCCGATTTTTCCCGAAAGTTCTATGTAGGGTTTCATCTTTTTGTAAGTTTCCCAATCGACAGTCGGGACATTCACCGCGTTTCTTATAAGTCCTTTAGTGAAAAAATCTATTATCACTTCGCTCATTTCAACGGCAATTTTAACCTGCGCTTCTTCGGTTGACGCCGCAAGATGAGGAGTGGCTATGATATTTTCCGTCTCGATAAGGCTCCAGTCTTCGGGCGGTTCTTTTACGAAAACGTCAAGAGCCGCGCCGGCGACTTTACCGGATTTCACGGCTTCGGCCAAATCCTTATCGTTGATGATCGCGCCTCTTGCGCAGTTGACTATCCTTACGCCGTCTTTCATTTTTGCGATATTCGCGGAATTGATCATTCCCCTGGTATCATCGGTAAGCGGCGAATGTATGGAAAGATAATCGGACTGTTTGAAAACTTCGTCAAGAGACGTCAAATCTATCCCGTGGCTTTTGGCTATGTCGGCATTGGCAAAAGGGTCGTACGCGGCCACTTTCATACCGAAAGAAAGAAGCCTTTTGGCAACTTCGGTGCCGATTCTGCCCAGGCCGATAAGTCCGAGAGTCTTGCCGAATATTTCATTGCCCATAAATTTTTTCTTTTCCCATTTTTTGCTTTTCATGGAAGCGCAGGCGTCGGGAAGGCTTCTTGCCATAGAAAGAATAAGACCGACGGTATGTTCCGCGACGGAAATAGTATTTCCCCCGGGCACATTGGCAACGACAATGCCTTTTTGCGTAGCTGCCGCTTTATCGACATTGTCAACGCCCGTTCCGGCGCGGCCGATAAATTTAAGTTTTTCGGCGGCTTCTATTACCTCCGCCGTAACTTTTACTTCGGAGCGAATCAAAAGCCCGTCATAATCTTTTATGAGTTTTTTAAATTCTTCCGGAGACGGCTTATTGTGAACTTCGATTTTAAATTCTTTGTTTGCGACTAAAGAATCCAACCCTTCCATGCTGTCGTAAGTCATTAAAATTTTATACATTTATTCCTCTTTTATCCAAAGCGAAGAGTGAAGACAACGTGTTTTCACGAAGCAAAAACTTATAACAACCTTCGGCAAAGCCGAATTTCAATATTTCCACTCTGCACTCTTTACTTTTCACTTTATCCGTTAATAAGTTCTTCTTCGGCCGCGGCTACGGCTTTGCCTTTTTCGATATTCATGCCAAGCTCCGCCAAAACCATTTCAAGGCATGAAAAACCTACGAGCAGGTCGGCTTTGCCGATATATCCCATATGGGCAAATCTTATGATTTTCCCTTTCAAATCGCCCTGTCCGCCGGCAATCGAAACGCCGTATTTTTCCCTTAATGTTTTTACTATTTTCCCGCCTATAGCTTCCGGAACTTTCGCGCTTGTCACGACTTCGCACGGAACTTCTCCGTAAAGTTCAAGACCCAGAGCTTTCATTCCGGCTCTCGCGGCTTTGGCAAGCAGTTTGTAGTCGTTCCAAAGATTCTCTATGCCTCTTTCTTTTATAAGCCTTATGGCCTCCTGCAAAGCCGTTATAAGGGTAACCGGAGGAGTAAAAGGCGTTTCGCTCGTCGCGTAAGATTTTTTATATTTCTTTATATCGAAATAAAATTTCGGCATTTTGGATTCTTCGGCGGCTTTCCACGCTTTATCGCTAAACGTGATAAAAGCGAGTCCCGGAGCAAGCATAAAGCCTTTCTGGGAGCCCGAAACAACAACGTCGACTTTCCATTCGTCCGTTTTAAATTCCTGTCCGACAAGTCCGGAAATCGCGTCAACGACCAAAACGGCTTTCGTTTTTGAAACTATTTCGCCTATCGCTTTGATATCGTTTACGACGCCGGTTGAGGTTTCCGTAAAAGTCGTGTAAACGGCTTTGGCATTGGGATTTTCTTTTAGCACTTTCTCTATTTCAGAGGGCTTTACTACATTTCCCCACGGTACTGAAGCGGAAATGACTTTTGCTCCGTAGCTCTGGGCTATCTTCACCCATCTGTCCCCGAAATTTCCGCATCCCGCGACTATAACTTCATCCCCAGGGCTCAACAAATTTACAACCGACATTTCCATTGCGGCAGTGCCGGAACCCGCAAGCATATATACTTCGTTTTTAGTCCGGAAAACATATTTAAGGCCTTCCGCAACGTCTTTATAAATGGCGGCAAACTCGCTTGTGCGGTGGTGGAGTATCGGCAAGGCTTCTTTCAGAGCGACTTCGGGCGGGATCGGCGTGGGTCCGGGAGTCAAAAGATAATGTTTCTTCATTTTTACTGCCTCCGTTTATCAGTGAGGAACGAGGAACCGGGAATTAGGGATGAAATGCATACACTCCCGACTCCTCTTTCCTTACTCCTGACTTTTTTATTTCTTAATTTTTTTAGCTTTTTGCTGTCCGTCAATTTTGCCTATGGCGATATTTATGACTTCGTCCATATGCGAAACCGGTATCATTTCAAGCTTTTCTTTTATATCTTCGGGAATATCCGCCAAATCTTTCTTATTGCTTTCCGGAAACAAAACAGTTTTCATACCTTCCCTGTATGCAGCCAGAACTTTTTCTTTAAGCCCGCCGATGCCCAGCACCCTGCCTCTTAAAGTTACCTCGCCCGTCATGGCGACTTTTTTCTTGACGGCTTTATCCATAGACACCGAAGCAAGAGCCGTAGCCAGCGCGATTCCGGCGCTTGGGCCGTCTTTGGGAACCGCCCCCTCGGGAACATGAACGTGGAAATCCGTTTCTTTGAACAAATCTTCGTTTATGCCCAATTTTTCCGCGGACGAACGCACATAAGTAAGAGCCGCATGCGCCGACTCTTTCATTACGTCGCCGAGTTTTCCGGTAAGGAAAAGCCCGCCTTTGCCTTTCATTTTATTGACTTCTATGGTAAGCGTTTCTCCGCCGACTTCCGTCCACGCAAGCCCCGTTACGACGCCTATGTCGTTTTCGGTAATTTTTTCTCTTTCAAAAACCGGAACGCCCAGGTATTTGTTTAAATTTTCGGGCGTTACCGTTATATTTTTTATGTTTCCGTCAAAAGCGAGTTCTTTCGCGATTTTTCTGCAAAGGTTGGCGATTTCCCTGCTTAAATTCCTGACGCCCGCTTCATGCGTATAGTTTTTTATCACCGCGTCTAAAGCGGAGTCTTCCAAAATAAATTCTTCGTCTTTAAGCCCGTGCTCCGCAAGCTGCTTGGGGAAGATAAAATCGCGCGCTATGCGGTGCTTTTCTTCATCCGTATATCCTGAAAACCTTATGGTTTCAAGCCTGTCAAGCAAAGTGTTCGGTATATTGTGCAGAGTGTTTGCCGTCGTGATAAACATAACTTTCGACAAATCGAAGTCGACGTCCAGGTAATGATCGCCGAAAGCGTAATTCTGTTCCGGGTCTAAAACTTCAAGCAAAGCGGCCGACGGATCGCCTCTCCAGTCCGAACCCATTTTGTCTATTTCGTCGAGAATAAACACCGGGTTGTTGGAACCCGCTTTTTTCATAGACTGTATGATTTTTCCCGGCATAGAGCCTATATACGTACGCCTGTGCCCTCTTATTTCAGCCTCGTCGCGCACTCCGCCCATGGAAATCCTCACGAAATTTCTGCCCAGGCTTCTTGCCACGGATTTCGCTATCGAAGTTGTGCCGACTCCGGGAGGCCCGATAAAGCAAAGGATCGGGCCTTTTATTTTGTTGACTCTGGATAACACGGCAAGATATTCCAAAATTCTGTCTTTGACCTTTTCAAGCCCGTAATGGTCCTGGTCCAAAATCTCTTTGGCTCTTTTCAAATCGAGATTGTCCTGGGTGGATTTTTCCCACGGAAGCTCCACTATCCAGTCGAGATAAGTCCTTATGACCGTGGCTTCCGGCGACATCGGCATCATTTTTTCAAGGCGCGAAAATTCTTTTTCCGCGGCTTCGCGCGCGGCCTGCGGCATTTTAGTTTTCTTTAATTTTTCTTTGAGATCGTCCAAATCTTTTTGCGCGTCGTCTTTCTGCTTAAGTTCTTTTTGTATGGCTTTCATCTGCTCGGTAAGATAATATTCTTTTTGCGTTTTCTCGATCTGGTTTCTCACCCTGCTTTGTATTCTGCGTTCGATATTCAATATTTCTATTTCCGCGTTTAAAATCTGGATTATCTTTTCCAGACGTTCCGTCGGATTTACAAGCTCAAGTATCGTCTGTTTATCGTTATTTTTAACGGCAAGATGCGAGGCTATCGTATCGGCAAGCCTTGCCGGATCGGCGATATTGTTGACCGATATGGAAATTTCCATGGGCATACGCGGGTTAAGTTTTACATACTGCTCAAAAAGCGAAATAGCGCGCCTCATTACGGCTTCGGTTTCGGGCGTTTTTTCGATTTTCTCGTCAAAAACTTTAATGCCTACTTCTATATAGCCCTTGTCGCTGAGCTTATAGTCCGTCCACTGCGCGCGGCTTATCCCCTCTACAAGGGCTTTAAGCGTGCCGTCAGGCATTTTAAGAATCTGCAAAACTTCGCAAACCGTGCCTATGGAATAAATGTCGTCGGGAGACGGATCTTCAACCTGAACGTTTTTCTGAGTGACTACGAAAATCAGCCTGTTTACCGCCATCGATTCTTCCAAAGCCCTTATGGACTTTTCCCTGCCGACAGCCAAAGGCAGCACCATCGCCGGATAAAGAATTATTTCGCGTACCGGAAGCATGGGCAGCGTGTCCGGAATTTTTACGGCTTCGCTTCTATCGTTATTAAATCTGTCCAGTTCGCTCATGCCGTCTCCTTTAGCGTGATATTAGGCCTTTCCTTTTTGGCTACGGAATCCGCCGTAACGACACATTTTGAAATCTGACTGTTATCCGGAATTTCAAACATGGTATCTGTCAGAATATTTTCTATTATCGATCTCAAGCCCCTAGCGCCCGAACCTCTTTTAAGCGCGTCTTTCGCAATATGCTCCAAAGCGTCTTTTTCAAAAGAAAGTTCGACGTTTTCAAGCTCGAACATTTTTTTATACTGTTTGACCAAAGCGTTTTTCGGCTGCGTTAAAATATGAACCAAATCTTCAACCGTCAAGTGGTTCAGCGTAGATATAACGGGAAGCCTGCCGACAAATTCCGGGATAAGCCCGAACTTTATAAGGTCTTCGCTTTCGACTTTTGAAAGCGCGAAATCTTTATTTTTAAATTTGTCTCTATTGTCCGAACCTTCGTCTTTTATAAACCCGAGGCTTTTTTTGGAAATGCGCCTTTCTATTACCTTTTCAAGCCCGTCAAAAGCTCCGCCGCATATAAACAAAATGTTTGTGGTGTCGATTTTCAAATATTCCTGCTGCGGGTGTTTTCTCCCGCCCTGCGGAGGGACGCTTGCGACAGTGCCCTCAAGAATTTTTAAAAGAGCCTGCTGGACTCCTTCTCCCGAAACGTCTCGCGTAATTGACGGCGAATCGGATTTTCTGGATATTTTATCGATCTCATCGACGTAAATTATGCCTCTCTCGGCTTTCTTTATGTCGAAATTCGCATTTTGTATAAGCCTTAAAAGTATGTTTTCGACGTCTTCTCCCACATAACCGGCTTCGGTAAGAGTCGTGGCGTCGGCAATTGCAAAAGGAACGTTTAAAATTCTGGCAAGAGTCTGCGCCAAAAGAGTTTTTCCGGTTCCGGTAGGGCCTATAAGCAGAATATTCGATTTTTGGAGCTCGACGTCTCCCGAATTTTTAGACGTAAATTCTATTCTTTTATAATGATTGTAAACCGCTACGGAAAGAGTTTTTTTTGCGTGTTCCTGGCCTATGACGTAATCGTCCAGAAATTTTTTGATTTTGCTAGGTTTCGGAGGCTTCAAAGAAATTTCTTCGGTCTTCTTATTCATATTGTCGAAAATCTCTTTCGAGCTTTTCGCGCATTCTTCGCAAATATAAACGCCGTTGCCTCCCGCAAGCTTATGCGGGGCGCCTCTTTTGCAAAACATACAGCGTTGGTCAATAGTAGTTTCCATATATAAACCTGTTGGAAGTTTAGAAAACTTGGGGAGCTTAGAAGTTTAGCAACGGCCTTGCCGTAGCCAAGCTTCCAAACTTCTAAACTTCTTATTTTATTGTCGTTATAACTTCGTCGATTATGCCGTATTCTTTCGCTTCCGGAGCGGACATATAATAATTCCTGTCCGTGTCTTTTAAAACCTGTTCGGCCGTTTTTCCGGCGTGTCTGGCGATAATTTCGGATAATTTTTGTTTTGTCGAGACAAGCTCTTTCGTTTCGATATCGATGTCCGAAACCGTTCCGGACAGCCCGCCGCCGTAAATCAAAGGCTGGTGTATCATTATTCTGGAATGCGGCAAAGCGTATCTTTTGCCTTTTGCGCCGGCCGCAAGAAGCACCGCGCCGAAAGACATTGCCATCCCCATGCAAATTGTGGTTATAGGGCTTTTTATAAACTGCATCGTGTCGTAAACCGCAAGACCCGCGGTAACCATTCCGCCCGGAGAGTTTATATACAAGCTTATGTCTTTTCCCGGATCTTCGGAATCGAGGTATAAAAGCTGGGCTATAAGAATATTTGCGGAATCAGTGGCTATCGCCCCGCCCTGACCGCCTACGAAAATAATTCTGTCTTTAAGCAGACGCGAATATAAATCGTAAGTTACCGCCGCGCCCTGACTCCATCTTTCTATGACCGTAGGTATCAGCATAAAAACTCCAAAAATTAAGAGTTGAGAGTGAAGACGCGGCAACTACGCCGGGAGTATCCTCACTTTTCACTATTGACTCTTCACTCTGCCTTTTTAAGCGGCATATCTTTCACTTCTTCTTTTATCTCGGCATTGTCAAGCAAAAATTTAAAAAGTTTCGTTTCTTTCAAAGAAAGCATAATGTTTTCTTTCTTTTCGGCGAAATATTTGTCGACCGCTTCCAGGCGCGACGGATTGGATTCTTTCATCCTGTTTTTTTCGGCTTCGAGATCCGCATCCGTTACCGCCAGGTTTTCGCCGGAGTATATGGTGTTCAAAATATAAGAAAGCCTGACGTTTTTTTCCGCTTCGTCCTTAAATTTGGCATCGCCCGTTTCTATCTGCTTTTCGATAAATTCTTCAGGCGCGCCCTGGGTCTTAAAATAATTTCTCATTCTTTCTATCAGATGTTCCTTCTGCTGGGCTACCAGAGATTGGGGAACTTCAAATTTATTTTTTTCCACAAGATATTCCACGACCTGCTTTTCGACATCCATATCCTGCCGGCGTTTTTCCTCGGCTTCTATGCTTTCTTTCACTTTATTTTTCAAATCTTCCAGATTTTCCGTACCCATGTCTTTAGCAAAATCGTCATTGAGCTGAGGAAGCTCTTTTTCTTTTATTTCGATTACTTTAGTTTTGAAGGTCACGGTTTTTCCTGCAAGAGCTTTATTGGGATAATCCGCGGGGTATTCGACTTTTGCATCTTTTTCGTCGCCCGCTTTTGCGCCTTTGAGGGCTTTTGCAAAGCCTTTAAGCGTGTTTTCGGAGCCTAAATCGAGCATATGGTTTTTTGCGGTAATTTCGGGAAGCGCAACTCCTTTATCGTCAAAAGCGTCATAATCTACGGATACAAAACTTTTATCGGACGCCGCTCCGGAAGAAGGAACAAGTTTTGCGTTTCTGTCCCTCAAAGCGTCCAGGCTCTGCCCAAGGCTTTTATCCGTCACTTTAAATATTTCTTTTTTTACGGGTATGCCTTTATAGCCTTTTACTTCTACTTTCGGATGGCATTCCGCGGTAAAACGGTATTTCAAAGCCTGTCCGATCTCATAGTTGAATTCATCGACAACCGGAAAATCTATCGGAACGAAATTTTCTTTTGCAAGCGCGTCGAAAACGGTGCTTTTCACTATGTTTTCAACGGCTTTATCTTTGGCTTCCCTGGCGAATTTCTCTTTTATGAGGTTTATAGGAGCCTTTCCCTGCCTGAATCCGTCAAGCCTTGCCTGCTGCTGAAACTGATTGAAAGCGGAATCTATCTCTTTTCCCGCAATTTCCGGCGAAACTTCGATATCTATCGTTATCGAACACAATTTTTTGTCCGCAACCGAAGATTTAAAATCGATCTTATCGTTTTCACGAGCCATTTTTACTTTCCCCTTTTTATATAAAATAAATAAATTACGATATACGAATCAACTGCAAAACCGCAATGCTTTTTACTTCTTTGTAATTGCAGTTCTGCGGACGGAGGGACTTGAACCCCCACACCTTGCGGTATATGGTCCTAAGCCATACGCGTCTGCCAATTCCGCCACGCCCGCCCGCAAAAATAATAAAAAACAAAAATGCATATGGCAATTTGCCATAATTGCATTATAATACAATGTGTTTTATAAGTATGGATTTTAACATACTACTCGTCAAAAGTCAATTATGTATTTTTGCGAAAAAATGAAAACAATAAAAGCCTTGTATTTGTAAAATATTTTTTTTTATATATAATTATATAATTATTTGCAGCCATTTGCAGTAATCAAATCAAAAAAAGGCCTTTCCATAATGAAACGACATATTCTTTGTGTTTTTATTTTATCGTTTTCAAGTTCATCAGCCTATGCCGCGGAAGGCATATTCGCGAGTTTATTGTCGCCGTCCTTAATAATCCCCTACATGGCAATTTGCGCCGTACTTTTCATACTGGCCATATATCTTTACGCTTCCCTTATAAAAAATAAAAGGGCAAAAAAAAATATGGAAGAAGATATGAGCGTGAAAATGTCCCGTTTGGAAATAAAAAGCGCCCTGTATGCTTCAGTCTTGGATTCCATGCCGGACTTTATTTTTTATACGGACATTAGAGGCGCTTATATCGGCTGCAATGAAAATTTTGAAAAATTTATCGGCGTTAAACAAAATGACCTTATAGGCAAAACTCCTAAAGATATTTTTTTAAATTCGCAGGAAGATATATCCGATTCCATTATCATAGCGGACAAGCGTGTTCTCACAACGGGACAGATGGAAGTAACCGAAGAAAACAGGGTATACCCCAACGGCGATGCAAGGCTGTTTGAAATCATAAGAGCGCCGCTGAGAGCCAACGGCAGACTTGCAGGCGTAATCGGTCTTGGACGCGATATAACCGAACGTAAAGCATCCGAAAAAGCCGCCGCGGCGGCAGCCAAAACAAAGGACGGATTTCTTTCAAAGATAAGCCATGAAATACGCGCCCCCCTTAATGCGATTATAGGCATGTCGAACATAGCCAAAAGCAACATAGACAATAAAGAAAAGGCGATCGGTTCGATAAATGAATCTCTCAAGGCTTCCAACCGGCTTTTGAATTTTCTTAACAATATACTTGATATATCGCAAATAGAGACAGGTAAGTTTGAAATGGCCGCCCAGCCCTTTAATATTGCCGCGTCTTATGCGGAAATTTCGGAAATGATGCGGCAGGAATGCTCCGAAAAAAACATAAAGTTTACGACCAATGCCGACTCTTTTTCCAAAACCGGAGTAATAGGAGACAAATCGCGGATCAACCAGGTTATAATGAGCCTCCTGGAAAATGCCGTAAAGTTTACGGATACCGGCGGAGAAATATCGTATATCATAAACATACTCGAAGAAACGGAAAAATCGATAAAACTCGAATTTACAATCAAAGACAGCGGCATAGGGATGGATTACAAACAAGTGGAAAAACTGCTTGTACCTTTCAAGCAAACCGACCTCGCGGCGGCAATGAGTTCGGGCGGCATGGGGCTCGGACTTGCCATAAGCCGGAGCATTGTTAAGCTGATGGGCAGCCGCATTGCGATAGAAAGCGTTCCCGGCAAAGGGTCTCTGGTCAGTTTTTCCGTTGATTTTGAAAAAGACAAGCAAACCGCGCCGGATGAAAACATAAAACACGTAAACGATTCCGGAAAGATGAATTTATCGGAAAAACGCATACTTATAGTGGAAGACATTATAGTCAACAGAATCATTTTAAAAGAACTTCTCGCGTCCACAAGCGTCAAAACGGAAGAAGCCGACGACGGCACCGTAGCCTTAAAGAAATTCGAAAATTCGCCAAAATCCTATTACGATTTGATTTTTATGGACGTGCAAATGCCGACAATGGACGGCTATGAAGCTACAAGAAAAATACGCGCGCTTGACCGCAGCGACGCGAAAACCGTGCCTATAGTTGCTATGACCGCAAACGCTTATAAAGAAGACATAGAAAAAGCCATAGAGAGCGGCATGAACGCCCACCTTTCAAAACCCATAGACATCAAGTCCGTAATGAAAGCCCTCAAGTATTATTTGAACACAAAAAAGTAAATTGTAAAAAATCTGTGAACTCCCTTGAAATTCAAGCGTAAACTGTTATAATATCCCTGCATAATCCGCTTAAGGCAAATAACGGAGATTTTACGTGCAGGCAAACTTTTTGTTTTTCAATTTTTCACCGTTTACGTTCCGGACAAAACCGGCGGCTTTGCTGGTTGCTTTTTTCGTATTTTTTAATTTTACTTTCGCACCGTATGCCGGCGCATTAACCGTCCCGATAAATCCGGAACTTCAAAAAGATATGTTTTCCGCGGTATTGTTTGTTTCCCGGACAATAAGCAAAATGAGCTCGGCCATTTCGGACAAAATCGCCCCGGCGGACGATTCTTCGAAACCGGAAAACAAAAAACCTTCGGAAAATTCCGGCAAAACCGCAAAAAAAAACGTTTTCATTCAAAATGAAAAGACCGAAAATTCCGCTCAAAACCTTTCGTCCGGCGTTAAAACAATCAAGTTTTTCGATTCGTCGCAAGTTTCCCCCGGTTTACTAAAACGTTTTGACAGGCGCATTGTCTTCTATTTTCTTGAAAGCATAATTTACTACATATCGTGTAAGAAGCCGTATGATATTTCATCATTTAACAACAATGCAGTTTTTAATAAAAAACCCTCTTAATTGCGAAAACCATTAAGAGGGTTTTATTTTGGGGTATTCGAATGATTAAACAAACGCTGATTAAAAAGTGTATCGCAGCCGCAACCGGGTTCAGTTTTATGCTGGGCATAATAAACGCGCCGGCCTTTGCGGCCGTTTGGGAAACAAAAAAAGACGGTCTTTTCGGCGTTCCGCCGTCCGCCGGAAATATAACTTCGGCAAAATATTACCCCGGCAGCGAAGTAATAATAAACATTCAGGATTTGCATTGCCACGGCGAAGTGCAAAGAAACATAGCTGCGATACTGGGCAGCATCGATAAAAAATACGGGTTGAAAGAAGTTTATCTTGAGGGCGCTTCAGGCAATATCGAAACGAAACTTCTTACTCAAATGAAAAACAAAGCTCTCGGGAACACGGTAATGGAGCACATGCTTGACAGCGGATATTTAAACGGGACGGAATACTATTCGGCGTCGGAAGGCAAAAGCGGTTTTATAACCGGAATAGAAGAAGAGAGCGTATATGACAAAAACATCGGCATATTAAACAAAATAATAAGAGCCGAAGATCAAGTAAAAAACATAGTAAAAGAAATGAGGAAAGAAATAGGTCTGATAAAAAAAGATTACGCAAACAAAGAAATAAAAGCGCTGGACAGGCTGACGTCAAAATATGAAAAAGGAAAACTCGGCGCGGCAAAGTATTATGAAAAACTTATTGAAAAAGCGCGCGGCGGCGAAATAGACGTAAATAAATATCCGAACATAAAAAAGTACGCCGAATTCACGGGAAAAACCGGTACGGTAAACAATGAAAAATTCGCAAAAGAGTTTAAAACGTATCTGGAAGTTTTAAAAAGCAAATTGAGCTATAAAAATTTTGCGGAGTTATCCGGAGCCAGCGGAAATTTTGCAAACATAGAAAATATAGGCAAAGAACTGATTGCTTTGGATAAAGAGCACGGCATAACAAAAGATAACAAACTGCGCAATCTTGCGGTATTTTTCGATTATATGGCGTTTGCCGCGGAATTAAATCCTTTGGAAATGTCGTCGGAAGAAAAAAACCTGAAAGAAGAAGTTTACCAATCCCTCGGAAGGACGATATACGAACGGGAAGTGATATATTTAAACGAATACATAAACACCGTAGAAGGGTATTTTACGGCAAATATAACTTCGGAAGAACTTGAGGGCTTTGAAGACGGATTCAGGAGATTTAAAAAAGTATGGTGTTCGTATTTTTCAAAGCCGGCGGCCGAAAAACTCGAAAAATACGCCGATATGCTGTCGGAATATCACAGAAACAACGTTAAAAGGGACATTATATTTTCCGGCAAATTAAACTTAAAAAGCAGCCGGAATAAAGCGCTAAAAAAAGAAGGAACAGAAGCTTTAAGGGAAATAAGCAGAGAGTTGAACGCCGGCAATTTCAAAGCAGTCGTGACGGGAGGCTTTCACAGCAGAGGCCTTGAAAAAATATTCGACGAAAAAAACATAAGCCGTATCGTGATAACGCCGAGAATAACAAGAAACGCGAAAGACGCCTACGAAATATATAAAAACACCGTAAAAGGATACATAGACATAAAAGAAAGCACCATAAACATAAGGCCGTTTATGAGCGAAGGTTTGGAAATAAGCGTGCCGAAACTTGTCGCCAGCTGTTACGCGGTTTTGGAAAGAGAAAATGACGCGGACGCGAAAATAAAAGAAGAAGCGATATACGCGTTCATAGAAAATTTCTTATCCGAAAGAAAAGCCGAGAAAGGCGAAGAGAACGTAAGAGTGGAAAAGCTGGAAATAGAAAATTACGGCAGCGGAGAAATGGCGTTTACAATAAAATTCGCTGGAGAATATGAGGAAGAAAGAGCGTACGAAGTAAAAGACGGAAAACTCATAACTAAAAGCGGCAGCGGAGAAGCGATAACGGAAAGCGGCGGCATAAATCCGCTGTCCATAGCTGATAATGCGGTAAGAAAAATATTCCGAAACCCTGCAAGTTTAGGGTACAGGATGATCACGGGGTTTGCGGTGCCCGTATTGGAAGAATCGGTATTTCGCGTACTGCCGTTTGCCGGAATCGGGCTGCTGCTGGGAAACCCTTTAAGTTTTATACCGGCAGCTCTGACATGCATTGCGGGCATAGGCATATTTACATGGGCTCACTATGCCGCCGACAAAGCCGCGGTAAAAAACAATCCCCTTGCCCAAAAAAGAAACGTGACGAAAATATTGATATCCTCGGCAATTCTTACGGGAACGTATGTCGGTTTAAACGTATTATTCCCCGCAGCGCCTTTTTTAGCCGCCGGAGCGGTAATACTGCTGCATTCGGCAAACAATCTGCTTTCAGCCGCCGGAAAAATAAAAAACCCGGTTCTTACTATACTCGGGCAGACTCCCGAGCAAAAATCCGTCAAAGCGCTTGCCGGAGTTATCAAAGGGCTTGAATCTCTTACGGACAGATATTTCGGAGAATCTTACGGCGCAAATTGGCAGCTTGAAAATGAAAACAAAGAAAGATTTACAGCAATTTTGGAAGAATTGAGAAACATTGACGCTTCCGGCATCGGCATAAATGAAAAATATATTGCGCTGCAAACGCAGCTTTCAGATCTTTTAGATTTATTTTCTTCAATAGACAAAATCGGCCATTATGAATATTTTATAGCTTTCAAATCCGTGTTAAACGATGTTTTATCTCCCGCAGGAAATTACGTTTATTATAACGGTTCGCAAAAAACGATATCCGAAGAATTCGGCGCATCGATAGAAAACGATAAGATCGCGGCCGTTATTGACGGTCTGAAACGCACAACCCGCTCGCCTCATCTGGACATTTATAAGACTGCCGCGGAAGAGCTTTCGAAGATAACCGCGGAAACGCCTGAAAACGAGCGCAGCGCCGTCATCGCGCTCTATCTCAAAAAAATTGTAAATACCCTGGAACACTCCGACAAATTTCTCATACGCAAAATAATCCCGCTGGCTTTAACAACCGTTGACTCCGAAACAAACGATTTGATCTTTTTCACAATAGTGGAATTATTCGTAAAAGAAAAATCCGACGCCGACAAACGCAAAGAAAACAATAAGACAAATTACGACAACAGGATAATGAATCTCCGTTTCGCAATGTACGATTTAATCGGCGTTGCCCGTCCGATAAGCGGTGAAAACACTCTCAAAGCCTTGAAAAAAGCTTATGATATCGGGATTATTGAAAATGACGAAATACCTTTTGCGCTTAACGGCGTTTTTAGAGACTACGGCGGAGTAAAAGAATACTTTCTGACTTTATCCGACTCCGGAGTTGACGGCGAACTTGCCGGAAGCGTCAAAAAAGCGGCGCAGGCGCTTAAGGATTCCGGCATTTCGGACGGATTTATCGAAGAATCGGCCGCAGAGCTTTTATCTCTTGCCGGCATTATAAACGTTTCGACCGCGCCGGTCGCAGAATATAAAGCGAAAGAGCTTTTGGAATATGTTTCAAATATGTTAAAAAACGGACAAACTGAAGCCGCCGGAATCATACAATCCGTTATCCCGCTTTTGGAAACGATAATCAATAAATCGGCCGTTTTTCACGAAAATACAATTAAGGCTCTTAATGAAGTTTCAAAATATTCGAGCGCCGGAGAAGTTGACGGCGCCGCAAAGTTTCTCGGATACATAATAGACAATTCATCAAACAAAAGAACTGTCGAAAAGGCAGTCGAACAGATTTTTGACGCCGCTTTATATGCTTATAAAAACAATGACATAAAAAAAGCGCGCGATATTTTAGAAATACTTGCGGCGGCAGCTCCGCGCAGCAGAGAGATAACGTTCAGAACATTCAAAGAATTCCCTCTCAACGAGGATACGCTGAAAGCACTTTTGGACGGTTTTAAAAAATCAGGAGACGGGATTTTCTCATTTGAAGTGTCCAAAAGAGACGAAAGCATTCCTTATTCCGAAAAAATTACCGATATGCTTATTTCGTATATGCCTGTTTTAGACTTAGGACTTATTGCCAATAATTTTTATTTTTCCGGCTCAAACGGCGAAAATATAGCCCTTGAGCTGTATAGAAATATACTTTCCATAGCCGAAAATACGGATTTGGCGCCTGACCTGCGCATACTTGCCGCCAAAAACTTGGGAAGGACGGCTTCTTTTTTATACTCCGAAACCGGCGAAAACGGCATAATAGATCTCGGACGGATAAACGATATTTTCAAGTCTTTGAACATTTCTTACGAACTTAGAAACTCAAGAGGATATATAAGCTACTACGGTGACGAACCGCCGAGAAGATTCCTCAGTTACGATAACACAAAAAATAATGCCATTTTCGATTATACAAACCTTATATCAAAGCTTCCCAAAAGTATTTTTGAGGCTGACAGGGTCGGATATAAAAATCCATCATATATGAGAATTTCCGGCAAAACCGACAAGAAAAACCCGCAGATCGCAAGAATGATCAAAGACTTCGAAACGCTTCAGGATATTTTAAAGAACAATTTTCTGGCGCTTGAAAGAACCGCGGCTTTAACGTCAAAATCGACATATAAAGACATTGACTCGACCTTTGCCCACATAGAAGAAATGATAAAAGGGCTGGCTGAAATAAGCCCCGAACACGCCGAAGCCGCAAAAATCTCTTTGAATAATATAAGCGCCGCGCTGGGGCGCGAAGGCATTACCGAAGATTTTTCAAAAAAATGGATGCGGCTTTCCGCCTGGGAAGAAGATTCCATAGCCGATATCATGGACATAAATTCTTTGATAAACGCCGTCCATCAGACAAGCATAAGCAAGTTTAAGGAAAAAATAACGGACTTTTTACAAACCTCCGACAGAAATATCCGCACCGTAGTAACTACAAGAGACGATACTCAAATAGTAGGGTACGATTTATCCGACGCCAGTACGGTAAACGAGGAAATATTGAGCCTTTTTGAAAAACTTTCATACGGAAAAATGCCTATCGGCGATTTTGTATTTATGGAGGATATCCTTGTCTGGACAACCATGCTGTTTCATCACAGCGTTGACATCTTTTTCAATTTCGGCCAGGAGGACAGAGGCATATCCGTCTATTACCATGAAAGCGGAAGAAGCAGAGGCAATGCCGAAAGGGTCAGATATTTCACGGATATTTTGGAAAGATTCGGATTCAGCGTAAAAACCGATATGGAAACCGGCGATAAGCCCGGAACATGCGGCTTAAACGCCTCTTTAAACAAAGATTCCGGCATGACCGACGAAACCGATATGATTGAAGCCGCTTATCAGGCAATAACGCTTTTCAAATATTCGATGATGCTCGATTGGGAACTCGAAGAAGAACTCGACCGCAGCAGCAGCGGATATGAACAATATGTATATCAAGAACTGATAGATAAATTTCTGGCCGGAGAAATATGGTACGGCTATAAATATAAAACCGACGGAAGAACTGCATTTATGGATAATATGCTTACGGAGCGGCCGGAAAATCCGGGATATTGGGATGCTTCGGAGTTCCTTAGCGGTATTTTGGAAGCGCTGGAACTTGAACGCATGCCTGCCAGAAGCGTAATGCCCCGGAATCTTGAACAAAGCCAAATAGACAAACACTTTAATAATCCTATAGAAAGAGCATTTGCCGAAGGCAGCCTTATTTTAAACGAAAACGGCGAACTTACGCCTAACCGCGAATTCGGCGAAAGAAGCAGAAGATTCATAAACGTACTTTTTGACAATGAAACCGAATCATTAATGCAAAGCAGGACTTTAAACCTTGTGGGTAAAGCGAAGTTTTCTTACAAAACGTCGGCTATGATGGGAAATTTTAATTTTGTAAGAGGCGTATATAAATTGAAGGGCGGAAATTATCTTTCCGTGGAAGGTTTGCTCAATAATGCTACCGGAAGAATGAAATACGCGCTTACG
This sequence comes from Candidatus Endomicrobium macrotermitis, assembly GCA_031271405.1. Lineage (GTDB taxonomy): Bacteria > Elusimicrobiota > Endomicrobiia > Endomicrobiales > Endomicrobiaceae > Endomicrobium > Endomicrobium macrotermitis. The sequence goes on along the minus strand of JAISVT010000026.1, from coordinate 10,475 downwards.
GAACTTGTTTCTTCAGACGGGAAACGGACAAAACTGACCAATGCCGAACTGACCGCGCTTCTCAATGCCCAAGGCCACAAAATATCCGGCGACGAACAGGCTATGCTCGGAGAAAGAGAAAGAGTCAGGATGTTAAACTCTTTGCAAAACGCCTACATAGACCTTACGGACAGCCCGCAAATTCTTGCGACCGGAACTTCCGAAGGAAACGGCACTTACGTTTACGGAACAATAACCTTTGACAGAAAAAACGTAAAACCCGGAGATATACTGGTCGTCCCCTACACCGAACCGGAAGATATGTCCGCGATAGAGACCGCCTCGGCAATTATAACTACCGGCGGCGGAGTTTTAAGCCATGCCGCGATTACGACAAGAGAACTCCGTAAGCCTTCGGTTCTTTTAAACAACGCCGCGATCAAAAATACCGAAAACGGCGCCGTTCTTGAAACCGAATGTTACCAGCAATACGGCGACATCGAATTTTTAGACCATGACGTAAAAGCCAGAAGCGTACAGTCTAAAGATATAGTTCTCAAAGAAGGAGACAGAGTTCTTGTAAACGGAGAAACCGGAAAAATCATATTGTTCGGCAATATAGACGATACCTATATATCGCCTCAAGAGCTCAGAGATGTTGAAATCTACGGAAATATGTATGCAAGCTCGGATAGGCTCAAAGAAACGCGTGAAAAAATTGAACGGTTAAAGAAATACAACCTCTTTTCCGCGCTATTGGACGAACTTCAGTCTTATATAATAACCGATAATGCCGCGGAGATAAGGAATTTTCTCAACGAGCATCGGGACGATGAAAACATAGGCCGCTTTACCGAATACATATATTTTCAGGCTATCGGAGACAGCAGGGCCCGCGCCATAATGTCGGCGATGTTTTCTCAGGATATTCCGGAAAGCGTCAGAACAATAGTGCGAAAACTGAACAAAGGATACGTTCAGGAAAAAACAAGAACGATACGCGACGCTCTCAACGCGCTGGATTCCGCCGAAAACATAGGCACGGCTTATGACATCGCCGAAACGGCCGCGGCAAAACTAAACTTTATCAAAACAACCGAAATAAACGCTGCCATCGAAGATTTAAAAGACGAAGTCAGACGGCGGCAAAAAGAAATAAAAGATAAAATGCTTGTTTACATTGACCAAATCGCCGGCGAAATAAACGGATATCTTTCAAAACAAACGTTAGATTCCAGAGATGTCAGCCGGATAGTCAAAATGCTGCGCAGGATAGGGGTATATGATTATTACGTATCCGTAACGGAGCCGAGAAAAGATTTGAGAGCCAAAAGAACGGAGCTTGTAAAACTTTCCGCGCTATTGGACAAGAAAGTCAAAGAGTTTATCGCCGCAAGGCCTATGGATTTTGCTTCCGCCTTTTCCGGTTTTGAAAACATTTATGAAAAAGGCGTTTACACTTACGGCTCGAAAACTACGGAACTCGCGCTTTTATCCCGCCTTCTTGCGGATGAAAAAGGCGTCGTCGTGCCGCAGGGAATAGGCATAAGTTCCGACATGCTCGGTTTGTTGTTTGAAGAACTGTCGCTCAAAGACGAATTTGACGCGCTGAACGCCGGATTTGAAAAAGCGGTGCTTGAAAAAAACAAAGAAGAAGCAAAAAAATACGCCGCTGAAATTCAGGCATTCATCGACAAATCGTTAACTAAAATCCCCCCTCGGCTGCTCAAAGCCATCGCAGAGAGAATGAGACTCTTCGCTGACAGGGAAACGATGTATTCCGTAAGGTCTTCGGGCGTAGGCGAAGACGGTGATAAAAAAGCGTTTGCAGGAATGGGCAAGTCTCTGTTAAACCAGCCGTACCGAAACATTTTCCCGGCTATTTTAGAAGTCTGCAAATCCTTTTATGAGGAAAAAAGCGTGGAGTACATGGTTGAAAACGGCAAGATAATACAGCCCGCGGTTTTGGTTCAGGAAATGGCGAAAAAAGTCGCAAGTTCCGGAGTAATCTTCAGCCGCGACAAATACGGGAGAATGATAATAGAATCTTCTTACGGCCTGGGCGAAATAATCGTTTCGGGCATACAGACTCCCGACTCGATGCTTATAGATTGGGAAACCGGCGAAGTTATGGAATATTCGGTCGCCGATAAAAGGATTAAAGCAGCGGTAAGAGAAGACGGCAGCGGCACCAGAGAAGTGCTTGTAACGGACGGACGCCAAAAAAGAATATTGGACGACGATACGATAAAAAGAATTTCCGGCATAGTAAAAATTCTTGAAGAAGACGCGGGATACCCCGTCGACATAGAATTTTCGACAGATGACGAAGGGACAATATACATACTTCAAAGAAGAGCGATAACGACAAACAGAAACATAGACGACGTACAGGCGCAGTACAAAAACGCAAAAACGCATATAACGCTTGCCGCCGGCAGCGCCGCCGGAGACGAAGAAGCGTTCGTAAACATAGCCCATCCGGAAAACGACGGCATATCGATACCCGTATATTTCAAAAAAACATCGGGAGACGTTATCGTGTTTGGCGTAAGCGAAGAATATAAAATTCTTATAGATGAAGAAATCCTGCTGCCGATTCTTTTGGAAAGGATAAACTCAGACCCCGTGGTTTTAGATAAATTGAATAAAATTCTTCCCGTAAACGCGGCGGTCAAAAGCGGCGACATAGGGATGCTGCCTTTCTATGAAAGCACGACTGTTATCAACGGTATATTGACCGAGCCGCCGTCTTCGACAAAATGCACAAGCCGAATACTGTCGGCGGCGTAACGCAACAGATTAAAAAGGCGCGTTATTTTGAGATAACGCGCCTTTTGCTTTTTCATTTCACTATTTTAAACATTTAAAGTATAATTGCGGTGTGTGAAGCCGTTTTTAGTTCCTAAACATTATGTAAAAGGAGCAGGCTCAATGGCAAGGCAAATTGAACGCACTGTACGCGGTACGAAGCAATTTGACGGAGCGGGAGTAAAACTTTTAAGGGTTTTAGGCCTTAACACGGTAAAAGATTTCGACCCTTTTTTAATGCTTGATTTTTTTGATTCGGCCGACCCGGATGATTACACGAACGGGTTCCCCTGGCATCCGCACCGCGGCATAGAAACGGTTACTTACCTTATAGAAGGCGAAATCGAACACGGCGACAGTTTAAACAACAAAGGCTCCATCCTGCCGGGCAGCTGCCAATGGATGACCGCAGGCAGCGGAATAATACATCAGGAAATGCCTGCCGCCGCCGAAAGAATGCTCGGAGTACAGTTATGGATAAACCTTCCCGCAAAAGATAAAATGACAAAACCTTCTTACCGCAATATAAAATCTTCGATGATAAAAAAAGTAGAAGAAGAAAACGCAAAAATAGCGATCATTTCAGGGAAATACAAAGGCGTTAAAGGCGCGATTGAAGGCGGCTATGTAAAAACTCTTTATCTGGACGTGCAGGTCAATCCGGATTCGGTATGGAGTGCGGATGTCAAGAAAAACGACACGGCTTTCGCTTTTATGATAAGCGGTTCATGCTCTTTCGGCGGATCGGAATTTATAGATGCTCCGGCCGCGGTTTTACTTACAAAAGACGAAAAAATAGAAGTCAAAAGCGGCCGAGACGGCGCAAGGTTTCTTTTATTATCGGCAAAACCCTTGAAAGAGCCGGTCGCATGGGGCGGTCCGATAGTTATGAACACGCATGACGAACTCAATAACGCTTTCACGGAACTTGACCAAAACACTTTCATAAAAGAAAAACATCCGGAATTTAAACACTAGCATAAGGCAGGCGTAAAAAGCTATATCCCGTATAAAGCGGAATTTTTTAAAGAGTACCGTTTATTGCCGAAATACCGTTTTTTGCGATATAAGAAAAATCTGCCGATACTTTCTTAAAAACATCTATCAGCAAAGGATCAAAATGCGAGCCTGCCCCCTTGATGATGATTTTTGACGATTCTTCAACGCTGAACGGCTCCTTATAGGGCCTTGCGGAAGTCAGAGCGTCGTAAACGTCGGCAACAGCCATAAGCCGCCCCAAAAGCGGTATATCGTGTCCTTTAAGCCCGTACGGATAGCCGCTGCCGTCCCACTTTTCATGATGCGAGCCGGCGACAATTTCGGCATATTGCAGAAAAAGCTGTCCCCCGCTTTCCTGCCCCATCCTTTTTATCGCTTCAACGCCCTTTACAACGTGAGTTTTCATTATCTCAAATTCGCCGCCGGTAAGTTTTCCAGGTTTATTCAAAACTGCGTCGCTGATGAATATTTTTCCGAAATCATGCAGCTGTGTCGAAGGAGCTACGTAATCCATATTCTCCCATGAAAGAACCTCTTCGGAATATACATTGTATTCGACCATGCAGTTAATAAGCAGCTCCACGTATTTTTGCGTGCGGCAGATATGCCCGCCCGTAAAAATGTCGCGGAACTCCACCATATCGGCAACCATATTGATAATGGAATTTTGAAGCCCCGAAATCTGAGCGGTCTTTTCCTTGACCATTTTTATCAGGTTGTCGTTGAAATTTTTCAACTCAGACTTCTGTTTTGCGATCAGCAGGTGGGTTTCTATGCGTTTCATAAGAATGGCCGCGGAATAGGGTTTTGCCACATAATCGACCGCCCCCAGAGTCAGCCCTTCGAGTTCGTTCATTTCTTCCGTTCTGGACGTAACAAATATGACCGGAATGTCCGCATAACGCGAATCGGCTTTCAGTATCCTGATAACCTCGAAGCCGTTCATTCCGGACATCGCTATATCCAAAAGAATCAAATCCGGGATCACCGTTTCCAGAAACTTAAACAGCCTTTCCGCTGACGGCAGGGCATAGACTTCGTAAGAACCCTTCAGCATATTTTTTCCGATATTCAAATTTGCCTGATTGTCGTCAACAAGCATAATAGTCTGCCGTTTTCGTTCAAACATAACAATCCTTTTTCCCTTAAATTCGATCAAATATTCTTACTTTTTTTCAGGCTCGCCGGATCCGACAAACGGTTTAAGAGAGTCCTTTAAGCTTCTGTATTGCTTCAAAACATCCGGCGTTTCCCGCTCAAGCGCTTCTATATTATTATCATGACCATACCGCTCCAAACGAGAAAACCCTTCCGAAAGCTCTTTTGCGCCGATCATTTTGGCGGTACCCTTTAACGAATGAACCTCTATTGTCACATCCCGCAAAAGCCTGTCCGCCAGACACTTTTCTATTTTTTCGGCCTTCGAATCGATCTGGCCGTAAAAATATCCGAGCAGGCTGATATAAAATTCTTTTGTCCCCGCATAACGTATTCCTTCCCGGCTGTCTATGCCGTCTATAACGGGCAAATCATCCGTTTGGCCCTCAGCCGGCGCGGAAGATTGCTCCCGTTTATCATGGTCCGGCAGCGATTTTTCACGCAGCAAACCGGCAGGCAGCCATTGTCTGATTTTTGCGGCGATTTCTTTTTTCTCTACGGGTTTCATCATGAAATCATTCATTCCCGCCTGAAGAAAAATTTCCCTGTCGCCGGGCTCGTTGCTTGCGGTCAAGGCTATTACCGGCACTTTTTTGTAATATTCTTCTTCCATATTCCTTAATTTTCCCACGGCCTCGATACCGTCCATCACAGGCATCATCTGATCCATAAAAATGACGTCATAATGCCTGCCGCGTATCATCCGCAGGGCTTGCTCTCCGTTTCCAGCGGTATCTACATGAATCCCGAGAGGCTTCAGCAAACCCGAAGCGATTTTCAGATTTGTTTCATTGTCGTCAACGATCAGTATTTGCGCGTCAGGCGCCGTAAAATCAAAATCTTCTTTTGCCGCGGAGGTTTCATTATTGCAGGATAAGCCCGTAACTTCGGGAATACTCCATTCCGAAATTTTCTCAAAATCCATATTTCCGACATGCCGGCGCAGGCATTCGACAAGTTTTTCCCCGTTTTCATACCGGAACGATTCAAGACGCGCCATCACGGAATCTACTTTGTCCATATCGAACGCTTTGCACGCGTCGCGCAGTTCCTGAAGAAGAACGGGGTCGGGCGCGGCGGCGGAAGGCTTGTCCGCCGACAAGTTGATTCCGGCAAGCGCCTTATCTATATTATCAAGAATAGTGACGGCGGCCTTCACGAAATCATAATGCCCGCTCTTTACCGCGTCAGAATTTCCGGCTTTCGCGGCTTTTTCGAGTTCTTCGGCCATTTTGCCCGCTTCCTGCGCGAAAATGGCGTAACTTGAGGCTTTGATGCCGTGTACGGCAATGGCATAATCCTTAAAGTTTCCGGTCTCCAGATATTTTTCCAAATCATTTAAAATCGGGCGCGTGCCGGACGCATACGAGCGCAGCACGTCTATAAAAACCGTTTCGTCGCCGCTAAAGCGCTCCAAGGCTTTCTTCTTATCCACGCCTTTGATCGTTATGCCGTCTAACAATGAACGAACGTTTCCCGCTGCGCAGTTTCCGTCACTCGGCGGATTTGAGTCTTCCGCTTTTTCAAGGTCTTTGTTTCTGACCCAGCGGCGGAGCACCGCGTCCAGTTTCGTAATGTCGATCGGTTTCGATATAAAATCCTGAAATCCCCGGCTTAAAAACATTTCTTCGTTTCCGTGTATGGCATTTGCCGTCAGCGCGATAATCGGAACATTGCGCGCATATTCGGTGCCTATTTCTTCACGTATTATATGAGTAGCCTCGATACCGTCCATATCGGGCATCATATGATCCATAAATACCGCGCTGTAACGCGGGTTCTCCGCGCGGATCATCTCTATGGCCTGAGGGCCGCTTAGCGCGCAGTCGACTTTCATTTTATAAGGCTTCAGCATTCCTTTTACGACATCCAGATTTGTTGCGACATCATCGACGACCAGCACGCGCGCATAAGACATATTTACGCGTATGAGCTTTGTATTCTTGGCGCGCCTGGAAATCGTATAGCGCAAGCCCATCAGGTTTTCGGCTACCGCTTTGCCTATAGGCGCGTCCGACACCAATTTCTGGCGAATGCGCACGCGAAACGTCGTGCCTTTACCATACTCGCTCTCGACCGTAATGGTTCCGCCCATCATTTCGACAAGATTCTTGGTTATGGCAAGACCCAAACCGGTTCCCTCGACTTTGCGGTTTGTTTTCACGTCCACCTGATTGTAATCCGAAAATAATTTTTTCACGCCTTCGGGTTTAATGCCTATGCCCGTGTCCTGAATGCTTGAAACAAGCCATACGTCGCCGCCGTCCCTCTCAAATTCCATGCGCCATTCCACGGTTCCGGAATTCGTATATTTGAACGCGTTCGAAAGCAGATTGTTAAAAATCTGTTTTATGCGCAGATCGTCGCCGAACAGTTCTACGGGAAGGTTTTCATCGGCATACAGCTTGAACGTTATCGGCTTTTCCCCGATGCGCACTATATTGAGCGTCACGATATCGTTAATCAGGCTGGGAGTATCGTATTGGATGGGATATATTTCGAATTTTCCGGACTCTATCTTGGATATGTCCAGAATGTCATTCACAATGCTTAAGATTGTCATTCCCGACCCGTGTATTTTTTCGAGTTTATCCTCTGTTTCTGCGTCAAGAGACGCATAGTCGAGAGCAAGTTCCGAAAGGCCTACTACGGCGTTAAGAGGCGTCCTTATTTCATGGCTCATATGAGCAAGGAAACTGCTTTTCGCGTTATTTGCGTCTCTTGCGTCGTCCAGCGCGGTTTCCAGTTTGGCCGAAGTTTCTTTAATCCTCAAAGTATCTTCATTGCGCAGCAGGGCATTGGCTACAAGCAGGCTTCCCGAACGCATGACGGACACTTCTCTTTCCGCAAACAATTTCTCGCTGCGGCAATTGTCAAAACCGACAACGCCCCAAAATTCGTTTTGTATAAATACCGGAACGATCAAAACGGTAAGTATCCCCTGCGCGCTGAACCATTCCCGCTCGGCAGGCGGCATATCCCTTACAAGCATATGAACGCTGTCTCCGCGCAGAAACGCGTCTTTAATCACGGGAGTTTTTTCGTCGTATGAGATATTAGTCGTAAAATCGGTATTTTGAAATGACTGAACGCCGCCCGACCATTCGTACATCTGCGTGCAAAAGAGCTTTCCGTTTTCGGTAAAATTTTTAAAGATGTACATACGGTCGGCATTAATCACGCGCGTCATCATTTCCATGCATCTGTGCAGAATCTTCTCAAAATCGCCGGTTTCGGAACGAAGAAGTATCTCGGCGGCCTTATTTACGGTTTGGAGCATATTGTCGCGCTGTTCTATTTCCGAAATCATTTTTTTCTGTTCGCGTAAATCGCGCGAATACGCAGCCACCACATAATCGCCGCCGTAGGGAATACGCACCAGCGTGACTTCGGACGGAACCGGCGTGCCGTCCAGCAATTGATACATCCAGTCCGACGCGCTTGAACCTTTTTCAAACGCTTCAACGACCAATGCCTTGGATTTATCGCGCGTTTTTTGTCCGTCCGGCTGATATTGCGGAGAAAGATCGTAATACCTGTCGATATATTCCCGTTTATCTTTAAGATTAAACATTTTTACCGCGGCTTCATTACATTCTATGATGTTATAATTTCTGTCCCACATACGGCTGGCAAGAGGCGTGGCGTCCAGCATAAGCTGTATGCGCTCGTGCTCCGCCTTAAGCGCGGCAGCCTGCGCGCGGATAGTGGCGTTAAGTTTCCCGAGTGATATATTCATTATGTCTTTAGCGGACCGCGCCTGCGGCGAAACTTCCAAATCTCCCGCGGCTATGTGCTCTATAATCTGCACCTGGCTCCTTATGTCTTTTATCATACTGTTGAAGGCTTCGGCCAGAGTATGCATTTCGTCATTGGTATTCACGCGGATATCGATTTCCGTGTCGCCGACAGCCAACGCCGACGCGGCTTTTGTCATTGCAAGTATAGGCCTTACGATACGCCCCAAGACAATGAGTACGATTACGACGGAAATAACCAGCATAACAACAGTAATGACGGAACCGCCCTCGACAAATGACCATATGGTTCTTATCTCGTCGTCAAGATATTGCCCGAGAAACAGCATGCCTATAGCCTTACCCTCAGGCCCGTACACGGGGATATATTTCGATACTGCGATACGCCCCAAAATATTGACGCGTCCCGAATAGTCTTTTCCGGACAGCACCGTTTCGGTAACTTTTGGGTCAGCCCTTGTGCCGACTCCGCGCGTGCCGTCTTCCTGCAGAATCGTTGTTGCAATCCTCTCGTCGCCTAAAACGACAGTTACTTCACAGTCCATCATTTCTTTTATCGAATCTACAAACCGGTCGGTGTCCAAACGGTATCCTACGGACACGACGCCTGCGACTTCTCCTCGGCTGTTAAAAACGGGAGTACCCGATCTGACCGACAAGCGGACAACGGAACCTTCTTCGACGGCCGTCATGGCTTTTGCGCGCAGGGCGGACCGGACATTGGCCTGCGACACGACCGAATCGCCGTACTTTTCCGGATCATGGGTACGCGCGATAACTGTTCCGTTCTTATCGGTAATCGTACAAAAGTCGATCCCGGTTTCGTTTTGCAGCACATTGGCGCGCGCCAGCAGTTTATCGCGGTTATTGCCGGAAACGGCGCTTATTATTTCGGAATCTTTGGAAATGCTTAAAGAGACGGCCCTTGCCTCGGCCTTGAGAGAATACAGGCTGTTAGACGCGACTTTTGCGGCAGAATTGATTCTGTCGATCGTAGAGTCGTCGACAAATCCGGAAAACAAAAAGATATTGGAGATAAGTATTGCAACTGCGACCAAAAGAATAACCACTATGCCGGGAGCCAGTATCTTTGACTTAATACCCATTTTAATGCCCATCGGAAGCCAATCTCCTTTGTATATGGTAGCTGCGTAAGTTTTAACGGTTCCGGTTTAAATGGTACCCTTCCCGCGGGCATATTACCAAGTTTAGAAGGAAAATACAAGGTGCAATCGCACCTTTTTACGATTCTTTTACGATTGCGGTAAGCGAAACTTAAAAGAAAGCTCTTAGAAAACCTCTATTTTACGACGATAATCTCTTTCGGGCTGCCGGTTATGATTCTTCCGCCGTTTGCGGTGACCGCGAACGTATCTTCAACGCCCGCCATGCCGAAACCTTTCACGCCTTTTTTCGGCTCTATGGCAAAAGTCATATTTTCTTCAAGCGGTTCGTCAAACTTATCGGCTATTACCGGCATTTCGTCAACGGTAAGCCCTATGCCGTGCGCTATGAATTTCGGGCCGTGAGCTCCGAACCCCATAAAGTTTTCTTTCATATCATCGCTTAAACCGCTGATGATTTTCGAGTAGATTTCGGAAGGGACGGCTCCGGGAAGCATCATTTCTGCCGTTTTCAATTCTATGTCTATGCATTTTCGCTGTATGTCTTTTATCTTTTCCGAAGGCTCGGCTCCGAACATATAGACTTGAGTTTTATCGGTGTGATATCCGTTCATGCCGAAACCCAAATCGACAAAAACCGAATCGC